>CAZPER010000052.1:0-27867 GCA_964585655.1 uncultured Gemmatimonadaceae bacterium | reverse complement strand
CCATGCCGATCTCCCTGGTGGGGGCGGCGGTGGTGATGTACGCCGCCGGCTTCAACCTCAACCTGCTCACCATCCTCGCGATCGTGCTGTCGGTGGGGCTGGTGGTGGACGACGCGATCGTGGTGGTGGAAAACGTCGAGCGTCACGTGCGGGAGGGGAAGTCCCGCATCAATGCGGCGCTGATCGGGGCCCGGGAGCTGGTGGGCCCGGTGCTGGCCATGACCGTGACGCTGGCGGCGGTGTACACCCCGATCGGCTTCCAGGGAGGACTGACGGGGACGCTGTTCCTGGAATTCGCGATCACGCTGGCCGCGGCGGTGGTGGTCTCCGGCATCGTGGCGGTGACGCTGTCGCCGGTGATGAGCTCGCGCTTCGTGCCGGAGCATGGGCAGGAGGCGAAGCTGACGGTGATCGTGAACCGCGGCTTCGAGTGGGTGCGCCGGAAGTACGCGGGGATGCTGGACGGCGCCCTGGCGATCCGCTGGGGCGTGGTGGCGGCCTCGCTGCTCGTGATGGTGGCGGCCTGGCCCCTCTACACCTATTCCCGGCGCGAGCTGGCGCCGGTGGAGGACCAGAGCCACATCAGCCTGTTCATGCAGGCGGCGCCGGACGCCTCGCTCGCCGCCTCCAACCGGGCCTCGCTGGAAGTGGTCCGGGCCATCCAGGCCTTCCCGGAGGCCAAGTTCATGTGGTCGCTGACCGCCAACTGGGGCGCCTTCGGCGGGATGGTCACGAAGGACTGGAAGGAGCGGGACCGCTCCACCGAGCAGATGTACGGCCAGGTGTACGGCGCCGTGTCCCAGATCCCGGGGCTGCAGGTGTTCCCCCGGCTGGACCCGCCGCTCCCGACGCCGGGGCAGTACGACGTGGAGCTGGTGCTCGAGAGCGACGCGCCGCCGGAGCAGCTGCTGGCCACCGTGGGCCAGGTGGTGGGCGCCGGGTGGCAGAGCGGCAAGTTCCTGTACGTGGACACCGACCTCAAGATCGACCTGCCGGAGGCCCGGGTGGTGATCGATCGTGAGCGGGTGGCCGACCTGGGGCTCGACCTCGCCTCCGTGGGGCAGGAGCTGGGGACGCTGCTCGGCGGCGGCTACGTCAACCGGTTCAACTACTTCGACCGGAGCTACAAGGTCATCCCCCAGATCGGGGACGCCGACCGCGCCACCGTGGGGCCGCTGCTCGATCTCAAGATCAAGACGCCGAGCGGCGCCCTGGTGCCGGTCTCGACCTTCACCACGATCGAAACCAGCGCCGCGCCGCGCACCCTGCAGCGGTTCCAGCAGCGGAACGCGGTGCGGATCTTCGGCGGCGTGCAGCCGGGGGTCACCAAGGAGGAAGGGCTCCGGGTGCTGGAGTCGGCGGTGACCGCGGCCGCCGCGCCGGGGATGGTCATGGACTACGCCGGGGAGTCGCGCCAGATCCGGCGCGAGGGCTCGGCCCTCACCGTGACGCTTGGCTTCGCGGTCCTCCTGATCTACCTGGTGCTCGCGGCCCAGTTCCAGAGCTTCCGCGACCCGCTGATCGTCCTGCTCGGCTCGGTGCCGCTCGCGATCTCGGGGGCGCTGGTGTTCAGCTTCCTGGACCTGACCACCATCAACATCTACTCGCAGGTCGGCCTGATCACGCTGGTGGGGCTGATCGCCAAGAACGGAATCCTGATCGTGGAGTTTGCCAACAAACTGCAGGAACAGGGGCGCTCGAAGCTCGACGCCCTGCGCGAGGCCTCGGTCACCCGGCTGCGGCCGGTCCTGATGACCTCGGTGGCGACCGTGTTCGGCCACCTGCCGCTGGTGTTCGTCTCGGGCCCCGGCTCGGAGGCGCGGAACAGCATCGGCATCGTGCTGGTGACCGGGATGACGGTGGGCACGCTGTTCACCCTCTTCGTGGTGCCGGTGTTCTACCTGCTGATCGCCGAGGAGCACCGGCCGGCCGCGGTCGAGGAGGGCGCACGGGCGGGGACCGACGGGTTGCGGGTGGGGGAGGCCGTCCATGCGTAGCGCACTGCTGGCCGGCCTGCTGCTGACCGCCGGGTGCATGGGAACGCCGGCCTACCGGGCGGCGCCGGTCGTCATGCCCGCCGCCTACCGGGAATCCGACCCGAACCGCCCGCTTGGCGCGCCGGCGCCGGACCGGCCGGAGCACGCCAACGCGCCGGTCGAGTTCGACACCGAGTTCTGGCGCCGGCTGGGCGACACCACGCTCTCCCGCCTGCTGGACGAGGCCCTGCGCGCCAACCTTGATGTCCGGGCGGCCCAGGCCCGGGTGCGCGGCGCCCGCGCGGGGCGGGCGCGGGCGGCGCTGGACCTCACCCCCGCCGGTACGGTGAGCGGCGGCTACGCCCGCCGCCGGCTGGCGAGCGCCGGGTTTCCGGGCGCCACCGGGAGCTTCCCCGACGAGGATGTGTGGGACGCCGGCTTCGACGCCGCCTGGGAGCTGGATCTGTTCGGCCGGCTGCGGCACAACGTGCGGGCGCAGGGCGCCCTGGTGGCCGCCAGCCGGGAAGACCTGCGTGGCGTGCTGGTGGCGCTCAGCGCCGAACTGGCGCGGGCCTACTTCGAGCTGCGCGGCGCCCAGGAGCAGCTGCTCGTGGCGCAACGGAATGCGGCGAACCAGCGCCGGACCCTCGAGGTGACCCGGGAGCGGCTGGAGGCAGGGCGCGGCACGGCCTTCGACACCGAGCGGGCCACCGCGCAACTCGGCGTGACGCTGGCCTCGATCCCCGCCCGCGAGGCGCAGGTGGCGGCGGCGCAGTACCGGATCGGGGTGCTGGTGGGCCGGGCTCCCACCGCGGTCGCGGCCGAGCTGGGCCCGGTGGAAGGCCGGCCCGCCCTGCCCGATTCCGTGCCGGTCGCATCGCCGGACTCGGTCACCCGGCACCGGCCGGACGTGGCGGCCGCGGAGCGGTTCGCGGCGGCGCAGGGGGCGCTGGTGCGCTCCGCCCGGGCAGAGTACCTGCCCCGGCTGTCGCTCAGCGGGAGCGCGGGCTACACCGCCCAGGAGGCGGGCGCCCTGGGGGACGACGGCACCTTCCGCTACTCGGTGGGCCCGGTGCTGAGCTGGCCCGCGCTCAACCTCGGGCGGGTGCGGACCGGCGTGGATGCGGCCCGCGCGCGGGAGGATGCGGCCCGGGCCGAGTACGGGCAGGTGGTGCTGGCCGCGATCGAGGAGGTAGAGACCGCGCTCGCGCGCTATCGGGCTTCGCGGTCGCGGGTGGAGCTGCTGGCGGAGGCCAGCGCCGCGAGCGAGCGGGCGGCGGAACTCGCCCGGATGCGGTTTGCCGAGGGGATCACCGACTTCCTGCAGGTCCTGGACGCCGAGCGCACCCAGCTCGAATCCCAGGACCTGCTGGCGCTGGGCCGGACCGAGGCCGCCACGGCCTACGCCGCGCTGTACAAGGCGCTGGGCGGACGCTGAGCCGCGCCCCGGGCGGGCATTGCGGCCCGGTCCGGCGCGGGTAACTTGGGCGGAGCGTCCCCCCCTCGGAGCATCGGAATGCGCCTGCTGACCACCCTCGCCCTGCTGGGCGCCCTCGCGGCGCCCCTCAGGGCGCAGACCCTCCGGAGCAGCATCGACCGGCTGTTCATCTTCGGCGACTGCGGCCAGCCGCTGTGCCTCTCCGTCGGCACGGGGCATGGGAGCCACTTCATCCCCGCGATCACCCAGGGCACCAACACGGTGATCGGGTTCCTGGAAACGTCCATCGCGCGGACCGTGGCGGCGACCCCGATCAGCGCCACCTCGAGCGGCACGACCTATACCCTGGTGGGCGGCCTCCCGGTGCCGTCGTCCTCCTCGCCCGGGCCGATCTACGGCGAGCGCGCCCAGACCCTGGGCCGGGGTCGGTTCTTCCTCGGCGCCTATGTGGCGGGCCTCAACTTCACCACGCTGAACGGCAATCCGCTCGACAACATCACCTTCAACTTCGGCCACCAGGACGTGGACCCCGACACCACCTACGGGGTGCCGGACTTCGAGAACGACCACATCGCCGTGAACATGGGACTCGAGCTGAGCACCACCAGCGTCTACCTGAACGCCACCTGGGGGCTGCTCGACTTCGTGGACGTCGGGGTGGCGGTGCCGTTCGTCCGCACCACCATGCGGGGGACCGCCACGGCGCAGGTGATGCCGTTCGGCAACTCCACGGTACACAACTTCGGCGGCGACCCGTCGAACCCGATCATGCGCTCCACCACCCGGACCTCCGGCACCTCCAGCGGCATCGGGGACATCGTGGGCCGGGTGAAGATCAACCTGGCCCAGTCGAAGACCCTGGGCGCGGCGCTGCTCGGCGAGGCGCGGTTCGCCACGGGAGATGAAAACGAGCTGCTGGGGGCGGGCTTTACCAGCGTGCGGGCCATGGGAATCATGTCAGCCCAGTTCGGCGACTTCTCGCCGCACCTCAACCTGGGCTACCTGTTCCGGTCCTCGAACGAGGTAAACGACGCGGTGTGGGGGGCCATCGGGTTCGACCACCAGATGACGCGCTGGGCCACGGTGGCCGCGGACCTGCTGACCTCGTTCCAGGTGGGGGAGGACAAGCTCAAGCTCCCCGGCGACCTGGTGTACTCCTTTCCGCTCGACCGGCGGATCCAGAGCACCAGCATCCCCGATCGTTCCGACAACCTCGCCAACCTCTCCCTGGGGATGAAGTTCCGGGTGCGGGGCGGGTCGATCCTGGTGGTGAACGGGATTGCCCCGCTGCGGAAGTCCGGCATGCAGCCGGACTTCATCTGGACGGCGGGGCTGGAAGGGGCCTTCTAGCCGCGGGCGCCGCGCCTAGTTGAGCGGCGCCCCCGCCCGGATCCAGGCCCGGACGGTGTCGCGCACCGCCGCCGGGAGCGGCGCGGCGGGGGGCATGCCGAGGGTGCAGGGGGAGGTCGCCAGCGACGAGGAGTGGTCCAGCTTGAGCATGAGCAGGCTGTTGGCCTCCGCGCTGGCGCCGCCCCCGCCGGCCACCTGCAGGACGCCGCCCCCGAAGGCGCAGGACGTCGCCACGTTGAACAGCTCCCCGCTGTAGGTCGCCGCCGCCGTTCCGCTCAGGCTGAGCCCCCCCGACGATCCATGACACCCGGTGCAGGAGTACGCCACCCACATGCCGTGCACGTGGGTGGTGTAGGAGAAGTACGCGTCGGCGTCGAAGGTGACGCCGGTGGCGGCGGCCGCGGTGGCGATGAGCTGATTGGGGAATCGGCCGCTGGCCGGCACCGCCCCGGTGGCCTGCACGGTCCACGAACCGACCGTCGCGATGCCGGAGGCGTTGGTGTTGGCCACCGCTCCCGTAACGCCCCCGCCGCCGGTCAGCACCTGGAAGGTCACCGGGAGACCGGCCACGAGGTTGCCGAAGGTGTCCGCCACCTGCACGCTGGGCGCCACGGCCACCGTCGATCCGGCGGCGGCGGTTTGCCCATTCCCCCCAGCGATGGTCATGACCCGCGCCGTCGGGGGGCCGGGAGCCACGGCCAGCGACACCGTGATGGTGTCGGGGCTGTTGGCCGCCACCGATGAGCTGAGGGGGATGATCGCGGAGTAGTTGCCGGCGCTGAAGATCCCGGCGGTCACCGGGGTGATCGTCAGCGTGGCGGGAGCGGAGGTGGCGTTGAGCGACGCCACCAGCCACCCCGAGGTGGGGCCGGTGTAGGCAATGGCGCCCAGCGTGAGGCCGGTGAGGCTGAGCCCGCCGCTATTGGTGATCGTGACCAGTTCCGGCGGCGGGCTGGTCTGTCCCGCCTGCGTGGCGAGCGGCACCGCGGTGCGGGAGAGCTGGATCAGCGGGGCGTTCCCCACCCTGACCCGGGACTGCCCCGAGACGCCCGACGTGGTGGCGGTAATGGTCACCGTGCCGCCACTCACCCCCGCGACCCGCCCGCTGTCGTCCACCGTGGCCACGGCCAGGTCGGAGGAACTCCAGCTGATGACCCGGCCGGGCCGGAGGGCGCCGGTCTTGTCGAGCGGAAAGGCGCCGAGATCCACCTGGCTGCCGATCACCAGGTCCAGGCTGTCACTGCTCATCCGGATGGTGGCGACGCTGGTGTCGGGAAAATCCTCCAGCACCTCGCTGCAGCCGCCGAGCACCAGGCCGGACAGCAGCAGGACGGCGGGCAGGCGCAGCCGGATGGTCATGCCAACCTCAGCGGATTTCAGTGATGACCCACTCGCCGCGACGGGCGAGCGAGTAAACGTTGTTCGCGGGCAGTTCGGTATGGTTGCCGCCGGCCACGAACGTCCACGACCCGGTGACGGTGGCGGTCGCGAGGTCGCCGGCGAGCTGCACGTCGGCGACCGACAGCTGCACCCGGAGGTTGCGGAGGTTGGGCAGCGACTCCCGCAGCTCCCGCTCCCGCCGGTCGGTCATGGAGGGATAGAGCCGCCGCACCGCGGCGACGTCCTTGGCCTCGAGGGCGGCGGCGTAGGCGCGGATCACCCGGGTGACCTCCGCCCGGATCTCCGCCTCGCTGGGCCCGCGGGTGGAGACCGTGACGGCGGCGGTGGCCTGCCGGCCCGCGGCGCTGGCGGCGATCGTGGTGCTGCCGGCGCCGCGTCCGGTCACCCGGCCCTCGGAATCCACCGTCGCGACCTGGGGGCTGGCGCTGCTCCACTGAATTGCCGGTGCCGTGGACCCGCTGGCGACTCCCGCCAGGGTCGCGTTGAGCCTGGTAGTCTCGCCGACATCAAGGCCGACCTGGGTCGGCGTCAGGGAGAGGGTCATCTGTTCCGGCGCCCGGACCGTCAGCGTGATCGCCCCGGGGATGTTGTCCACGGTGGCGGTGATGACCGCCCGCCCCGCCTGCCGCCCCACCACCGCCCCGGCCCGGTTGACCGAGACCACCTCCGGCGCGCTGGAGGTCCAGTCCACCCGCCGGCCCGGCACCTCATGGCCGGCGGAGTCGAGTGGTGATGCCTCGAGCACCGCCGGCTCACCGACGTTGAGGGTCGTGGGTCCACTGACCCGGACCAGGCGCGTGGTGGGGATGCGGGAAACGGGGGCCGGAGTCGTGACCGGGGGCCGCCGGGGGGGCGGCGCCTCGACCCGCGGCGCGGGCGGGTTCGCCGTGTCCGACACCGGCTCCGGCCGCGAGATCGCCGCGGGCTCGGCGGGAGCGGGGGCCGCCACCTGGGAGTCAACGGGTACGGTGAGCGGCGGCGTCTGCGCCGGCGGCTGGCTGTCCGCGGTGGTCATGCTGCCGGGCGCCGGCGCTCCCCCCTGCCACGGCTTGAGGACGAGGAGCGCGCCGGCCACGGCCAGCGTGGCAATGGCCCCACCGATCAGGAGCGGACGCTTCGAGCCGGGCCGCGGCGGCAGCGCCTGGACGGTGACCGACGGCGGCGCCTGGGCCGCCACCCGGGAGCGCGCCGGTGTCCGGGGTGGCCGCGAGGGGGCGGTGGGCAGCGGGCTCCGCGGCGTGCTGACGCGCTTGAGCAGCTTTCGGTTGTCCCCTTCCATGGCGTACCGGATCAGCTGGCTGCGCACCGGATCATCGTGCGCGATGACCGGGGCGGCGAGGGCGCGCACCAGCTCGTCCATGGTGGGGAACCGGTCCTCCGGCTTCTTCCCCAGCATCCGCTCCACCACCGCGGCGAGGTCGGGAGGGCATTGCGGCACCTGCGGCAGGATCGGCGCGGGTGGCTCGTTCACGTGGCGGAACATGATGGTCATCGGGTTCCCGCCCTGGAACGGCAGGTGGCCGGTGATCATCTCGTAGGCCATGACGCCGAGGGAATACTGGTCGGAGGCCCCGGTGAGCGGCCCGGTCTGGCACTGCTCCGGGCTCATGTAGTAGGGGGTGCCGATGGCGGCGCCGGTCATGGTGAGGCCTTCGGTGTTCGCCACCTTGGCGATGCCGAAGTCGGTCACGACCGGGTTGCCCTCGATGTCCACCATGATGTTGGCGGGCTTGATGTCGCGGTGAATCACCCGCTGCCGGTGGGCGTAGCCCAGCGCCTCGGCCACGCGGCTCAGCAGGTGGCGGACCATCACGGGGTCGAGGGGCGACTGCTTCTTGATGATGCCGTCGAGCGGCTGCCCCTCGATGAACTTCATGATGAAGAGGAAGAGATCCTCGGCGCTCTTCACCGCGTAGATGGGGACGATCTGCGGGTGGCTGAGCGCGGCGACGGTCCGGGCCTCGAGCCGGAACCGCTCGATCATCCCTTCGCCCTCGAGCAGCTGGGGATGCATCACCTTGATGGCCACCTTGCGGTCCAGCTGGATATCATGCGCCAGGTACACCGACGCCATCCCGCCGGAGCCGAGCTCGACCAGGATCTCGTACTCGCCCAGCGTGAAGTCCCGGAGACGGTCCAGCAGCGCCAGCTTGATCTGCTGGGTGCTGGCGCCGCCCACCATCAGGGGCGTCGTCGCCATTTCCCCCTGCTGATCGGAGACGTCGGCCCCGCAGGATGCGCAGAAGCGGGCGCCGGCCATGATGGCCGCGCCACACCGCTCACAGGCGCCCGACCGCGTCATCGTCCGTACCGCTCCATGTACCGGATCCCCGGCGCGAGCGCGGCGCGCCAGGCCTCGGCGATGGCCGGCGTGGACTCGGGATCGTGCTTCCGCACCGCCTCCAGCAGCGCGTCCATGAAGCGGGGGTAGTAATCGGCGGGAATGTCCATCTCGGCCGGGCCGTGCCGGGTGGCGATCCGCTCCAGCAGGTTCGGGTTGGGACGGCGGGCGAAGCTGAACAGGAGGCCCAGCGCGTGCTGGAGCAGCCGCCGCTGCCGATCGAAATCGGTGTGCGCGAACAGCGGCCGGATGGCCGGATCGCTCCCCAGAAAGGCCTCGTAGAAGTCCGCCAGAAAGGCCTCGGAGTGCCGGCAACGTTCGTAGCTCGCCTGGGCAGCATCGAGCTGCTCCTGCGCGGAACTCTCAGCGGCCATGCGGATTCCCCGGCGGAAGGATTGGACTTCATGAAGATACGCCCCGGGAGCGCGGTGTCGAGCCGCCGGGGGGTCCGGGAGGGACGGCCCCGGATGGACGCCCCACAAGTAGATTGCGTAAATGAGCTCCCCGCCCGACATCCCCGGCGTCATCGCCCCGCCCCCGCTGGTGTTCGGGGTGCCGCTGCTCCTGGCGCTCCTGCTCCACGACTTCGTCCCCCGGAGCCTGCTCCCCCCACCATGGCCCGGCATCCTGGGGCCAGCCTGCCTGGTGATTGGTCTCCTGGCGCTGCCCGCGCTGTTCGCCTTCCGCCGGGCCGGCACCCGCCCCGAACCCTGGAAGCCGAGTACCGCCCTCGTCATCTCCGGGCCGTACCGGTTCACCCGCAACCCGATGTACGTGGGGATGACGTTTCTCTACCTCGGGATCACCTGCTGGGTGAACACGCTCTGGCCGCTGCCGTTGCTGCCCCTGGTGCTGGTGGTGATGCAGTACGGGGTGATCGCCCGGGAGGAGGCCTACATGGAGCGGCGCTTCGGGGAGGAGTACCGGGCCTACCGGGCACGGGTGCGCCGGTGGCTGTGACCGGACGCCGGTGACGCGAGCCGGCGCCGCTCAGCGGCGCGCCGCCCGCACCCGCCGCACGAATTCCAGGGGCGAGAGCCCGCGGCCGTGGATGTTCCACTGGTTGATCACGATCACCGCCGAGTCGGCCCGGAGCAGGATCGGGAACTGGCCGCCGTAGCCCGAGCCGGCCGGCAGCCAGGTTCCCGGCGTGGTGGGATCGGCGTAGAGCCACCACTGGAAGCCGTAGCGGAAACGGGCATCCGGCGCCGTCGGCGCCGATGGCTCGAAGCTCTGTGCGACCCACCCCGCCGGCAGCACCCGCCGCCCCTCCCAGACGCCGTCCTCGTGGTACAGCCAGGCGATCCGTGCCAGGTCTTCGGTGCGGAGATAGAGCCCGCCTTCGGTGTCATGCAGGCCGGTGGGGGTCTGCTTCCAGTGCCATTCCCGGATGCCCAGCGGCGCAAAGAGGTGCTCACCGGCGTACTCGGCCACCGGCCGGCCGGTGGCGCGGACCAGCACCGCGGCCAGCAGGGCGCTGGCCCCGGAGGAATACGCCCAGTGGGTGCCGGGCTCGTGGGACATCGGGCGGTTGAGCACGTAGGCCACCCAGTCCCGGCTGGCCTCCATCTGGGTGGCGGTGTTGGCCGAATCGGTGTACGGCAGGCTCTCGTTCCAGTCGATGCCGGGCGACATCGTGAGCAGGTGCCGCACGGTGATCGCCCGCTTCCGGGCATCCAGGAACGCGAGTCCGGTGGTGTCGAAGTACTGCAGGATCGGCGCGTCGAGGGAGGCGATCTCGCCCCGGGCGATCGCGAGGCCGATGAGTCCGCTGGTGATGCTCTTGGTCACCGATTGCAGGGTGTGGAGCCGGGAGCGGTGGTACCAGGGGTGCCAGTCCGGGTGGTCGTAGTTGAACAGGTGGGAGACGGTATCCGCCGGGGCGAGCGCGGCCCACACGGAGTCATAGTTGCGCCGCCACTCGGAGGCCCAGACGATCCGGCCCTTCCGCACCACCATCCAGCCGTCCACCAGGCCGTACTGCCCGGCCGCCAGTTCGGCGTCCAACGCGGCAAGCGTCAGCGAGTCGTATCCCGCCGCGGCGGGGCTGACCGGCGTCCAGAACTCCGCGGACCGCGCCACCGCGGGGGCGGGCGAGCCGGCGCGCGAGGCGCAGCCTCCGAGCAGGCAGACGAGCAGCAGGTGACGGAGCGGCATCGGGGCCCATGGGCGTTGAGGGGAGGGAGCAATCTACCTGCTTGCCGGTCGGGTCCGGCCAGGGCACATTCTCCTCGCCGCGCCCCGGCGGCGCAAGATCGCCGCCCTTCCCCCGACCGGATGCCACATGGTTCCGCGCCAGCCCTGGTTCGAGCGACGCTTCACCTTTGACCTCCCGGTCACCGCCGCGCCCGGCCTGCTGGAGCGGCTGCGGGGGACCCCGGCGCGGCTGACCGACCGGCTGGCCGGCGTCCCGGCGGCCCGGCTGACGCTCCAGGTGCAGGGCCGGTGGTCCATCCTGGAGAACGTGGGCCATCTCGGTGACCTCGAGGAACTCTGGGCCAGCCGGGTGGATGACCTCGCCACGGGGCGCGACACGCTCCATGCCGCCGACCTCGAGAACCGTCGCACCCACGAGGCCCACCACAACAGCCGGACGCTGGCCGAGCTGGTGGCGCGGCTGCGCGGCTCCCGGCGGGAGCTGGTGCGCCAGCTGGAGGAGGCGGACGAGGCCGACTGGCTCCGCGCCGCGCTGCACCCGCGGCTCCGGGAGCGGATGCGGCTGCTCGACCTGGCGTTCTTCATCGCGGAGCACGACGACCACCACCTGGCCACGATCTCCGATCTGCTGCGCCGCCCCGACTGAGCCGCCGCCACCGATGCCCACCCACGCCGCCCTGATCACCCGGTTCTACACCGCCTTCGGCAACCGCGACGCGGATACCATGGCGGCCTGCTATGCCCCCGAGGCGCACTTCTCCGACCCGGTGTTCCAGCACCTGCGCGGAGCCGAAGTCGGCGGCATGTGGCGGATGCTCTGTGCCCGGGCCACTGACCTGCGGGTGCGCTTCGGGGAGGTGACGACGAACGGGGAGATCGGCGCGGCGCGCTGGGAGGCGTGGTACACCTACAGCGCGACCGGGCGTCCGGTGCACAACGTGATTCGCGCGGCGTTCCGGTTCGAGCGGGGGCTGATCGCGGGACATGTGGACAGCTTTGACCTGTACCGCTGGACCCGGCAGGCGCTGGGGGTGAAAGGGGCGCTGCTGGGCTGGACGCCACTGGTGCAGGGGATGGTGCGTCGGCAGGCTGGGGCCGCCCTCACCCGTTTCCTGGCGAAGCAGGCGGCCACCTAACCCCGTGCGTCGGGCGGTGCGCCGGTCGTCTCCCCCGAGACCGATGGTCCCCAATGCTCCCGGAGCTTCTGCGTGATGCCCTCCTCCAAGCCTGCGCCCGGGCCGGTACGGGCGGTGCTGCTCGGTACCGTGGCGGTGGGAGTGCTCGACGGCGCCTTCGCCATCATCCGGGCCGCATCGAAGGGCGTTTCCGCCGAACGGGTGCTGCAGAGCATTGCGGCCGGCCTGCTGGGCCGTCCGGCGTACGAGGGAGGAGCCGCCACCGCACTGGCTGGGGCGGGACTCCACTTCTTCATCGCGGGGACGGTGGTGCTTACCTACTTCCTGGCCAGCCGCCGGCTTGGGGTGCTGACCGAACGCCCCTTCCTGGCCGGAGCGGTCTACGGCGTGGGGGTGTTCGTGGTGATGAACTTCGTGGTCATCCCCCTGTCGGCCATCTCGGTGGGGCCGCGCTCGCTGGCGCAGATGATCCCGGGCATCCTGATCCACATCTTCGGGGTGGGACTTCCCGCGGCGCTGGCGGCCCGCGCCGTGCCGCGCCGCTCCTGACAAGGCGCCCCGGACGCGAAACAGCCGGCCCCACCAATGGTGGGACCGGCTGATTCATTGCCGACGTACCGGCTTCCGGCGTTAGCTGCCGGCGGCGATCCGGCTCACCTTTTCGGCCGCAGGACCCTTCGGCCCCTGGACCACGTCGAACTCCACGCGCTCACCCTCGGCCAGGGACTTGAAGCCCTCGCCCGTGATGGCGCTGTGGTGCACGAAGCAATCCTTGGCGCCGCCCTCCGGCGTGATGAAGCCGAAGCCCTTGGCGTCGTTGAACCATTTCACCGTGCCCGTAGTACGCATTGCCCTACTCCTTGATCTACTGGCCACCGGCCCGGTCATGCCGACCCTGGCGGCCTCACTGTCTCGTGACAAACCCTCACGAGAGGGGCGTTCCCACAACGTGGGGGACCCCCCCCTCGCTGCATGCGATCATCGCAAGCAAATGAGGCCCAGCATTGCTGGGCCTCAGACGTTTACTCGGAACTTGTCCGCGCACTGGCGCATCAATCGCGCCCTAACATAACCCATCCAGCCCAGGATCGCAAGCTCCCGGGCCCCGCGGCCCGCTTCGGGGGGCGGCGGGGCCCCGCGTGCACCTGCCGGGCAGGCCCGGGAAGCGCCTGACCGTACCACCGGTTATCTTTCGGTCGCAGGGCACCTCCGTTGCTGGCCTTTCCGCCAACTCCGGTTCCATCCTCCCGCGACCGGAGTCTTCATGTCCGCATTCAAGCCCCAGCAGCGGCGCCTCACCATCCGCGGACGCGACTACCACTTCGTGTCGTACGAAGGACATCCGGCGGACGCCCGCAAGCAGCTGACCTCGGCGCCACCCATGTGGTTCCTGATGGTCGAGGGACGCCGGATTCCGGTCTTCCCCTGCGAACCGAGTCAGCCGCTGCTCGAGGTGGACGCCGCCCTGTCAGTCTGGGTGGCGGACAACGCCGCCGGACCGGCGCCGGCGCCGCGGACAGCGGGGCCCCGCACCGGGGGAGACGATACCAGGATCCGGTGGTCCAACTGGTGGGGCACCAACTAGCACAACCGGCCCGCCGGCCAGTTCACGCACGCGACTTCGCGGTGCAGGCTGCACCGCCATCCCAGACCAGGAGCCAACATGTCCCCTGCCAACCCCGCGCCGAGCACGAGCCTCCGCACGCGCGTCGAGCGCCGCGTCATGGAAGCCGGTGAGGCGCTGAACCGCCGTCGCCGGGCCCGGAAGACGGGTGTCCGCGCCCGGCGTCCGGCGGTGCCCGCGCCGGTCGACGCCGAGCTGGTGCGCGCCTCGCTGGGCAGCGTCTTTCGCGAGCTGGGGGATGCCCATCGCCGGTACCGCCAGCGGACCGGGAACAGCGGGACCGCGGAGCTGCGGGCCGCCGCCCGGGCCTTCAAGGCCGAGCCGGCGCTCCCGGCGCTGGTGACGGTCGCGGCGTTTCTTGATGAACTGGGGCTGCTGCACTGGTAGGCTGAGCGGCGCGGTCCGGGCCCCGGGTAGTTTGCCCGTCCCCTTGCTGGGCGTCGGTTGCGCAAGACAGGCACCGGCGCCCATTGTGTATCCGGCAGGGAGGAGGAGACATGCCGATCTCCGAGCGGTTTGACCACGAACGCCGGTGGGTGGAAACCACGATCGAGGGCCCGGTCACCTTTGCCGACTTCGAGTCGCACTGGCACCGGGAGCTGGCGGCCCGGGGCGAGGGGTATCCCGAGCTCATCGACGGCCGGTCCGCGGAAGTGGCCTTCGACGCCCATGACGTCCGGCGGATGGTGGAGGTGCTGCGGCTCGTCGCGGCGTCCCGCCCACTCGGGCCCACCGCCATCCTGGTGCAGAGCGATGTGGGCTTCGGCATGGTGCGCATGCTGAGCCTGCTGGTGGAGCCGTTCTGCGCCGTGCAGCCGTTCCGGGACCGCGCCAGCGCCGAGCGCTGGCTGGAGGGGCTGGGCGAGCCCACCACCCCGGCCCCCTGACGGGGCCGGGGTCCCGCCGCGCGGTGACGGTGTATCTTCCCCTGTCCCCTTCCCGTTCCGAGATACGCATGGCCGACGAACCGCTGCCCCAGCAGCTCGTGGCGCTGGGCCAACTGCTGGCCGAGGTGGACTCCCGGTTAGCCAAGGCCCCAGTGGCCCCCGCGGGACTGGAACACCTGCAGCAGTCGGTGGACAATCTCCGGACCAGCATGTGGGCCATCATGCGGGTCGGGCACGGCTACGTCGCGGCGTCACGCATCGAACGGCTCAAGCTCCAGCGGGCCATTGACGGGCTCCGCACCATCCTGCAGGACCTCGCCACCCGGCCGAACGGCGCCCTCCAGCCGGAGCACCGGGAGCTCGCCGCCGTGGCACGGGAACTCGCGGCCCGGGTTGGCGACTCCTGACCACGCATGTCGCCCTGCTCCGCGGCATCAATGTGGGCGGCGCCAAGCGCGTCCCCATGGCGGACCTGCGCACCCTCGTCGGGAAGCTGGGCTACCGCGATGTCCGCACCCTGCTGAACAGCGGCAACGTGGTCTTCACCGTCCCCCGGAGCGTCCGGGGCCCGCACCACCGGCGGATCGAGGCGGCGCTGCTGGAGAAGACGGGCGTGAGTTCCCGCATCACGGTGCTGCCGGCGGCGGAGCTGGCCGGCATCATCCGCGACAATCCCCTGGCCGCGGTGGCCGACAAACCGAGCCGCATGCTGGTCGCGATCCTGGCGGATGAGGCCTGTGCCGAGCTGGTTCGGCCGCTGCTCGCGCAGGACTGGGCCCCGGATGCGCTGGCGCTGGGCCGGCGCGCGGCCTATCTCTGGTGCGCGACGGGGATCCTCGAGAGTCCGCTGGCGGAGCGGGTCTCCCGCCTGCTCGGGGACCGGGCCACGACGAGGAACTGGGCCACCATGCACAAGCTCAGCGCCCTCGCGGGAGGCGCCGGTGCCGGCCCTGATCCGGCACCCTGAGGCGCGGCGGCGTCCAGGAAGGGCCCTGCTCTTCCTCGTCGCGCTGCTCCTCCCCGCCCCGGCCGCGGCCCAGGCCGGGACCATCATCCTGGCCCGGCACGCGGAGAAGGCGGCGCCCAGCGGCGATCCGGAGCTCACCCAGGAAGGGATGCGCCGCGCGGAAGCCCTCGCGCAGGTGGTCGCGGAGGTGCGCCTGACCGCGATCCTCACCACCCAGTTCCGCCGCACCCGGCTCACCGCCGCCCCGGCCGCCCGCGCCGCCGGGATCTCCCCGACCGCCCTGATTGCCACCGGCAATCTTCCCGCAGATGCCGCGGCGGTGGCCGCTGCCATCGATGCGCTGCCGGCCGGGTCGGTGGTGCTGGTGGTCGGGCACAGCAACACCCTTGGGCCGATCATCGCCGCACTGGGCGGCCCCACCCTCCCCGACCTCTGCGACGGGGAGCATGCGACGCTGTTCACCCTGGTACGCCCCGCCGCCGGGCCGCCGCACCTGCTTCGCTCCCGCTACGGGGCGGCGGAGCCCCCGGACGCAACCGCCTGCCACGCGGGCCGCTGACCCGACGCCGCGACGCTAGCGACCGCTGTCCGCCGGGGCGATGACCGCGCGGATGTCCGCGGTCCAGCCCGGCGCATCCTCGGGCGGCCGGAAGGACCAGGAGACCCGGGACTGCCCGCTCCCGGAGCTGATGATCACCCGGTCCCCTTCGCGGCGGACCTCGTTCGCCTTGCGACTCGCCGCGCCGAGATCGAGCCCCACCTTGCCGTTCTTGTGCACGAAGACCGAGCGCGGCGTGACGATGATCGACGCGTCGCGGTCCTCCCACCGGTTGCTCCGGGTGCTGCGGCTGTAGTAGGTGTAGCGGAACACCTGGTCGTCGGCGCGGCGCACCACCCCCTCGGCCGCGAAGCGCTGCTCCAGTTCCGCCGGCAGGGCGCCCGTGGTCTCCTTGCAGCCGGCGAGGAGCAGCAGCCCCAGCAGAATCCTCCGCGTCATTCTTCCACCCCCCTCAGGACCGGGACCGCGGCGGCGATCGCATCGTGGCTGCCGGTGAGGGCCACCAGGTCGCCCGCCGACAGGCGTTCATGGGCTTCCGGGAACGCCACCTTTTCGTCGCCCCGCAGCAGGGCCACGATGGTGGCCCCGGTCAGGCCGCGCAGGTTGATCTCGCCCAGGGTCTTGCCCGCGGCCTGACTGACCGGCCCGACCCGCACCGGCTCGAAGTCGCCCAGCCCGGGCAGCAGCTTCCGCACGATGTCGATCTTGGGATCCTCGACGTGGGACTGCTTCGCCAGCGTCGCCACCACCAGTTCCGCCCCGGCGCGGAAGTGCCCGAAGAGGTCGGAGGCCCGGCGCCAGAACAGGATGCCGAACAGCGCCAGCACCAGCGTCAGGACGACCAGCCCGCTGAGGGGGGGCAGGAAGGGCTGGGTCACGACGATCACCGGCCCGGCGGTCGCGAGGATGGCGGCCACCTGCACCGCGAGCCGGAGCACCTGCCGCGGCGACCGGCCGTTGTCCACCCGCCCGCTCCCGGGCGAGGGAATGGCGATCTCCGCCAGCTCCGCGCCGAGCGCGGACGTCACCCGCAGCAGGCCGAACAGGAACGGGCTGGCGAGTGCGGTCGTCACCAGGCCCACCAGGAAGCTCGCCAGGCCGGCGGAGGCGCCGCGGCCGAGCAGCGCCTCCGCGATCCGGTCGCGGAGCGTCGCGCCGGCGATGATCAGCGCCATGATGGCGATCGCGTCCACCAGCAGCCACCGCGCCGAGCGGCGGACGCTGGCCCAGGGCGAACGCCCGACCGGCGCCTGCCGCAGCGCCTCGACCCAGGCCCCGTAGAGGCTGGTCACCATCTGCACCCGGTGCGGCAGCCGGCGGTCCACCCACTGCGCGAACGGGTCGGCGGCCGTCGCCAGCCGGCCGGACACGAGCGCGGTCGCGACCGAGACGGCCACCATGGCCGAGATGAAGGTGTCGGGGACGACCGCGAAACTGGTTCCCACGGCGGCGAGGATGAAGGAGAACTCACCCACCTGCGCCATGGAGAGGCCGGCCCGCACCGCGGTACGGAGCGGCCGGCCGGAGAGGAAGACGCCGATGGTGACGGCGATCGGCTTGCCGACCAGCACCAGGGCGAGCACCCCCAGGACCAGCCCCCAGGCGCCGGCCAGGACCCGCAGGTCGAGCAGCATGCCGGTGGCGACGAAGAAGATCGCGGCGAAGACGTCGCGGAGCGGCCGGATCTCGGCGGCCACGGTGCGCCCCGCCCCCGACTCCGCCACCAGCAGGCCGGCGACAAAGGCCCCGAGCGCCACGGAGAACCCGGCGAAGGCGGCCAGGAAGGACATGCCGAAGGCGAAGCCGACCATGCTGACCAGCATCGTCTCCGGCTTCCGCAGCCGGATGACCCGCTGGGCCGCCCGCGGCACCAGCATGAGCCCGATGACCAGGAACAGCGCCAGGACGACGATCAGCCGGCCCACCACCGTGATGAAGGCGGTGCCGGTGAGCCCCTCGCCCGACGCGGTCGCGGTGAGCAGCGCGATGATGAGCATCGCCGCCAGGTCCTCGAACAGGGCCAGGCTGAAGACGGTGTCGCGCAGCACCGCATCCGTCGGCCGGTCCTCGAGGATCTTGGCGAGGATCATGGTGCTGCAGACCGCCACCGCGCCGCCCAGGAAGAGGCTGCCGAGCACCGGCCAGCCGAAGGCCTGCCCGGTCGCGAAGCCGAGGGCCAGCATCAGGCCGATCTCGATCAGCGCGGCGAGCGACGCGGCCGGCCCCACCCGGAGCAGGCGCCCCACCCGGAAGTCGAGGCCAATATGAAACATGAGGAGGATCACGCCCAGCTCGGAGAGCAGGCGGATGCTCTCCTCGTCCGACACCCAGTTGGGCGGGACGCTGGGCCCGACCAGCACCCCCGCCACCAGGTACCCCGCCACCACCGGCCAGCGCAGCCGCTGGAACAGGAGCGTCGTGGCCCCGGCCGTCACCAGCACCACGGCGAGGTCGCGGAGGAAGTGTTCGAGACTGTTCACGGGGGAGAACCCCTGGAGGCGGCGAGCCGGCTAGCGGGAGACTTCCGCCAGGCGGCGGAGCTGGCGCAGCACGCGCTGTTGCGCGGTCTCGTGCCGCACGGCGAGGAAGATGGTGTCATCGCCCGCGATGGTGCCGATGACGTCGGGCCACGCCAGCCGGTCGATGGCGACCGCGACGCGGTTGGCCTCGCCGGCGGGGGTGTGCAGCACCAGGAGCGCATCGCCGGCGGACTCCGCCGTGAGCACCCCATCCGCGATGCGGCGCTCATCCGGGTGTTCCGGCTCGGCGGCGATCCGGGCCGGCCGGTGGTAGGCCCCGTCCACCTTCACCAGTTTGAGGGCGGTGATGTCCCGGCTCACCGAACTCTGGGTGACCTTCCAGCCCTCGGCGGACAGCGCGTCGGCCAGCTCATCCTGGGTCCGGACCGGCCGGGTGCTGATGAGCTCAAGGATCTTGAGCAGGCGCTTCCGCCGGTCGCCACTCATGCGCGCCCGCGCGCGCCCCCGCGCCCGGCGAGCCGGTCCATCGCGGCATCGAAGCGCTTCTGCTCCCGGTCCGACCAGCGGCGGCAGGCGCGCAGCCGGGCCCGGATCGTGGCCAGGCCGAGGTTACCGAGCCCCCCGGTGCTGCGGCGACGGGCGATGATCTCGGCCGCGGCCGGCTCCCGCCACCAGTCGCCTTCCTTGATCGCGGCGGCCACCTCTCGATAGGCGGAGCGGAACGCGCTGCCCCCCTCCACCCGGCGCATCACCTCGTCGGTGGCCAGCGGCCCGCCGGAGAGGATGTGACGGCCGATCGCGGGGTCCACCCCAAGCCGCGGCACCGCCACCGCCAGCATGGAGAGCATCCCCTCCAGCCGGTCCACCCCGCGCATCACCGGCTCCTTGATGAGCTGGAAGTCCCGGTGGTAGCCGCTGCCCAGCTTGCTCTTCACCTGGAAGACGGTGAGCAGGTCTCCCTCGAGCGCCGCCGCCCGGCCCCGGGTGAGCTCGAACAGGTCGGGGTTGCGCTTGTGCGGCATGATGCTGGAGCCGGTGGCCAGGTCCGCGGGAAGGATGAGGAACCCGAACTCGTCGGCGCTGAAGGTGATGATGTCGGTGGAGAGCTTGGCCAGCTCATGGCCCAGCTGCACGCACCAGAAGAGCACCAGCGCCTCGAGCTTGCCCCGGCTGTTCTGCACCAGCGCCACGTTGTGCTCCAGCGCGCCGAAGCCGAGCGCCTTGGCCGCCGCCTCGCGCTTGAGCGGCAGCGGCACCCCGTACCCCGCAGCGCTGCCGAGCGGGGAGCGGTCCACCCGGGTCCAGACCGCCGGCAGCGCCTCGACCACGTCCAGCACCCCCTCGGCGAACGCCGCGGCCCACAAGCCGGCGGAGGAGGGCATGGCACGGCGGGTGTGGGTGTAGCCGGGCCAGAGCACCCGCTGGTACTTGGTGGCGAAGCCGAGCAGGCTCTCGGCCAGGTCCAGCGCCTCGGCGGAGAGCAGCAGCAGCCGGTCCTTGAGGTAGAGCCGCAGGTCGGTCGCGACCTGGTCGTTGCGGGAGCGGCCGGTGTGGACCCGCTCCCCCGCCTTCCCCACCCGCTGCACCAGCCACTCCTCGACGCAGGTATGCACGTCCTCGTGTTCGGGCGAGACGGTGAGCCGCCCCGCGTCCACCTCGCGCAGCGCCAGCCGGAGCCCCGCGCGGAGCCGGAGGTACTCGCCCTGCGTGAGCAGCTTCGAGGCGCGGAGCCCCTCGATGTGCCCCAGGCTGCCGAGGATGTCCCACGCGATCAGCCGCCCGTCCCACAGCCGGTCCTCGGCCGCGGTGTAGTCCAGCATCTGGCGGTCCAGCGCTTGACTCGAGACCCAGAGGGTCGTGGTCGGCAGGGGGGCCGGCGCGGGGCGGCGGGGCGCGGAGCGCGGCTTCGGCTTCTTGCTCATGCGAGGTAGGCCTGGGCGAGTTGGGCGTAGAAGTCCCGCGCCGCCGAGACCTCGGGGAGGTCCACGTACTCATCGGGGGTGTGGGACCGGCGACTGGTCCCCGGGCCGCACTTGATGGCGTCCCGGTCCCGCAAGAATACCCAGTCGGAGCACGTCGGAGAACCGAACGGCCTTCCTTCGGGGCGGACCGCGCGGGCCAGGGCCAGGAGCCGCGAATCGGGGGGGGTCTCGCAGGGCACCAGCCGGTCGGAGGTGATCACCACCTCCACGTCGAGCGCCGCCTGCAGCGCCGCGGCCAGCTCCGCGTGGGTCCAGCTCGGCGTGCTGCGGACGTCGAGCACCGCGCGGGCCACCGGCGGCGTCACGTTGCGGCTGACCCCGCCCTCCAGCATCGTCGGCGTGGCGGTGGCAACCCCGAGGATCGGGTGCACCCGGTCGCGAAACAGCTCGGGGAGCCGGGCGATGTTCCGGCCCAGTTCCACGATCGCGTTGGTGAAGTCGGGGTTGTCCGCGGCGTAGCCGGCGTGGCGCTGCACCCCGCGGGCGACCAGGTCCGCCATCATGAGCCCCCGCTGCGCGATGGCGGGCTCCAGGTTGGTGGGTTCCCCGACGATCGCGGCGTCGATCGGGCCCAGCCGCTCGACCGCGGTGCCCATGGTGGTGTGCTTGGTCTCTTCCTCGTAGCCGAGGACGACGAGCAGCCGGCCGCGCGCGGGGCCCCCGGCCGACGCCAGGTCCCGCGCGGCCATGAGCATCGCGGCCACCGAGGCCTTGGCGTCGCCGGAGCCGCGCCCGTACAGCCGGTCTCCCTCGAAGGTGGGCTCGAACGGGGGGCGGGTCCACCCCTCGCCGGCGGGCACGGTATCGAGGTGCGAGACCAGCGCCAGCGTCGGGCCGGGGGCCCGGCCCGGCACGGCGACGGCCACTGCCGCGTCGTCCCGGGTGACGGCGAGGCCGGCCCGGCTGGCCCATTCCTCCACCCAGCGCGCGATCACCACCTCGGTGCCACTCACCGAGTGGATCGCGACCAGGTCCCGGAGGAGGGCAATCTCAGGTCGCGAGGTCCACGCCAAGATAGGTCGCCTTTTCCTTGCGGCCGACGATCATCGTCCCGCACCCCGCCCCGGTGAACACCTCGAGCAGGATCGAGTCCGGCAGCCGGCCGTCAATGATGTGGGTGCGCTCCACCCCGCCGGTGGCCGCCCGGATGCAGGCCTCCACCTTGGGCCGCATGCCGCCGGCCAGGGCGCCGGAGGCCATGAGGTTGGCGAGGTCGTCGGGGTCAGCGAAGGTCACCAGGGTCGCCGGGTCGGTCCGGTCCCGGAGCACCCCCGGCGCGCCGGTCAGGAAGAGCAGCTTCTGCGCCTGCAGCGCCACCGCGAGCGACTCGGCCACGGTGTCGGCGTTCACGTTGTACACGTTGCCTTCGCTGTCGCCGGCCAGGCTCGAGACCACCGGCACGAAGCGCGCATCCAGCAGGGTGGTCAGCACCCGCGGATCCACCCGGTCCACGTCGCCCACGTGGCCGTAGTCCACCTCGCGGGTCACCCCGGCATCGTCCACCACCGAGACCGGCGGGCGGCGGCGGGCGGCGATCAGGTCGGCATCCACCCCCGAAAGGCCCACCCCCTGCACCTCGTGAGCCCGGAGCGCGGCCAGCAGGTTCACGTTGAGGGTGCCGGCGTAGACCATCTTGGCCACGTCGAGGGCCGATTCGTCGGTCACCCGCCGGCCGGCGACGATGGTCGGCTCCTGGCCCAGGCGCCGGGACAGCGCCGTGGCCTGCGGGCCGCCCCCGTGCACCAGCACGATCCGGATGCTCAGGGAGGAGAGCAGGCCGATCTGGCCCGCCACCCGGTCCAGCGCCTCGGTGTCGGCCAGGACGTCGCCGCCCAGCTTGACCACGAAGACGTTGTCCCGGTACGCGCGGACGTAGCGCAGGGCGCCCTTGAGGCCGGTGATGCCCTTGGAGGTGTCTATCGACATGAGTCGCGGCTGGGGAAAAGGGGAACAGGGAACAGGGAACGGGGAAACGGAAACCTCACTACCGTCGCAACGGTCGCTACCGCAGCAATTCCAGCAACAGCGCCCGCTGCACGTGCAGGCGATTCTCGGCCTCGTCCACCACGGCCGAGGTCGGGCCGTCGAGGACCGCGTCGTCGATCTCCACGTTGCGCCGGACCGGCAGGCAGTGCATCACCGTGGCGCCGCCGCCGCGGGTGGACTTGAGCCGCGGCGCCGTGAGCCGCCAGTCCCGCAGCCCCTGCCGGAGCAGCGCCTCCTCCTCCGGCCGCCCGAACTGCTTCACGGCGCCCCAGGACTTCACGTACACCACGTCGGCGCCGACCAGCGCCTCGTCCGGGTCGTTCATGATGTGGACGAACTCCCCGCCCCGCTCCTGCGCGATCTTCCGGATGAGCGCCGTGTCGTCCGGGTCGAGCTCGTAGCCTTCGGGCCGCGCGATGACGATCTCCATCCCCTGGTGCGCCGCGGCGAGGGCGGCGCTGGCCGGGACCGCGGTGGGCAGCGCCTTGGGGTGCCAGGCCCACATCAGCACGAAGCGCTTGCCCCGTGGGTCGCCGAGCCGCTCCCGGAGGGTCATGGCGTCGGCGAGCTGCTGGCAGGGATGGCGCCGGGTGGACTCCATGTTGATGACCGGCTTCTCGCAGAACCGGGCAAAGTCCCGGACGATGCGGTCGTCCCGCACGCTGGCCCAGTCCCCGCCACGGGGGAAGGAGCGCACCCCCACCACGTCGGCGTAGCGGCCCAGCACCCGGGCCGCGTCCTTGATATGCTCGACGGTGGCGCCGTCCATCACGGCGCCGGCCTCGGTCTCCAGGCTCCAGCTGCTCTTGCCCGGCTCCAGCACCACGGCGTGCCCGCCGTGCAGGAACATGGCGGTCTCGAAGCTGGTGCGGGTGCGGAGGCTCGGGTCCATGAAGACCATCGCCATCACCTTCCGCTCCAGCCCGCCGCTCACCTCGCCGCGCTTGATCCGCACCGCCAGGGCGAGCAGGGCATCCACCTGCTCCGGGGTCCAGTCCTCGACGGTGATGAAGTCACGCTTGGTCACGGAAAGATCCCCCCGAACCGGAGCCCGCTCGTCTCCGGCAGCCCCAGCGCCAGGTTCATGGCCTGGATCGCCTGCCCGCCGGCGCCCTTCACCAGGTTGTCCACCACCACCATCACCTGCGCCTCCCGCCCGTCGGCCGACTGGGCCGCGTGGATCAGGGCGTAGTTGGTCCCGGTCACGTGGGTGAGCTCGGGGGGCTGGTCCACCAGCCGGACGAACGGCCGGTCAGCATAGGCGGCCCGGAACAGCGCCTTCACGTCCACCGTGGCGCCGGCGGCACGCGCCGGCTCGAGGTCGGCATGCAGCGTGAGGTGAATGCCGCGCACGAACGGTCCCGAGTGGGTCATCAGCCGGGCCCGCGCCGCGGGGGATCCGGTCCAGCCGCGCCACCGCTCCAGGATCTCGGCCTCGTGGCGGTGCCCCAGGACCGAATAGGCGAAGAGGTTGTTCGCCCGCGCGGGGTGATGGGTGGTCGCCTTGGGATGCACCCCGCTGCCGCTCGAGCCGGTCACGCCGAAGAGCGCCGGCAGCAGGCCGGCCCCCACGCCGCGCAGGGGATAGAGCGCCAGCTCCGCCGCCGTGGCGAAGCAGCCCGGCGCGGCGAGCGCCGTGGCGCCCTTGAGCTCGGTGCCCAGCACATCCGCCAGCGCGTAGGTGAACCGCGGCACCAGCTCGGGCGCCGGGTGCTGGCCGTAGAAGCGGGCGTAGAGCTCGAGGTCCCGCACCCGGAAATCGGCGGCGAGGTCGATCACCAGGGCGGAGCCGGCCGCGAAGATCTCGCCGGCCACCTTCGAGGACTCGCCATGCTCCAGCGCCAGGAAGACCACGTCCGCGTCGTGCGCCGCCTCCGCCGGGGACAGGCCGGAGAAGCGCACGTCGGTGAGGGTCCCGAGCTGGGGGTGCACCTCGGCGACCGGCGCGCCCGCCTTGCTCCGGCTGGTGGCGATCACCGAGGCCACCTCCGGGTGCTCCAGCAGCAGCCGCAGCAGCTCGCCACCGACGTAGCCGGCGGCGCCGACCACCGCGATCCGGAGCGCCACGATCGCTAGACCGGCGCCAGCGCCGGGGCCGCGGCGGCGATCTTCGCGTCCAGCGCCTGCCGCACCACCGCGACCAGCGCCGGGGCGTCCCGCAGGGCGTTGTGCGCCGGGATCTGCAACTCCGCCTTCACGTAGTCGCGGCCCACCTCGTTGTCGGTGGCGGGACCGGTGAGGACGGTGACCGGCAGGTGGAAGAGGTCCCGCATCAGCGTCACCGAGCCCCAGCAGCCGACCGGATCCGGGGCCGCCATCACGTAGGCGGCGCCGACGCCGGTGAGTTCCGGGTCCCGCAGGATGTCCTGCACCCCGTACTCGCCGAGGATGCCGTCGCCCAGCTCGGCCACGATCACGTCGGGCTTGCTGGCGGCCAGCCGGTTGAAGATCCCCTTGGCGGCCGTCACCGTGAGCCCGGCGCGTGTCGTGGCGATGCCGATGTCGTTGAAGGTCAGGGCGGCGATGGCGCCGGCATCCAGCATGCTGAGGGCGTCCCGCATGAGGGAGACGCCCGTCAGCTTGGACGCCGCGACCCGGAGCCCCGACCGGGAGAGCCCGCGCACCAGTTCCGTGGCGGCCACGGTCTTCCCCGCGTTCATGCAGGTGCCGGCGATGTACACCACCGGGATCTGGCTCTCCAGCCGCTCCGCCACCGGCACCGAGTGGTCCTTGATGTGCGCCGGGTGCCCGATCCGGTCGCCCAGGGCCGGGAAGGTGAGGATGGCGCCCAGCACCTCGGCCTTGAACGGGTTGCCGTTCTCGGGATTGGCGGAGGTGCACTTCCCCAGGATCCCGCCGAGGTTGAGGACCTCGATGGTGTCCCCGACCGAGACGTGGGTCGGCACCACGCCGGCATACCCGCGGAGCGCGCGGCGGTGGCCCAGGGTCCCGGCCAGCACGTCGCCGGCGCGGAGCGAAACCATCCGGCCGGTCAGGTCCTCCATGGTGTTGTAGCTCGACTTGTCGTGCAGGATCCGCACGGCGAGCACGTAGCCCTCCGCGGCGATGATCTCATCGCCGAGGATCACCTCCGGCGCCAGGTGCGCATTCCGGGTGCTCGACGAGATCTTGTCGAGCCGGACACGGGTGGTCTTGACCATGCAGGATTCCTCCGGTGGCGCGCGCAGTGACGCGCGCAGGTGCTGTAGCGACGGCTACCGGCGCGCGACCCGCTCGGCGAGCAATTCGGGAATGGCGGACACCCGGCTGAAGGCCTGGGCCTCCGCGCCGGTCCAGAGCCGGTTCTCCTCGCCATAGGTGGCGACGCTCCGGTCCATCATCGAAAACGGGCTGCGGGTCCCGACCACCTGGAAGCGGCCCGGCGCCAGGCGGACGCGGGTCTCCCCGCTCACCCGCTGCTGGCTGCTCGTGATCAGCGCCTCGATGTCCCGGAGGGTGGGGTCGAAGTAGTGCCCCTCGTGCAGCCGGTCGCCGTAGAACTTCGCCAGCTGGTCCTTCCAGAAACCCTGCCACTTGGTGAGCACCAGCTTCTCCAGCTCGCGGTGAGCCGCGATCAGGAGCAGCGCGGCGCCGGCCTCGAACCCGATGCGCCCCTTGATGCCGAGCGCGGTCTCACCGACGTGGATGTTGCGGCCGAAGCCGTACGCCTCGCCCAGGTCCCCGAGCCGGCGGATCAGCTCCGGGCCGGCCAGCGCGGTCCCGTCCACCGACACGGGGATGCCCTGCTCCCAGCCCAGGACGATCTCCCGCGCCGGCGGCGCATCGGCGGGCGGATCCATCAGCTCTGCCGGCGGGCCAGCCCAGGTATCGTGGGTCCAGCCGCCGCCCCAGGTCGTGCCCCAGAGCCCGCGATTGATGGAATACGCGCCGGCCTTGGGCGGGACGGGGAGCTTCCGCTCCTCGAGGTAGGCAATGGCCTGCTCCCGCTGCAGCCCCAGTTCCCGGATGGGCGTGAGGATTTCCAGCTCGGGGGCCAGCACCCGGAAGGCGATATCAAACCGCACCTGGTCGTTGCCGGCGCCGGTTGAGCCATGGGCGATGGCGGTGGCCCCGACCGCGCGGGCCACCTCGATGGCCGAGAGCGCCTGCTGGGTCCGCTCGGCGGCGACGGAGAGGGGATAGACCTCCCCGCGGAGGACGTTGCCCTGGATGAGGAAGCGGACGAAGCGGTCGAACACCGCCTCACGGGCATCGACGGTGTGGTGCCGGGCGCTGCCGACGGCGGCAGCCTGCCGGGCGATGGCCTCGAGGTCCGCGGCGGTGGCGCCACCGGTATTGACATAGGCGGTGTGCACCTCCCAGCCCTGCGCCGCGAGATAGGGGACGCAGAACGAGGTGTCGAGACCGCCGGAAAAGGCGAGGACGCAGCGCTTCATTCGGATAAATATGCATTATGCATTTCATGGCGCAAGTGGCGCCACCCGCCTACTATGCTCCCCCCGGGCCCCAGCCGAGGGCCCGGACCTACCTCTGTCCCGGGAGTGCCATCATGGCGCCCAACGATCCCGATTTCTCCGACGTGAGTGGCGGCAGTTCGTCCGCCGCCGATGCCAAGGCCGGCCGGACCTACACCATCGCCAAGGGCGACAGCCTGTCCCGGATCGCCAAGAAGTTCTACGGCGACGCCAAGCTGTGGAAGAAGATCCACGAGGCCAACAAGGACATCATCAAGAACCCGGACCTGATCCATCCCGGCCAGGTCATCAAGATTCCCGACGCCTGAGCCGCGAGGACTCCCGACATGTCACACTCGATCCGCCCGACACTGCTCCTCGGCCTGACGGCGCTGACCCTGCTGGCCGGCTGCAAGAAGAAGGAAACTCCCCCGCCGCCCCAGGCCCCGGCCGCCGCGCCCGCGGCGCCGGTGCCGCTGGCGGTCGCCGGCGTCACCCTCGGCAAGGGCGTGGATGCCAGCCGGATGGTGACCTCCCCCAGTTCGGTGTTCGGGGTGCGCGACACGATCTACGCCTCGGTCTACACCCAGGGCGTCGGCGCCAACGCCACCGTCGGCGCCAAGTGGGAGTTCGTGAAGCAGGACGGCAGCACCGTGGCCGTCAACGAGACCTCGCAGACCATCACGACCACCGGTCCCGCCTACACCGAGTTCCACATCAGCAAGGCCTCGGCCTGGCCCAAGGGGAAGTACCGGGTGACCGTGACGCTGAACGGCGCCGCCTCCGCGCCGGTGGAGTTCGACGTCCAGTAGGCACCGGGCGCCCCCACACGACGATGCCCTGCCGGCGGTCGCCGGCAGGGCATCGGCATTTCCGGCCGGCGGTCAGCGGTCGAGGGTGGCACGCGAGACGGTGATCTCCACCTCGTCGCTCATCTTTCCCGCCACCGCCCGGACCCGGTGCCGCCCCGGCGCGAGCACCCAGCGGGTCGCGGCCACCGGCGTGCCATCGAGGGTCCAGCGCACGGCGGTGCCCGGTGGGACGCCCGCGGCCCGGAACGCCAGGGTGGCGTACCGGCCATCCACCCCGGGAGGAATCTCGTAATGGTCGCCCGCTTGCGGTGAGGTGATCGTCAGCCGCGCGGTGGGAGCCGCCCCGGCACCTGCGG
>CAZPER010000051.1:0-27931 GCA_964585655.1 uncultured Gemmatimonadaceae bacterium | reverse complement strand
CTCCGGGAGCTCGACACGTAATGCTCTTCGAAATCGTTGCCGCCGCGCTGGTGGGCCTGGCCATCGTCGCCGCCCTGATCAGCCCCCTGACCCGGCCCGGGGTGACCGCGCCGCCGGGGGCGGATGAGCCCGAGGACATCGAGGAGACCCCCAAGGGCATTGCCCTCGCGGCGCTGCGCGAGATCGAGTTCGACCGGGCCACGGGCAAACTCTCGGATGAGGACTACACCGCGCTCAAGGCCAAGTACACCGGCGAGGCGTTGTCCATCCTCCGCGCCGAGCCGGCGCCGGCTCCCGCGAGCACGGCCGGGGACGTTTCGCCCGCCGATCCGGTTGAGGGGATGATCGCCGATCGGGTCCGGAAGCTGGCCGGGGAGCTGATCCGATGCCCCGGCTGCGGCCCCCGGCCGGAGACCGATGCCCTCTTCTGTTCCTCCTGCGGCCGTTCCCTGACCATGGGTGGCTGTGGCAGCTGCGGGGCGCCGCTGGTGCCCGGGAGCCACTTCTGCGAGGGGTGCGGCACCGCCGTCGCCCGCTGATCAGAGCCGGAGCCGGAGTGCCGCGCCCAGGCTGAACGTCCGCAATGACACGACCTTCCCTCCCGGCGGGAGATCCTCGCGCCGGAAGGGACTCCCACCGATCCCCGCCAGCAGCCGGTTCTCGAACTCCACCCGTCCGAACGGAATCCGCAGCACCAGCC
Organism: uncultured Gemmatimonadaceae bacterium; assembly: GCA_964585655.1. Taxonomy (GTDB): domain Bacteria; phylum Gemmatimonadota; class Gemmatimonadetes; order Gemmatimonadales; family GWC2-71-9; genus JADJOM01. The sequence goes on along the minus strand of CAZPER010000051.1, from coordinate 27,231 downwards.
CGCCCCGGAGCGCCACCGTGGTGCGGTTGCCGATGCCTTCCGTCTCCCAGTAGTCCACCCCGGGGCTGGCCAGCAGCAGCACGCTTACCGGCCCGGAGCGGGCCAGGCGCCGTCCCACGGTGAGGGCGGCGCGGAACCGGGTCACATCGTTGGTCCGCTGCTCCACCCGGAGATCCTCCGTGCTCGCCCGGAGGCCGCCGCTGGTGTAGCCGAGGTCCAGGCCAAACTCCCAGGCGCCCGCCTGGCGGGTGAGGCCGGTGGCGAGCGCGATGCGGGGGGCCGGGGTCACCTCCACCTCGGTGCCGGGGATGGTGGAGGTGTCGCTCGAGGCGCCGCTGAAGGCGTCCCGCGCGATCCCCAGGTGGAGGGCCCAGCCCCGGTCCGGGCCCTGGGCCGAGAGGGGAAGGGCCCAGAGGGCGAGCAGGGCGGGAAGGAACCGGTGTCGCATGTGCGCTCCTGGTTGGGAAGGGAGCCGGCGGGCGGGGGCCCGCCGGCGTCCGGGGCTCACTTCATCTCCAGCTTGATCCAGCCGTTGGTCACGTTGTCGTCAGCCCGCAGGATCCAGTTGTAGTTAGTATGATACTCGCCGACGACCCGGTCCTCCATCGCGTTCCCGATCAGGTCATCATTGGTCTTGATGATCCCCGCCGCCGCGGTCAGGAAGTCCCGCAGGCTCCGGCCGGCCGCGAGGTACTTCTTGACGCTGCCGGAATCGATGGCGCCGGTAAAGTCCTGGTACAGCGGCCCGATGGTGCCGACGAACTGGGCCCAGCGGTCCTCGTCGATCTTCATCTCGCAGGCGGTGTCATCATCCTCCATGGCCACGATCCGGAAGGTCTCCCCCGGGTGGGTGGCGTGATACGCATCGATCTGGGCCTGACTGAAGAGGAGCACGCTCCCGGTCCAGCTGGTGCCGCCGTCCCAGCGGTAGGGCGCCGGCTGGTGCTCCCCGGAGCACTGGTACTTGGACAGGGAGTCGCTGGTGCCCTTCTGGCCCAGGATCTGGACCTCAAACTCGGGGCTTCCCTTCAACCAACTCTCAAAATCCTGGACGAAGCTGGCCTTCGTCATGTACAGGCCGGGGCCCAGCACGGACGCCGGGGGCGGGGGTGTGCCACCACCACCGCTGGTGCATTCGGGCGGCGCGCAGATGGCGTTGCCACCCGCCCCCGGCGCGTCGAAATCGGTCTCGACCGGGACCACGGCCAGGACGGGGGTCTGCGGGGGGCGGGTGGGATCCAGGTAGTGGCGACCCCCCTGCAGGTCGAAGGCCACGGGGATGTCGCCATCCCGCGCGGCGGTGGCCACGAGCAGCCGGCTGTCGCCACGCCAGGCGCGCCGGTGGGCGGGAACGGGCAGGTAGACCTCGAGGGCCCGGGTGGACCGCTGCACCGAGTCGGCGGCGGATTCGTTCTCGCCGTTGAGCCGGGCCAGCGCGAGCAGCTCCGCCCGGCCATCGGCGGCCAGGGTCCGCTGCAGGTGCAGCTTGCCCTCCCGGAACGGCGAAGCTTCCAGCCGGGTCCGAAAGCGGGCCCGGAAGGCGGGGTCTCCCAGCGCGATCGCGAGCCGCCGGGCCAGCCCCTCGAGCTGACGAGTCTCCTCGGTGACGGTGAGGTCCGCGCGGGCCGCGGTGGCCGGCCCGGGCGCGGGGGTGGCGGGGGCCGCGAGGTCCCGCTCCCCGCAGGCGGCGAGCAGGAGGAGGCCGGCGAGCGCCGCCGGCGTGATGCGATGTGACATGAGTGCCTCTCTGGATGAGGTGGGTCGCGTAGACTGCGAACCCAAGCTCTGGAGGCCCTCACGAATCCCCGGGCACCGGGTGACGCGGGACGGTGCGGAAAACGGCGTGGCGCGCGGGGGGGGGGGGGGGTGCTGCGGGAAGGGAAGCTGCCCGCCGCGGCCGGCCAGGGCCGGTCGCGGCGGGCGAAGGGGTCAGTGCACGGTCAGGCTGGCGCCCACGCTGATCCAGTTGATGTTCACGCTCTGCGCGCCGCTCTTGTCGCCCATCATCCCGAAGTTGAACGCGGCGGTCGGCGTGATCGACAGCGACTTGCTGATCGGCAGGTCGAAGCCGATCCCGGCGAGCAATCCGAGGCCGGTGTCGTCCACGGAGCCGCCATTCTCGAACTTGTACGCCGAGAGTCCCACGCCGCCCTTCAGGAACAGGTTGTTGCCGGCGCTGGGGTAGAAATACGCCACGGCCGCCAGGTTGCCGAAGGTCGACTTGACGCCGCCTTCGTCCTTGTACCAGCCGTTGGACTCCACCCCGAGGAGCAGCTGCGGGCTCAGCGTCCCGCCCGCGCCGATGTTGCCCGCCACGCTCCCCTCGCGATCCGTCGTGCCGCAGTTGTCACAGTTGAAGTCCGCGCTGCCGTAGCCGAAGCCGATGTTGAACCAGAATCCCTGACGGCGCGCGGATCCCTCCTGGGCGGTGGCTGCCGATGCGGTAAGCGCGAGCAGCATCAGCGCCGACGACAGGATTCTCCAGGTTCTTGACATGGTGCACTCCTTCCAGGCCGGCCCAGGAACAGCCTGTGGGGTCGCCGGGCCGGGGGGCGGCTCCGAGCAAAGAGGTCAGATGGGTGCCCCAGCATAGGCGACGGTCGGTGAAGTGAGCGTGAAGCGGGCGGGAACCGCGCGGTGGGAGGAAGGGGGACTGCCCCGCTCGGCTAGAACTCCATGGTCTCGATCCGCCGGAGGCCGAGCCGGATCGGGATGATCGTCGCGGCGAGGCAGACCGCCGCCACCGCGATGAACGACCCCACCATCCAGGCGTCCGGCACCGGCTCGAGTCCCTGCAGCTGGGCGCGCAGGTAGCCGAGGACCGGGGCGGCCTCCAGCACCAGCACCACGCCCAGCAGCACGATGGCCGACATCATGAACACCATCCCACCGAAGCTGGTGGGGATCTGGGCGGCGTTCTCGGTGTCGAACCGCGGGTAGAGCGCGCCGAAGCCGAGGGCCATGGCGCTGATGGCGAAGGTGAGCAGGACGATCGTCGCGAGGCTCACCGCCATCATGAACGCCGATGCCTGCAACAGGACGCTGGTGCTGAAGGTGATGGCCACCGCCAGCACCAGCAGCGGCACGGTGCCCGTCCAGTACTTGCTCCAGAGCAGCGCCTTGAGGTCCAGGGGGCTGGAGCGCAGCAGCCACATCTGCTTCCCCTCGAGCGACACCGCCGGGAACACGAACCGCGCCGCGATGGCCGCCAGCACGAACCCCGCCAGCCCCAGGTTGAGGAACACCACCAGCGAGACCAGGAAGACCGGCACTTTTTCCCCGGAGAAGAGCGGCAGCGACTTGATGTTGAAGACGTAGACGACGAGCAGCACCGCGAGCAGGATGAGCTGGCTCCACTGGGTGGTGTCCCGGAAGAAGACCCGCAGGTCCTTGAGTACGAACTCCCGCCGGGCCGGCGGCATCCGCCGGAACAGCTTCGCCATGATCCCCGACCAGCCCCGGGCCTGGACGAAGCGCTCGGCCCCCTCCTGCGCCTTGGAGAAGCCGGCGTGGTAGAGGCGGCCGTGCAGCATTGCGCCGAACACGACGAAGGCGGCGGCCGTGGTCCACAGCAGGACGATCGGGAGCGGGTCCGCCACCTGTCGCAGCCAGTTCATGATCATGGCGGTGGCCCACTCGCTTGGCAGGAAGGGGCTGGTCGGGGCCTGCAGGCCGGAGAGGTAATCGAGCAGGTTCCGCACCCCCTCGGGGCGGGAGAGCTGCTCCGGACGCACCAGGCGGAAGAGCAGGGCCAGCCCACCGAAGGCGCCGATGGCGATCAGGCTCAGCAGGTCCCGGGTGCGGCGGGCGGGGAAGACGTTCACCAGGACCAGGGTGATGGCCGCGCCGATCACCGACGGCAGCACGAAATAGGGCACCAGCGCGCCGATCACCACCAGCGGGAACAGCGGCCCCCCGGCGAAGACGATGCCGTACGCGGTGAAGATCGGCACGGCCATCAGCGCCACCATCCAGGATGAGTGGAGCAGGGTCTCCCCCAGCATGACGAGGTACAGCCGGAGCCAGTCGGTGGGGGAGGAGACCAGCAGGTCGAGGTCCTTGGCCAGGAAGAAGCTCGACAGCGCGGTGATCAGGTTGGAGAGCAGCAGCAGGGAAGCGAAGGCCAGCAGGATGATGCTCAGGAACTTCGCGGCCAGCGGGACGCCGACTTCGCTGGTGGACTGGATGTAGTTCAGGATCTTGAACGACAGTCCGAAGACCGCGGCCCAGAAGCCCAGCGCCACCAGCGCCAGCAGGAAGAACTTCCCGTTGCCGCCGGAGCGCTCCTGCCGCAGCCGGTTGAGCGCGCTGCGCCACTTCGGGGTGGTGATGGTCCCCAGCGAGGGCTGGGGCAGGTCACTCGAGGATGGCATCCATCTCCCGCTCGATGATGCCGCCGGTGAGCTTGAGGAACAGCTCCTCGAGGTTCTGGTCTCCCCCCTGGAACCGCTCCCGGATCTCCGGCACCGTCCCGCAGGCGAGGATCTTCCCGCCGGCAATGATCCCGATCCGGTCGCACATCTCCTCGACGGTGTCGAGGGTGTGGGTGCTCATCAGCACGGTCCCGCCCTTTTCCACGAAGGCGCGGAACAGCTCCTTCAGGAACTTCTGGCCCTTGGGATCGAGCCCGACCATCGGCTCGTCCACCACGATCACCTCGGGCTTGTGCAGCAGGGCGCTCGAGATGATCAACTTCTGGCGCATGCCGTGGCTGTAGCTCTCGACCAGCTCATCCTTCCACGGGGTGAGCTCGAACAGGTCGAGCAATTCATCCATCCGGCGCTCGATCGCCGGGCCATCCTGCCCGTAGAGCGCGGCCACGAAGCGCAGGAACTCGGCGCCGGTCAGCTTGTCGTAGACGAACGGGCGGTCGGGGATGAAGCCCAGCCGGCTCTTGGCCCGGATCGGGTCGCGGGCCAGGTCGTCCCCCGCAATTTCCACGGTGCCGGACGTCGGCTGCAGGATGCCGGCGATCATGCGCATGGTGGTGGTCTTGCCGGCCCCGTTGGGTCCGAGGAAGCCGAACAGCTCCCCCCGCCCGATCTCCAGGTTGATGGCATCCACCGCGACGAACTTGCCGTAGCGCTTGGTCAGGTCGGTCAACCGGATCATCGTGCGTCCTCGAGAACCGTAAGGCGAAGGGCGCCGGCTCGGAGCGCCAGATCAAGCAGCCGCGGCTCGGGCCCGAAGGCCAGCCGGACCCGTGCCGCGCCACTCGACGGGCCGGGGTCCGCCGCTGTCCAGCGTTCGCCGCCCAGCTCCACCCATCCCGTGAGCCGCCAGCGGCCGTCCCGCCGCGCCAGGCCCCACACCAGCCGGGCCGGGCGTCCCGCGGCGCGGGCCAGCCCCGCGAGGAGCGGGGTCCGTTCCGCCGCCGTTCCGGTACCCCGCGCCGGGGTGGCGACCGCCGTGGTCAGGTCAGGCCCCCTCCGAAGAGTAATGCGGCGGGCGACCCAGTCGGCCAGGAGCCGCCCCTGCTGGTCGGGCCGGGTCTCCCCGCCGAGGATGGTCGCGGCCGTGGCGGCGAGGGAGCCATCGTCGGCCAGGAGCGGTTCCGCCACCGGAAAATGGTGCGGGAGGGTATCCGCCGTTGCAGAGTCCGGGATGACCAGCGTATCGCCTCGCCACCCCTGCGAGCCCCCGGTCAGCCCCGGCGGGAGGATCGGCAGCGGCCGCCCCCCCGCCAGCGCCGCGACGGCGCGAAGTCTCGGCCTCCGGTCCGGGTCACCGCCTCCATCCAGGAAGGCGGGCGCCGCCGCGGAGGTGTCCCATGGTGCCGGCGGGAGAAGCCGGAAGTTGGTCTGCACCAGTTCGAAGGCTGACCGCTCCAGCACCGTCCCGAAGGGATGCACCACGCGGACCGTGAGGCCGGTGCCGTCCACCCAGCGCGCGATCGGGAGCCCCTGGGATTCCCCCTCCAGCCGCCAGGCCCGCACGGTGTCCCGGTGAGCCACGGTCCAGCGCCGCAGGTTGTCGGAGAACTCGGCGCTGTCGGGAACCGTGAACAGCGATTCCGCGGTGACTTGCAGCCGCTCCACGCGCAGCTCGTGGTCCAGCGGATCAAAGACCTCGAGGTTGAGCTTGTCACCGGTGCGGGGGATGCCCCGGGACACCAGCACCAGGGGAATCGCGCTCGGCAGGATGACTGGCCTCCGGAGGGCGAGGCGGATGGTGTCCGGGGCGCCCTCCGCGGGAAGCACGACCTCGCGCAGCAGGGTGTCCCCCAGCACCGCGCCGGTGCTGGTGACCCGGCCCTGTTCGGTGAGCAGGTCGGTCTGCCAGCGGAGCAGTTGCAGCCGGCGGGAGTAGATCGCGACCACCCGCTCGCTGGTGCGCCGTGGGGTGGCACTGTCGGCGGAGGGCAGGTCCAGCGTGGTGAGGCTCACCACCCGCAGGCTGTCACCCACGGTGTCCACGGCAATCGAGGCGAGCCCGACCTGCCGGTCCCCCAGGCGGACGGACTGGAAGGCGGAGCCCGGAGGCACCGGCCAGCTGGTGGCCGTTTCTGCCGGGCCGCGGCCGGCGAGGTACTCCCGCTGCACCAGCCAGCCGAGCGCCCCAACCCAGAGGAGCAGGATGATGCCGGCAACGATACGGCGGTTCATCGCGCCCCATTCCCGAGATAGGGGGCCAGCGCCCCGCGCTGCTCCGGCCGATCGATCACGACCTGCAGCTCCGCCGGGAATCCAGTCGCGCCGGGCCGGTCCCGGAAGGTCTCGACCAGCGCCAGCGCCGCTTCTTCGTCCGGCAGCGCGAGGCCCGAGAGCGCGGCGCCCACCGTCGCAAGCTGCCATCCCTCCGCCCGATGCCACGCGGAGGCGAGCGCCCGCCGCACGGTGTCCCGGGTGACGGGCCGGTCGGCGGCCTGCACCACGAGGTGCAACACGAACTCCGAGGGCAGGTTCCCGCCGCCGGTGATCACCGCCGCCCCGACCTCGAGTGGCGCCTGGAGCCGGCGGTGCACCGCGCCCCGTTCTCCCGCCGCATCGTCGAGGTCGCGGCTGACCGCCCCGACCGGGCCGAGCCCGTCATCGGCGGCGCGGACCACGGCATCCACCGCCAGCTCGGCCAGCGGGCGTTCCACCACGCGGATCATGTGTCGCCCACCTCGCGGGCACGGCGATACATGGCCTGCGCCTCCTCGGGACGGGAGAGCCGGTCCAGCACCCGGCCCAGCAGCCGGTAGGTCCGGCCATGATCCGGCCCCAACTGGGCCGACTGCTCCAGGGCGGTGCGGGCCCCCGCGAGGTCCCCCGCCTGGTTGAGCGCTTCGCCGAGATAATAGAAAGCGGTGGCGTTGGTCGGTTCCAGCGCGATGGCCCGCCGGAGCGCCTCCGCCGCCTCCTTCGGCACACCCTTGCGCCACAGGACCAGCCCCAGGGTGAGGTGCGCCGGCGCGTGCTCGGGAGCAAGGCGAAGCGCGCGGCGGAGGTCCTGTTCCGCCTCGGGGTGGCGCTTGAGCCGGCCCAGAATCGCGCCGCGGGAGACCAGCATGTTCACGTCGTCGGGGACGGCGCGGAGGGCGGCAGTCAGCTGCTCCAGCGCTTCCGCCGGATCCCCGGTGGTTTCGAGCAGCGCCGAGAGGTTGTTGCGCGCGGTGGTGTGCCCCGGGTCCACCGACAGCAGTTCGCGGTAGCGGTGGATGGCCTCGCTGACGCGCCCCCGGCTGGACGCCTCCACGGCGCGGCGGTACAGGCGCTCGGCGGGAGACTCGTCGGTGCGCGGGTCGGTCGCGACGAGGTCATCCTGGGGCAGGTCCGCCGCGAAGGGGCGCAGGGGATAGCCGTGGTCCGGGATGTCCAGCGCGGCATCGCCGGCCAGGCCGGCCGTGCCGAAGTACTCGTCCGGCAGCCCCTCGAGGCCGACCGCGCGGCTCCGGTAAGTAGTCATCACGGCGATGGACTCGGCGGTTGCTGGGAGAAAGGAAAGCGTGACTCCAATAATAGCCTCGTCCCGTTCGGCATTCACCAGTCGCCGCGCCCCCTGTTGCGCCGCCGGGGAAACCTCGGTGTAGTTTGCAGCAATGCCTCCCGCCATCCGCGCCAACCCCACGACCAACCCCGGCCGCGCCGACCGGCTGGCCCATGTCCGCGACCTCATCGAGGAGCACCGCCACCCGGAGCGCCGGGTCGGCATCTTCTCGGCCACCAACCTGACCCGCCTGGTGCTGCGCTTCGGCGGGATGGCGCTCGCCGCGGGCCTGGTGCACGCCCGGGTCGGGGGTACGGTCCTCGAACTGCCGGTCACCGCGGTCGCGGTGGGGGCGGTGGACCTGGCCATCGGCCGGCTCTGGCGCCGGATCCGGGATGGCGTGCGCCGGGGGTGGAATACCATCGGCCTGGTGCTGGCCCTGCTGGTGATGGTCGCGTTCGTGCTCGGTCAGGTGGCGCCGGATTCCGGGCTGGTGAAGGCGCTCGCAGGCTGGGGCGGCGGCTTCCTGGAGCGGCAGCAGGCAAAGCTTGATGCCCGGGCCCGCGCGGAGCGCACGCCGGTGGGCGCGGATGCCGCGACAGACCCCTCCTGGGTGCTGCTCACCGACAGCGGCTTCGTGCGGCGGGGCACGCTGGTGGAGGCGCGGGAGTGGTGTGCGGCGCTGGGCCCGGACTGGCAGCTCCCGGACGGGCTGGGCGCGCTCCCAGCGCTCCCGCGCTGGCCCGATCTCGGCACGGTGATGTACATCTGGACCGCTGGCGGCTCCGGGCTCCAGATCGGCGATGGACGGAAGCCCGGAGTGGGCGTCTCCGGTTCGGTGCGCGCCACTGACGTGCGTGCGGTGCTCTGCCTGCGGCGGGGCCAGTAGGATGGCCACCACCTCCAGCCTGTTCATCCCCTCGGATGAGGACCTGGAACACCTCTCCGACGGGGAGCTGGCCGAGCTCGAGGACCAGCTCCTGCTCGAGGCGGAGCTGGATCTGTCCCGCAAGGGCCAGTTCACCGCCGGCCGCGCGGTGGTATGGGCGCTGACCGTGGTCTGCATCGTCATCGCGATGGCCCTGTTCAGCCGGCTTCCTACCGAGAAACTGGGCCCGCTCAACATCCCCATCTACCTGGCCGCCCTCGGGGGCGGCGCCGCGGCGGCGCACCTGCTCTGGCGTGCGGCCGGTCGCCGGGTTCGGGCGGGCACCCGCTGGGTGCTCCAGCACTGGCCGGTGGCGCTGTATCTCGGCGGGATGGCCTGGCAGGCGTTCCGGACCGGGTAGGCCGGGAGGGGCCCGCCGCGCCGCCGGTGTCCCGGGGTTGAAGCCGGTTGGGCACCGGGGGTACGTTCCCCTGCTTATGGCTCAGGAATACCTGGTCGTCCGCGGGGCTCGCGAGCACAACCTCAAGAATGTCTCGGTCCGGATTCCCCGGGATCGCCTGACGGTGATCACGGGGCTGTCGGGCTCGGGCAAGTCGTCGCTCGCGTTCGATACCATCTACGCCGAAGGGCAGCGCCGGTACGTCGAGTCGCTCTCGGCGTACGCCCGCCAGTTCCTCGGCCTGATGGAAAAGCCCGATGTGGACGCCATCGAGGGGCTCTCCCCCGCGATTGCCATCGAGCAGAAGACCGCGGGCCACAATCCCCGCTCCACGGTCGGCACCGTCACCGAGGTCTACGACTACCTGCGGCTGCTCTGGGCCCGGGTCGGCATTCCGCACTGCCCCAACGACGGCACCCCGATCGCCCGCTCGAGCGCGAGCCAGATCACCGACACGATCCTGGGGTGGCCCGATGGCACCCGGATCGAGGTGCTCGCGCCGCTGGTCCGGGGGCGCAAGGGGGAATTCCGCGACCTCTTCGAGGACATCCAGAAGCGCGGCTTCGTGCGGGTGCGGGTGGACGGGGAGACCTACGACCTCACCGAGGTCCCCCCGCTCAACCGGCGGCAGAACCACGACGTGGCGGTGGTCGTGGACCGGCTGGTGGTGCGGGGGGCGGACCGGGGCCGGCTGGCGGACTCGATCGAGACCGCGCTCAAGGCCGCGGACGGGGTCGTCGAGGTCCACCGGGCCGACGCCCCGGCGGACCGGCGGGCGGTCACCTTTTCCGAACGGTTCGCCTGCCCGACCTGCGGGCTGTCGCTGCCCGAGCTCGAGCCGCGGCAGTTCTCGTTTAATTCTCCCTTCGGCGCGTGCGCGGAGTGTCACGGCGTCGGGCTGCGCCGCGAAGTCAATGCCGAGCTGATCCTGGGCGACGGCAGCATTTCGATCCTCGAAGGGGTGGTGCTCCCGTGGGGCGAGCCGACCGGCTACCTGCGGAAGGTGGTGCTGCCCACCCTCGCCAGGACCTTCAAGTTCGACCTGGCGGCACCGTGGCGCGCCCACAGCGCGGCCGCGAAGCAGGCGCTGCTGCACGGCGCCGCGGGGAAGAAGCTCAAGTACGCCATCGAGGGCGCCCGGAGCCGGGACGACTACGAGAGCGAGTGGGAGGGGATCCTCGCCAACGTCTCCCGCCGCTATCGTGAGAGCTCGAGCGACGCGGTGCGCACCCAGCTGGAGCAGTTCATGGTGGAGGAGCCGTGCCGCGCCTGTGGCGGCAAGCGGCTCAAGCCGGAGTCGCTGGCGGTGCACGTGGGCGGGAAGGGGATCGGCGAGATCGTGGACCTGCCGGTGGCCCGGGCCTATGACTTCTTCGCCGGGCTGCCGGTCGGGAAGGGGACGCGGGGCGGCCTCGACGCCGAGATCGCGGGGCCCATCCTCAAGGAAGTGAGCGACCGGCTGCGCTTCCTCCGGGATGTCGGCCTGGACTACCTGACCCTCGGCCGCTCGGCCGGGTCGCTCTCCGGCGGGGAGGCCCAGCGGATCCGGCTCGCCACCCAGATCGGCAGCCGCCTGACCGGGGTGCTGTACGTCCTCGACGAGCCGAGCATCGGGCTGCACCAGCGCGACAACGAACGGCTGCTCGCCACGCTCCGGGACCTCCGGGACCTGGGCAACACGGTCATCGTCGTGGAGCACGACGAGGACACCGTGCGGGCCGCGGACCACGTGGTGGATCTCGGTCCCCGGGCCGGGCGCTTCGGCGGCGAGGTCGTGGTGGAGGGGACGGTGGACGACGTGCTCCGGCACCCGACCTCCCTCACCGGGCGCTACCTGCGGAACGAGCTCCGCATTCCGATTCCGCCCGCGCGCCGCACCGGCCCGCCGGCGCAGCGGCTCCGGGTCCGCGGGGCGCGGGCCAACAACCTGAAGAACCTCACGGTGGAGATCCCGCTGGGCCGCTTCGTGGCGGTGACCGGCGTCTCCGGCTCAGGCAAGTCCACGCTGGTTACCGACATCCTGTACCAGGCGCTGGCGCGGCACTTCTATCGCGCCAAGGTGATCCCCGGGCAGCACGCGGGCATCGACGGGCTGGAGCAGATCGACAAGGTCATCGACATCGACCAGAGCCCCATCGGGCGCACCCCGCGCAGCAACCCGGCGACCTACACCGGGCTCTTCACCCCGATCCGCGAGCTGTTCACCCAGCTCCCCGAGGCCAAGCTCCGGGGGTACGGTCCGGGCCGCTTTTCGTTCAACGTGAAGGGCGGCCGCTGCGAGGCCTGCGAGGGCGACGGGCTGGTCAAGATCGAGATGCACTTCCTCCCCGACGTGTACGTCCCCTGCGAGGTCTGCAAAGGGAAGCGGTACAACCGGGAGACGCTGGAGGTCCGGTACCGCGGGCGGAGCATCGCGGAGGTGCTGGACCTCACGGTCGGCGACGGGCTCGAGTTCTTCGCCGCGCAGCGGCGGATCGCGGAGAAACTCGAACTCCTCAATGACGTAGGCCTTGGGTACATCCACCTGGGACAGGCGGCGACCACGCTCTCCGGCGGCGAGGCCCAGCGGGTGAAGCTGGCCACCGAGCTCGCCAAGCGGGACACCGGCCGAACCCTCTACATTCTAGATGAGCCGACGACGGGCCTGCATTTCGAGGATGTCCGCCTGCTGCTCGAGGTGCTGCACCGGCTGGTGGACAAGGGCAACAGCGTGCTGGTGATCGAACACAACCTGGACGTGATCAAGACGGCCGACTGGATCATCGACCTGGGCCCTGATGGCGGGGACCTGGGGGGGACGATCGTCGCCGCGGGCACGCCAGAGGCGGTGGCGCAGATCCCCGCCAGTTACACCGGCGCCTTCCTGCGCCGGGCCTTGTCGGGAACGTCATGACCATCGCGCCATTTCGTCCGATCGCCGGCCTGGTGCTGGCGTGCCTCCTCGCCGGCCCCGCCGCGGCGCAGGGCCCGGTCTCCGCCGACCGCGCCAATGCCGTGCTGCGGGACGTGCCGGTCTTCATCCCCATGGACTCCGCCGGGACCCCGGTGGTGGCGACGCCACCCGATGGCGGGAAGCCCGTCGTCGGGCTGTTCCTGCGGAAGGCGGGCGCGGTGTCCTTCGTGTCCAACCTTCGACAGAGCCGTCCCGAAATCGCGCGCCGGGTCGTGATCCGGGCCGCCTCCCTCGGCAACGCGCTCCGCATGCTCGGCGCGGGCCAGGGGGTGCAGTACACCTACGTCCCCGATCCCGCCGAGGTCACCGCCGCGCGGCAGCTGCTCGCCTCCCAGGGAAAGCCGGCGGAGGTGCCGGGCGTCCCGGTGTTCCTGGCCAAGACCGCCGATGGCGGGTACCTCACGCTGAACCTGGGTGGCCGCACCTCGGTGCCCGCCTTCCTGAGCCTGCGGGACCTCGAGGTGTTTCGGGAGCGCTACCGCCGGAGCGGCAGCCCCGGGGCCCGCGAGACCAGCGTCGAGGTGAGTTCGCTCGAGGTCCTGATCCAACTGATGAACACGTCCAATGACCCCCTCCTGGCCGAGATGGACATCGTCCCCGGCGCACAGGCGGTCGCGGAAGCCAAGCCGTAACCTTGAACCCGAGGGGCACCCGCCCCCACGCTGCGAGGATGTCGTGCGCCTGCTGACCATTGCCCGCCGTCTGCCCCTGTCCCTCCCGCTGCTGCTCGCGCTTGCGGGGCCCCTCACCGCCCAGGCGGCCGATTCCAGCCTCCTCTCGCTGGAACGGATCTACACCTCCACCGAGTTCCGGCCCGAGTTCTTCGGTCCCGCGCGCTGGCTCGCCGGCGGGACCGCGTACACCACGCTCGAGCGCTCACGGGAAGGCAAAGGGGGCCAGGACCTGGTCCGCTACGACGTGGAAACCGGCACCCGGACGGTGCTGGTGCCCGCCACCCGCCTGATCCCCGCGGGTGACACCCTGCCGCTCACGGTGGAGAACTACGTCTGGTCGGCGGACGAACAGCAGCTCCTGGTGTTCACCAACTCCCAGCCGGTATGGCGGCAGAACACCCGGGGCGACTACTGGGCCCTGGACCTCCGCACCGGCCGCCTGCGGAAGCTCGGCGGCGCGCGGGCCAAGGCCTCCACGCTGATGTTCGCCAAGTTCGCCCCCGAGGGCCGCCGGGTCGGGTACGTGCGGGAGAACAACCTCTACGTCGAGGACCTGGCGTCGGGCCGGATCGTGCAGCTGACCCGCGACGGTTCCCGCACCATCATCAACGGGACTTTCGACTGGGTGTACGAGGAGGAACTCGACCTGCGCGACGGCTGGCGCTGGAGCCCGGACGGCCGGACCATCGCCTTCTGGCAACTCAACGCCGACAGCGTCCGCAACTTCACCCTGATCAACACGACCGACAGCCTGTACGCGCAGGCGGTACCGATCCAGTACCCCAAGGCGGGGGAATCGAATTCCGCTGCCCGCGCCGGGGTGGTGCCGGCGGCCGGCGGCCGGATCACCTGGTTCCAGGTCCCCGGCGATCCGCGCAACCATTACTTGGCGCGGATGGAATGGGCCGAGTCGAGCGACGAGGTGGTGATCCAGCAGCTCAACCGGCTGCAGAACACCAACACCGTCTTCCTCGGGGACCGCCGCTCCGGCGCGGTGCGGCCGGTGCTGGTGGAGCGGGACAGCGCCTGGGTCGACGTGGTGGATGAGATCACCTGGCTGGATGGCGGCCGGAGCTTCCTGTGGGAGAGCGAGCGCGACGGGTGGCGTCACGTCTACCGGGTCTCCCGGGACGGGGCCAGGGTGGAGCTGCTGACCCCGGGCGCCTTCGACCTCGCCGGCGTATCCGCGGTGGATGCCGCCGGCGGCTGGCTGTACTACATGGCGTCCCCAGCTAACCCGACGCAGCGCTACCTCTTCCGTACCCGGCTGGACGGGTCCGGCGCGCCGGAGCAGGTGTCCCCGGCCGAAGCGGCGGGGCTGCACGGCTACAACATCGCCCCGAACGCGCGGGCGGCGTTGCACACCTACTCGAAGTTCGGCACCCCGCCGGTCACCGAACTGGTGCGGCTGCCGGAGCACCGCGTGCTCCGGACCCTGGTGGCGAACACCCAGCTCAAGGCGCGGGTGGAGGCGCTGCAGCGGGGGCCGGCCGAGTTCTTCCAGGTGGATATCGGTGACGGAGTGGTGCTCAACGGCTGGATCATGAAGCCGGCCGACTGGAGCCCCGACCGGAAGTATCCGATCTTCTTCACCAACTACGGCGGGCCGGGATCGCAGACCGTGCTCGACAGCTGGGGCGGAGCCAACTACCTCTGGAACCTGCTGCTCACCCAGAAGGGCTACCTGGTCGCGAGCATCGACAACCGCGGCACCGGGATGCGGGGCCGCGCCTGGCGGAAGATCGTCTACCGCCGCCTCGGGGTGATCGAGACCCAGGACCAGGCCAACGCCGCCCGGGCGATCGGGCGCTGGAGCTACGTGGACTCGACCCGGGTGGGCGTCTTCGGCTGGAGCTACGGCGGGTTCATGAGCCTGAACGGCCTGCTGCAGGCGCCGGACGTGTACGCGATGGCCATCGCCGTGGCGCCGGTGACCCACTGGAAGTTCTACGACAATATCTACACCGAGCGCTACAACGGCCTGCCCCAGGAAAACCAGGCCGGGTACGATGCCGGCAGCCCGCTGACCTACGCCGACCGCATGCGCGGGCGGCTGCTGCTGGTGCATGGCACGGGCGACGACAACGTGCACTACCAGAACAGCGAGGCGATGGTCAACCGCCTGGTGGCGGCCAACAAGCAGTTCGAGTTCATGGCCTACCCCAACCGGAACCATGGCATCGGGGGGGGCAACACGACGCTGCATTTGCGCACGATGCTCACCAACTTCATCGACGAGACGCTGGGCCCCCCGCGCGCCCAGCCCCAGGCGCCGCCCGGCCCGCTCACCAACTGAGCCGATGACCGACCCCGTCCGCGCCGCCCTCGAGCCGCTGCTCGCCGGCACCTACGCCATCGAGCGGGAGCTCGGTCGCGGCGGGATGGGGGTGGTGTACCTCGCCCGGGAGACCCGGCTGGACCGGCCGGTCGCCATCAAGGTGCTGCCGCCCCACCTGACCGGCGACGCCACCATCCGGGAGCGGTTCCTGCGCGAGGCGCGCACCGCCGCCCAACTGTCCCATCCGCACATCGTGCCGATCTACCGGGCGGAGGAGGCCAACTGCTGCGCCTACTTCGTCATGGCGTTCATCGAGGGAGAGAACCTCGCCGAGCGAGTCCGCGACCGGGGACCGCTGCCGCCGGTCGAGGTGGTGCGGCTCCTGCGGGAATCGGCCTGGGCGCTGGCGTACGCCCACCTGCGCGGCGTGGTGCACCGGGACATCAAGGCCGCCAACATCATGATTGAGCGGGGATCGGGCCGCGCGGTGCTCACCGATTTCGGGATCGCGCGGGACAGCCACGCCTCCTCCCTGACCCAGGCGGGGGAGGTCGTCGGCACGGTGCATTACATGAGTCCGGAACAGGCCAACGGCCTGCCGCTCGATGGGCGCAGCGACCTCTACTCCCTGGGCGTCGCCGGGTTCCAGGCGCTGTCGGGGCGGCTCCCCTTTGAGGGGGATAGCCCCGCCGCCGTCCTCCTCGCGGTCTCGGCCCGGACGGCTCCGTCGCTCGGTGCCGTGGCCCCGCAGGTGCCGGCGCCGCTGGTGGAGGTGATCGACCGCTGTCTCCGGAAGGAGCCCGACGAGCGCTACCCCACCGGCGAGGCGCTGGCGGAGGCGCTGGAACTGGCCCTGGAGCGGTCGGTCACGCGCACCGGGCCGGGCGAGCCGGACCGGGTCATCGCCACCAGCCAGGCGGAAGCGATCTGGCTCCGCGCGGCACAACTGCAGGCGGAGGCGGCCACCCGGCTGGAGCAGCGCTCCCGGGATGGCACCGGGCTGACCACGATCACCGCGGCGCTCCCCACCGGGGGCTACCGGTTGCGGGACGTCGAGGCGGCCGCCAAGGAAGTCGGCATCGCGCCCGAGTTCGTGGCCCTGGCGCTGGCGGAACAGCCCGTCGCCGCCTCCCTGCCCGCCGCCGTCACCGGCAGCTGGAAGGACCGGATGACGACCCGGCTGCTCGGCACCAGCGAACGGAGCATTTCCGTCTCGCGGGTGATTCGCGGCAGCCCGCGCACGGTCCTGGAAGCGGTGGGTCGCATCTTCCCGGGGCGGCCGTACCTGCTGGGCCTGCGGGACACCGTCGGCGGGCACCCGCTGGACGGCGGCGTGCTGGTCTTCAGTGTGCCCAACATGATGAAGACGATGGTCGCCGGCTCGACCGAGATGTACACCCCGTTCACCTACCGGATGTACCAGCTCGAGCTGTTCCAGCTAAACGTGACCCTCCGGCCGCTGCCGGGGGGAGGCGGCTGCGAAGTCACCATCCACGGCGACCTCCGGTACGGCCTCAAGAAGAACCTGCAGGCGGACCAGTGGATCGCCGGCGCGCTGGGTGCCACCGGGGCCGCCGTGGGCACCGCCGCCGGGATCAAAGCCCTGGCGCTGGGGGCCCTCGCCTTCCTGCCCGGCATCGCCGGCGCCGCCACCCTCGGTGCGGCCTCCCTGGCCTGGTACCGCTGGCTCTTCCGCTACGCCCTGCGGAAGGGCACCGAGGAGCTGGAGGGGATGCTCAGTGCGCTGGAAGCCTACCTGCGCTCGGCCCAGGTCTTCGGCAGCGTGACGCTCCCCGAACCGCCTCCCCCGCGGCCACCCGACGATGACGGGGCGGGGGCGGTCGTCGTTCTCAGCTAGTCCCCCGGGTTCGCCCGCTCCACAGGCGCTTCACCTCGCGCCCCGGGCCCGGCGATTGCGGCCCATCCCCCACCACGTACATTGGCGGTATCCCCTCACTCCGGAGGTCCACCATGACCTACGAACAGATCGTCGCCGTCCTCGGCTACGCGGGGAGCCATGAGCGGGCCGTGCGGATCGTGACCGCCGACCGGCAGGAAGTGCGTGGGATTCCCACCACGGTGGACTCGCACGTCGCCGCCCATGAGGTCTACCTCCACCCCCTGGGGGACGAGAGCATCGAGATCGCCATGAGCCTCGGTTCCATCCGGGAAGTGGAACTCCTCTAGGCGCGGCCCTAAGTTCCCTGCATGATCTCCCTGCTTGATATCATCGGCCCGGTCATGGTCGGGCCCTCGTCGTCACATACCGCCGGCGCCTGCCGGATTGGGCTCTTCGCGCGCGGCCTCGTCGGAGGGCAGCCGGAGTCGGCTGAGGTGGAGCTGCACGGCTCCTTCGCCCGTACCGGCACCGGCCACGGCACCGACCGGGCCATTGCCGGAGGACTGATGGGCTTCTTCCCCGACGACGAGCGCCTGCGGGACAGCCTGGAACTGGCCGAGGCCGCCGGGTTGCGGCTCAAGTTCAGTAACACCAAGCTGCGGGGGGAGCAGCACCCCAACACCACCCGCATCACCCTGCGCCGGGAGGAACACCAGGCGGTGGTCACCGGGGCGTCCCTCGGCGCCGGGCGGATCATGATCAACGAGATCGACGGCTTCGCGGTGGAAGTGAACGGTGCCCTGCCCACGCTCGTCTTTGTGGCGCAGGATGTCCCGGGCATCGTCTCCGCCGTCACCACCGCGCTGGCGCGGCAGGGAGAGAACATCGCCACCATCAAGGTCTCGCGGCGCCAGAAGGGCGGCGCAGCCATCCATATTTACGAGCTGGACCAGTCCCCCAGCCCCGAGACCCTCGGGGTCATTCGAGCCCTCCCGGCGGTGAGCCACCTGCGCGCGCTGCCGAGGATCGCCTGATGTTCGAATCCCTCGGGGAACTGGTCGAGCGGGCGGAAAAGGACGGGATTTCGCTGGGGGAGCTAGGGCTCCGGCTGGAGGCCGAAGGGGGGCTCCGGACCCGGGACGAGATCGAACGCGGCCTCACCCGTGCGCTGGCCGTGATGCGCGGGGCGGTGGAACGGGGGCTCCCCGGGGACCTGCGCAGCGTGAGCGGCCTGGTGGGTGGGGATGCCGCCAAGCTGACCCGGCCCGTCGGCCCGCTGGCGGGGACGGTCTTCACCGAAGTGCTGGCCGCCGCGCTCGCGGTACAGGAGGTGAACGCGGCCATGGGAGTCATTGTGGCGGCGCCCACCGCGGGCGGGGCGGGCGTGCTCCCCGGGGTCCTGCTCGGCATCGCGAAGCTGCGGCCGGTGTCCGACGCCGTCCTGGTGCGCGCCCTCGCGACCGCGGGACTGATCGGCGCCGTGGTCGCGCACCGCGCCTCCCTGTCCGGGGCCGAGGGGGGATGTCAGGCGGAGACCGGCGCCGCCGCGGGGATGGCGGCCGGGGCTGGGGTGGAGATGCTGGGTGGGTCGCCGTCCGTGGCGGCGCATGCCGTCGCGCTCACCATGCAGGGGACGCTCGGCCTGGTTTGCGACCCCCTGGGCGGGCTGGTCGAGGTCCCGTGCGTGTACCGCAACGCGACCGGCGGCGCCATCGCCCTGGCAGGGATCGAGATGGCGCTGGCGGGGATCCGATTCCCGATCCCGGTGGACGAGGTAATCGACACGATGGGGGAGATCGGCCGGACCATGGACGTCCGATACCGGGAGACCGCCGGGGGCGGGCTGGCCGCGACCCCCACTGGCCGTAAACTGGCCAAGGAACGGCTGGTGCAGCTCCGACGGAAGGGTGAATAGCGGCTCCGGGCCTGAGTTTGGGTTGCAAACGTAACGAAACATCCTGAAACGTAGGCCCGTACAGGGTTCATCCCCTTCCGGCGCGAAGGGGCACCACGGGGTCATCCAAGGCGGTGCGGCATGCTGCTGCTGCAGGCGGTGAGCGACGGGCCGAGTGTCGGGCAACTGGTCGCGATCATGGTCGGGGTGATTCCCATCCTTGGCATCATGGGGTGGACCGCCGTGAAGATCCTGGGCCCGATCACCCAGGCCTTTGCCCGGCGGATCGGGGCCGGACCGGGATCGGGGGATGAGGTGGTGCACCGGGTGGAGGAACTGGCCCAGGAAGTCGAGCAACTCCGGGCGCAGCTGGCCGAGACCCACGAGCGACTCGACTTCACCGAACGGATGCTGGCGCAGCATCGGGCGCCGGAACAGCTGCCGAGGGGTTGAGATCATGGAGCCGGCACAGGCGGTTGTTGCCCTTGGCGGGATGCTCACCGGGCTGCTCACCACCGGCATGATTTGCTGGGCCGTCGTACAGGGGCTCCGGGCCCGGGCCCAGAGCCAGGCCGGCAGCATCCCGCAGCAGGTCGAAGAAGAGCTGGTGGCCCTCCGGGACCAGGTGGACGCCATGCAGCATCAGTTGACGGAGACCCAGGAGCGCCTCGACTTCACCGAGCGGCTGCTCACCCGGGGCCAGGCCGAACGGGAGGACGTGCACTGATGGAAGACATCCTCGCGCTGATCCTGATCTTCGGCGGCGGGACGCTGATTGCGATCTCCTTCAGCCCCGTGGGGCGGGCCATCGCCGACCGGATCCGGGGCGGGGCCCCCCCCGAGACCGACCCGGCCGTGTTTGAGGAGCTGGAGCGGGTGCGCGGGGAGCTGTCGGAGCTGCATGAGCGGGTCGATTTCACGGAGCGGTTGCTGGCGCAGCGGCGGGAAGAGGGCCAACTCCCGGGGGCAGACTGATGGAAGGCGTGCTCTTCATCCTGATCTTCTTCGGTGGTGGCATGCTGTTCCTGCTCTCCAAGACGGAGATCGGGCACGCGATCGCCGACCGGATTCGCGGGGTCGGCTCCGAGCCGCAGCTCGATCCCGGGGTGGTGGAGGAGCTGGACCGGTTGCGGGGCGAGGTCACCGACCTGCAGGAGCGGATGGATTTCACGGAGCGGTTGCTGGCCCGGGCCCGCGAGGCAGGCCAGCTGCCAGGGAGTGGATGATGCTGCAGGTCGCCGATCTGCCGGCGCCGCCGGCCCCGCCGCCGTTGCCCCAGGTCGTGGTGCAGGGGCCGGACTTCTTCCCGCCGCCGTGGGTGACGCTGCCCCCGCCGGTGACGCTGCTGATCGCGCTCGGCTTCTTCGCGGCCTGCGCGGTGGTGCTCTACCCGCTGATGCGGGCGGTAGGGCGGCGGCTGGAGGGTCGCGGGGCAGCCGGTGACGCCAACCTGGTGGCGGACGTGGAGCAGTTGCGCCAGCGGATGGGCGAACTCGAGGCCATGCAGCACCGGGTGATGGAGCTGGAGGAGCGGGTGGACTTCGCGGAGCGGCTGCTGTCCCAGCGGCGCGAGGCGGAGCGGCTGCCCGGGAACCAGTAATGGACGACGTCCTCAAGATCTTCGGCATCTTCACCGCGATGGGCATGGCGGGGGCCGGGGTGTACGCCGTCATTGCGCTGGTCGGGGTGATGACGCGGCGGCTCGAGGGGCGTCGGACGGAGGGAGATGAGAGCCTCCGCCATGAACTCGAGGACCTGCAGGCCCGGGTGGCCGGTGGCGAGGAGCTGCAGCAGCGGGTGGCGGAACTCGAGGAACGGCTCGACTTCGCGGAGCGGATGCTGGCCCAGAGTGCGGAGGCCTCGCGCCTCCCGCGGGGCCAGTGATGGGGGAGCCGGTCATGAGCCGCCTGCTGATCGAGAATCTCGCCACGATCCTGGCGATCACGGGGATCATCGCCTTCGTGGCGCTCGGGCCGATCGGCCGGGCCATCGCGCGGCGGATCGAAGGGCGGGACCCGGTGCCTGGGGATCTGGCGGACGTGGAAGGGCGGCTCGGCACCCTGGAGCAGCAGGCGCAGCGGGTGCACGAACTCGAGGAACGCCTGGAGTTCGCGGAGCGGATGCTGGCCCAGCGGCAGGAACTCGCGCGGTTACCCGGGCGCCCGGAGGCCGGATGATCAAGAAGTATGTTGGCCTCGATTTCCTGGACCTGGCCATCCACGCGGGGATCACCTTCGCGGTGATGGTGATGCTGGGTTCCATGACGAGCCCCGAGGAAGAGGTCGGCCTCTCGATCGGGTTCGCCGTCTCGCTCGCGGTGCTCGCCTGGCGCCGGCAGCGGGCGCTGCGGAACGCCCCGCCGGTCACGACCGGCGAAGCCCAGGCGGAGCAGCTGGCCCTGCTCGAGGACCGGCTGGCGGAGCTGGAGGCCCAGCAGGGACGGGTGCTGGAGCTGGAAGAGCGGGTGGATTTCGCCGAGCGGATGCTGGCGCGGCAGCGGGAAGCCCCCGGCCTGGGTGCGGGGGAAGCGCGATGAGCCTTCTGGCGCTGGCCGTGGCGATGTCTCCCGAGGAGGCGAGGTCGCTCGGCATCGTCCTCGTGATGGTGTCGGCGTTTCTCAGCGCGGTGCTGTACCCGATTGCCCGGGCCTACGCCCGCCGGCTGGAGGGCTCCGCCTCGACGGCCGCCCTCAAGGAGGAGCTGGGCGACGTCTACGCCCGGCTCGAGGAGCTGCAGCGGGGGCAGGAGCGGATCGAGGAGCTGGAAGGGCGGCTCGACTTCGCGGAGCGGCTCCTGGCCCAGCAGCGGGAGCCGGTACGGATTCCGGGGAAGGCCGACGCGCCGTGAGCGCGAAGATCCTGGGGCTAGACTGGTTCGACGTGGTGGTGCAGGCCTCGATCACCATCGTGCTCGCCGTGGCGGCGGACGGGATGTTCGGCGGCTTCATGAAGGACGTGGCGATCGGCTCCGTGCTCACCGGCTCGCTCGCCGTCCTGGGTTGGCGCCGCAAGCAGGCAATGGCCGCGGGCGGCAGCCCGGAGCCGGGGCGGCTGGCCGAACTGGAGGACCGGGTGGACGAGCTGCAGCAGGTGGCGCAGCGGGTGTATGAACTGGAAGAGCGGCTGGAGTTCACCGAACGGCTGCTGACGCAGGTGCGCGAGCGGGACCAGGCGCGCCTGCCCGGCGGGTGAGCAGGAGGGTCACAGCATGGGTGACGGCATCGGCGATTTCGCCTTCTGGCTGGCGGTGGGCGTGCTCTTTGTCGGGGTGACGTTCGGCCCGATCGGGAGGGCCATCGGACATGCGGTGGAGACGGTGGTCGGGCGGCTCTTCGGCGGCAGGGACGCCCGCCACTCGGAGGACCTGGAGCAGCTCACCGATCGGGTGGCCTCGCTGGAAGGGGTGGAACGGCGGCTGCTGGAGGTCGAGGAGCGGCTGGACTTCGCCGAGCGGCTGCTGACCAGCGGCCGGCCGGTGGCCGGGCCCGAAGTCGACACGCCGCCCGAGCCGGTGAACGCGGCGGGGTAGGGGTCATGCAAGCGGTCGTCGTCGTCCTCCTGCTTGGCGCCGGTGCCACGGCCTCGTGGGCCCTCTTCATGGGGCCCATCGGCAAGGCGGTGGCGCGCTGGATCGAGGCGCGCACGCCGCAGGCGCAGGGGCAGCTCATGGCGGACCTCGCCGAGCTCGAGGGGCGGGTGACCCGGGTGGAACGACTGCTCCGGGAGGCGGCGGCGGCGCGCGGGCTTCGGCCCGGGCGCGGCCGGGCTGATTAGATTGTCCCAGGGGTGCTCTCGCCCCGCCCAAGGAGGCGGCTGATGCGCAGCAAGGAAGACATCGAGGGGTTCCTCTACCGGCTGGACAGCGGCTCCGCCGAAATCCGGGAGCTGCAGCCGGGCATCTGGGTGGTCCGGACCACCGCCGGCGCGGAGGTGGTGGTGCACTTCGCCCCGCCGGTCGTGATCCTGCGGGTGACGGTGATGACGCTGCCCACGGGCGCCGGGCGGCAGGCCGAACTCTGCCGCGAGCTCCTCGGCTACAACGCCCGCGACCTGGTGCACGGCGCCTACGGCCTGGAGGGCGACCGGGTGGTGCTGGTGGACACGCTCGAGCTGGAAAACCTGGACTTCACCGAATTCGAGGCGAGCTTCGATTCCCTGACGCTCGCCCTGGCCACGCATCTCGGCGCGCTGGCGCCGTACCGGGAGTGACACCGCATGGGGATCTTTGACCGTCTGTCCACCCTGCTTCGGTCGAACATCAACGACCTCATCTCCCGGGCCGAGAATCCCGAGAAGATGCTCAACCAGCTGATCACGGACATGAAGGGCCAGCTGGCCAAGGCAAAGCAGCAGGTGGCCTCCGCCATCGCGGACGAGAAGAAGCTCCAGGCCGATGCCGAAGCCATGCGGAAGCAGGCGGAGGACTGGGAGCGCCGCGCCATGCTGGCCGTCCAGGAGGGGCGGGACGACCTCGCCAAGCAGGCGCTGCTGCGCTACAACGAGGCCATGCAGGGGGCCCAGCAGCTGCACGAGACCTGGGTCAAGCACAAGGCCGAGACCGAGAACCTCAAGGGCTCGCTGCGCTCGCTCAACGACAAGATCGAGGAAGCCAAGCGGAAGAAGAACATCCTGATCGCCCGGGCGCGGCGGGCCGAGGCCCAGCAGCGCATCCAGGAGACGATGTCGGGGATGTCGGACAAGTCCGCCTTTGAGTCGTTCGAGCGGATGACCGAGAAGATCGAGCAGCAGGAGCGGAAGGCCATCGCCGCCGCCGAGCTGCAGAACGAGTTCGAGGGCGACAGCCTGGCGCAGCAGTTCCAGGCGCTGGAGTACAAGGGCGCCCCGGACCAGCAGCTGCTCGAGCTCAAGGCCAAGATGGGCGTCCTCGGCGCCGGCAGTGGCGGGCCCGCCAAGCAGATCGGCAAGGGCGCCGGGGAGACGGTGGAGGCGGAGGTAGTGGAGGACGAGGACGACAAGAAGTAACCCCTGGGCACGGGGCACGGGACACGGACGGGGCTCGCCGACACGGTGGGCCCCGTTGCCGTCCCCCGCCGTTTCCCCCTGGACCTCCCTCGCTTACCTTACGCCCCGTTCCCTGTTCCTTGTTCCCCGTTTCCCGTTTCCCGTTCCCCCGGACCCCGGCGCCCCATGCACGGCACCCGCTTCCTGATCCTGGCCGATGGTGAATTCGGCCCGCTCACCTCCAAGACCGCCAACTCCGTCATCCGCTACCTCCCCGACCGCATCGCGGCAGTGGTGGACCGCGCCACGGCGGGCCAGACGGTGCAGCAGGTGCTCGGCTTCGGCGGCGACATCCCGATCGTCGGTTCCATGCGGGAGGGGCTGGCCCGGAAGCCGGACCAGGTGCTCATCGGCATCGCCCCCATGGGGGGCCGGCTGCCCGACGAGTGGCGCGACTGGCTGCTCGAGGCACTGGACGCCGGGTGCGACCTCTGGAGCGGATTGCACACCTTCCTCAGCGACGAGCCGGCCCTCGCCGCCCGGGCCAAGGCGCGCGGCCGCGCCATCCACGACCTGCGCCGCCCGCCCGCCAGCCTGCCGGTGGCGTCCGGCAAGGCCAAGGAGGTGGAGCCCTACGTCATCCTCACCGTGGGCACCGACTGCAACGTCGGCAAGATGACGAGCCAGCTGCAGATCGTGAAGGACCTGAACGCCCGCCAGCTCCGCACCCGCTTCGTGGCCACCGGCCAGACCGGGATCATGATCGAAGGGTGGGGCATCGCGGTGGACGCGGTGGTGGCGGACTTCATCGCCGGTGCCGCGGAGTGGCTGGTGCTGGAAGGGAGCAAGGACGCGGACATCGTGCTGGTGGAGGGGCAGGGGAGCCTCAACCACCCCGGGTACTCCGGGGTCACCTGCGGCCTGCTGCACGGCGCCTGCCCCGATGCCCTCATTCTCTGCCACCAGGCGACCCGCGAGTATATCGGAGACTATCGCCAGGCCTCCTGGCTCAAGATTCCGCCGCTCTCGGAGTACGTGCGGCTGTACGAGACGGTTGCCGGCTTCGTCCACCCCACGACGACGCTCGGGATCGCGCTCAATACCTTCGACCTGACCGAGGCGGAGGCCCGGGCGGCTTGCGAGGCGGCCAGCCGCGAGACGGGGCTCCCCTGCACCGATCCCGTCCGCTTCAGCCCGGCGCCGCTGGTGGACGCCGTGGTCCGCGGCCGGAACGCCTACCTGGCGGAGCGGCGCGTCCGCGCCTGAGCCCGTGCCCTCCGCACTCCTGATCGCCGGGCTGACCAAGACCTTTCCGGGTCCGCCGGTGATCGAGGCGGTGGCGGGGATCGATCTCGAAGTAGCCTCGGGGGAGATCTTTGCGCTGCTCGGGCCCAACGGCGCGGGGAAGACCACCACGGTCGGCGTCTGCACCACCCGGGTCCGCGCCACCAGCGGCGCCGTGCAGGTGGGCGGGCGCGATGTCCGCCGCGACGAGGCGCTGGTCAAGCGGGGGATCGGGGTCGTCACCCAGCACAACACCCTCGACCGCGCCTGCACGGTCGAGGAGAACCTCTACTTCCACTGTCGCTACTTCGGGTTCTCCGCCGCCGCCGCGCGGGCCCGTGCGGCGGAGCTGCTGGAGCGCTTTCACCTGTCGGACCGCGCCGGCAGCATGGCGGCTGCGCTCTCCGGTGGCCTGGCGCAGCGGGTGCAGATCGCGCGGGCGCTGGCCCACCGCCCCGGCATGCTCTTCCTCGACGAACCGACCGCGGGACTCGATCCCCAGAGCCGGCTGGCGCTCTGGGAGGTGGTGCGTGGCCTCAAGGCGGAGGGCGTCACCGTGCTGCTTACGACCCATTACATGGAAGAGGCGGACCGGCTGAGCGACCGGCTCGCGATCATGGATCACGGCCGAATCCTGGTGCAGGGCACGCCGGCCGACCTCAAGCGCCGGGTGGGCGCCGAGTCGGTGATCGAGCTGGTGCTGGAGCGGCAGGACGCGGGACTGATTGGAGCCGCGGGGGCGCTCCCCGGGGTGCGCACCGTGCAGCCCACCGCGACCGGTTTCCGGGTCTTTGCCGCCTCGCGGGACGGATTGCTGCCGCGGCTGGTCGAGCTGGCGGTACCGGCGGGGTTGCGGGACGTCGCGGTGCACGAGCCGACGCTGGAGACGGTCTTCATCCAGCTCACCGGGCGGGAGCTGCGTGACTAGCGCCTACCTCGCTCCCCTGTGGGGCATGGTGCTCCGGGACCTCCGGGTGTTGCGCCGGAGCTTCCTCCCGCTCATCACCCGCACGGTGATGAACCCGCTGCTCTTCGTCTTCGTGTTCACCTACGTTTTCCCCATGATCGGGTCCGGCTTCCAGCCGGGGGCCATGGGCGTCAGCTACGCGACGGTGGTGGTGCCGGGCCTGGTGGCGGTGGGGATGGTCTTCACCGGCATCTCCGCGGTGGCGCTGCCGCTCTCGATGGAGCTGGGCGGCACCCGGGAAATCGAGGACCGCATCCTGGCCCCGGTGCCGGTGGCGCTGGTGGCGCTGCAGAAGCTGGTGATGGGGGCGGTGCAGGGGGTGATTGCGGGGCTGGTGGTGTTCCCCCTCGTGGCGCTCATCCCGGCCACCCCGGTGGAGATCCGGGTCGCGAGCTGGCCCCTGCTCGTGGCGGTCGTGCTGCTCGCCAGCCTCACCGCGGGCGCGCTTGGGCTGGCCCTCGGGACCATCGTGCGGCCGCAGCAGATCGGCCTCATGTTCGCGGTCGTGGTCGTCCCGATCACGTTCCTCGGGTGCGTCTACTACCCGTGGGCGCTGCTGCACCCCATCCGTTGGCTGCAGGTGCTGGTGCTGATCAACCCGCTGGTCTACATGAGCGAAGGACTCCGCGCGGCCCTCACCCCCGACCTGCCGCACATGCCCCCCTGGGCCTTCCTCGGCGCCCTCACGCTCGCCACCCTCGCGCTCGGCACCATCGGAGTGCGCGCCTTCATCCGCCGCACCATCAGCTGAGGAAACCGGCCCCGGAAAGGGGCCGTACAGGGAGGCGAGCAGCGTCGGTCACCGTCCCGGGCTGCAACGCCCGGCCACCCGCCTCCCTCGAGCCGCCTCATGCGTTCCGTCCTGTCCTTCGCGGCCACCCTCTCATGCGCCGCGTTCGCCCCGCTCGGTGCCCAGCAGGCCTCCTCCGAACTGAGTCCCACCCACTGGGGGGTGGTGTATGACGTCCCCGCGACGAAGCGGGTGACCCTCCGGCCGGACATCCCGTACCTGCGACGCGCGGCCGGCGATCTCACCTTCGACCTCTACGCCCCGCCGGGGATGAAGCGCGGCGAGCAGCTGCCGGCGGTGGTGTTCATCAACGCCGTCGGGGATCGCCCGGGGGACGAGGTGAAGCACTGG
>CAZPER010000050.1:0-28023 GCA_964585655.1 uncultured Gemmatimonadaceae bacterium | reverse complement strand
CGCCACCGCCTTCTGCGGCAGCTACACCGGCGACGACCAGGGGCTGTGGAACTTCGTGGTGGACGGCAACAAGATCCTGGGACAGGCCATCTCCTCCCTGAGCGGCACCAACCTTCCGCTCGACGGGAGCATCGGCGGCGGCAACATCACCGTGCTCTTCCCCGGCACCCAGCAGGTCCTCGCCACCGGCAGCCGCAACGGGTCCACCGTCTCCGGCACCTGGAACGATCCCAACAGCTCCGACCAGGGAACCTGGACCGGAAGCGTCTGCCCGTAGGGACGCGGTGAGACGATCAGGCGATTGGGCGATTCGCGCGTACGGCCCAATCGCCTGATCGCCCAATCGCCTATATTCTCCCCCATGCCCATCTACGAATATCACTGCCCCGCCTGCGGCAAGGACTTCGAGCGCCTGGTGCGCGGCGAGACCCGGGTCGCCTGCCCCGGCTGCGACAGCCGCAAGGTCGAGCGCCGGATGTCGGCGCCGGCCCGCCAGTCCAGCGGCCACTCCGATTTCAACCTCTCCACCCTGGGCCCGCCGAAGATCACCGGCGGCGGCGGGGGCGGGGGTTGTGGCGGAGGCGGGTGCGGCTGCCACTGATGTCGCTGCATCTCCGGCTCGCCTCCGCGCTTTCGAGCCGGCCGCCGCTCGCAGGGCCCGACGACGACCCCGACCAGCAGCGTGCCGCCGTCGCCGTCATCATCACCCCCAATCCTGATGCCGTCCTCCTGATCCGCCGGGCCGAGCGGGCCGGCGACCCCTGGTCCGGCCACCTCGGGCTGCCGGGGGGACGGCTGGATGCGGCAGACGATGCCGATCTCTGCGCCACCGCCATGCGGGAGACCGTCGAGGAAGTCGGCTGCGTGCTGGCGCGGGACCAGCTCATCGGGGTGCTCGATGATGTCTGGCCCCGGACGCCGCTCCCCCGGCTGATCATCGTCCGACCCTATGTCTTTGCCCTGCCGGACCGGCCCCCGGTCGCGCCGAGCTCCGAGGTGGCGGAGGCGTTCTGGGTGCCGCTCGCCGAACTGCGCGACCCGACGATCTACCGCGACACCACCCTCTTCCTCCGTGGGGAGGACCGCACCTTCCCCGCCTACCACCTCTCCCAGGGGGTGGTGTGGGGCCTGACCGAGCGGATCCTCACCCCCCTCCTCGAACTGCTCTGACCGGCCGCCCATCTCTGCGGCGGCCGCACCACCCTTGACATTTCGTATGCACGAAATAACTATTTGCTCCAGCCTATTTCCGGAGTGCCCGTGCAGGTTCCCGCTGTGCCCCCAGTGTCCCCCATCGTCGCCCTCGCGGTCTTCTTCGTGCTCGTCGCCGTGGCCGCGGTGCTGCTCTGGCCGCGCCGGGGGGTGATCGCCCGCTGGGTGCGCCTCTACCGGATGACCGAGCGGGTCTGGCTGGAGGATGCGCTCAAGCAGGTGCGGCAGATGGATGAAGGGACCCGGCCCGCCACGGTCGAGAGCCTGGCCGGCGCGCTGGAGGTGGGACGCGGCCACGCCATGCGCCTGGTGGAGCGGCTGGTGGACCAGGGACTGGCCACGAGCGAGGCGGGGCGGCTGTCCCTTACCCCCGCCGGGCGCGAGTACGCCCTGCGCATGGTGCGCACCCACCGGCTGCTGGAGCGCTACCTGGCGGACCAGACCGGGATGGCGCCGGCGGACTGGCACGAGGAGGCGGAGCGGCGGGAGCATGCCATCTCCGCGGCGGAGGCGGAGCGGCTCTCCGCCACCCTGGGCAACCCCCGCTACGATCCCCACGGCGATCCCATCCCCACCAGCACCGGCGAGCTGCCGGCCGCCGATGGCCGAGCCCTTCCGGCCTTCGCCGCGGGACAGGCGGTGCGGGTCATCCACCTCGAGGACGAGCCCCGCGAGCCCTTCGAGCGGCTGCTGGCGCTCGGCCTCCGGCCCGGGGTGGGCCTCAGGGTGCTGGAGAGCGACCCCCAGGGGGTGCGATTCCGCTTTGATGGCCGGGTGCACACCCTGCCGCGGGTGGTCGGCGACCAGATCACCGCCGTGCCGCTCGCGCCGGGCGACCAGCTCGACGAGCGGGTGCACGGCACGCTGGCCGGGCTCGCGCCGGGCGAGGCGGCCCAGGTGGTCCGCATCTCCGCCGCCTGCCAGGGGCCGCAGCGTCGCCGCCTGCTCGATCTCGGCGTCGTGCCCGGCACCCTGATCACGGTGGAATACGCGAGCCCCGGCGGCGATCCGGTGGCCTACGACATCCGGGGCGCGCTCATCGCGCTGCGCCGGACCCAGGCGGAGCTGATCCAGGTGGAACCGCGGCTCACGCAGGCGGCGTCCTGAGATGAGCGCTCCCACCCTTCCGCGCCCGGGCAAGGGCCAGCAGCTGGTCCAGCTGCAGAGCCGCGCCGGCCGTCACGACTTCCTGGTGGCGCTGGCCGGCAATCCGAACACCGGCAAGAGCACCGTGTTCAACGCGCTCACCGGGCTTCGGCAGCACACCGGCAACTGGCCGGGCAAGACCGTCTCCCGGGCCGAAGGGGTGTTCCAGCATGGCGGCCGGAAGATCCGGCTGGTGGACCTGCCGGGCACCTACAGCCTGCAGGCGGGCAGCACCGACGAGGAGGTCGCGCGCGACTTCCTGCTCTTCGGCGGGCCCGACGTCACGGTGGTGGTGCTCGACGCCACCCGGCTGGAGCGGAACCTCCACCTGACGCTGCAGATCCTCGAGATCACCGACCGGGTGGTCATCTGCCTCAACTTGATGGACGAGGCCCGGCGCCACGGCATCGCGGTCGACCCCGCCAAGCTGGAGCGCGAGCTCGGCGTACCCGTGGTCGCGGCATCGGCCCGCAGCAGCGAGGGGATTCCCGCGCTGCTCGATGCCATGCTGGCGGTCGCCAAGGGGGAACGCGCCACCACTCCGTTCCGGGTGGAGGCCTATCCCCCCGAGGTGGATACGGTGCTCCGCGAGGTCGTCCCGGCGGTCACGGCGGCGTTCCCGGGGCTTCCCAATGCCCGCTGGGTGGCGCTCCGCCTGCTGCAGGGAGACCAGCGGATCGAGTCCGGCATCGCCGAGGGGATGCTGGGTGATGAAGGCGCGGGGGCGGTGCGGGTGGCCAGCCCCGAGTTGGGCGCGGCGCTGCTGGAGACGGTCAACGCCCTCCGCTGGCGGCTCAAGCCCAGCTTCGAGGACAGCCTGGCGGAGGGGCTCTACCGCGCCTCGGAGCTGATCGCGGGGCGGGTGGAGCTCCGCGGCGTGCGGCGGGCCAAGTTCGACTTCGACCGGAAGCTGGACCAGCTGCTCACCAGCCGGCTCTTCGGCTTCCCGCTCATGCTGCTGATCCTCACGGTGGTCTTCTGGCTCACGATCGCCGGGGCCAACGTTCCCTCCGCCATGCTGGCGGACCTGCTGATCGACCAGGCCCACCCCTGGCTCAAGGGGCTGGGCACGGCCGTCGGGCTCCCGGGGTGGATCAACGGCTTCCTGTTCGACGGGGTGTACCTTGCCACCGCGTGGGTGATCAGCGTGATGCTGCCCCCCATGGCGATCTTCTTCCCGGTCTTCACCCTGCTCGAGGACTTCGGCTACCTGCCGCGGGTGGCGTTCAACCTGGACGCGATGTTCCGCCGCGCCGGCGCCCACGGCAAGCAGGCGCTCACGATGTGCATGGGCTTCGGCTGCAACGCGGCGGGGGTGGTGGCCACCCGGGTGATCGACAGCCCGCGGGAGCGGCTGGTGGCGATCATCACCAACAACTTCTCCCTCTGCAACGGCCGCTGGCCGACGCAGATTCTGATCGCCTCGATCTTCATCGGCGCCCTCGCGCCCCCGGCGCTGGCGGGACTCGCCTCCGCCTCGGCGGTGGTCGGCGTGGCGGTGCTCGGCATCCTGATGATGTTCCTCTCCTCCTGGCTCCTCACCCGCACGGTGCTGCGGGGCGAGGCGACGACCTTCAGCCTGGAGCTGCCGCCCTACCGGCCGCCCAGCATCCTCCGCACCCTCTACACCTCGCTGATCGACCGCACCCTCATCGTGCTGTGGCGCGCGGTGGTGTTCGCGGCGCCGGCGGGTGCGGTGATCTGGCTCATCGGCAACGTGCAGGTGGGTGGACTGAGCCTGGCGGAGCACGCGGTCGGCGCCCTCGATCCGTTCGGCCTGCTCATCGGGCTCAACGGGGTGATCCTGCTGGCGTACGTCGTGGCCATCCCGGCCAACGAGATCGTCATCCCGACCGTGCTCATGCTCACCGTGCTCACCGCGCGGGTGGCGGGCGTCGGCCCCGGGGACGGGGTGATGTTCGAGCTCGACAGCCAGCTGCAGGTGGCCGGCCTGCTCAAGGGCGCCGGGTGGACGGCGCTCACCGGCATCAACCTGATGCTCTTCTCGCTGCTCCATAATCCGTGCAGCACCACCATCTATACCATCTACAAGGAGACCGGCAGCACCCGCTGGACGGTGCTCTCGGTGGTGCTGCCCCTCGTGCTCGGCTTCACCCTCTGCTTCCTGGTGGCGCAGGTGTGGCGGCTGGTGGCGTGAGCACCGCGCTCCTCTTCCGGGTCTCGGGCATCGACTGCCCCAGCTGCGCCGCGACCATCAGCCGCACCCTCACCGCCGGCGGCCGGGTGGAGGAGGTGCAGGTGGATGTGCTCAAGGGCGAGGTGCGGGTGCGGCTGCCGGAGCACGGGCCGTCGCGCGGGGAGATCGCCCGCATGCTCGCCTCCGCCGGGTATCCTGTGCGCCCCGACGACCAGGGCGACACCCGGCCCGCGGGCCCGCTCCGCGCCGCGGTGCTCTCGGGGCTGCTCCTCGCCGCCGGGCTCGCCGCCGACTGGTTCGCCGGTGCCCGCACCCTCTCGGTCGGCCTCCTCGCGGCGGCGATGATCGCGGGGGGGTGGTACGTGGTGCCCCGCGGGCTCCGCGCGCTCCGCCGGCTCTCTCCCGACATGCATGCGCTGATGTCCATCGCCGCGGTGGGCGCCGCGGTGATCGGGGAGTGGGGGGAGGGGGCCTCGGCGCTCTTCCTCTTTGCCGTGGCGCTGCTGCTGGAGGAATGGGCGGTGGGCCGCGCGCGGCGCTCCATCGGCGCGCTGCTGCAGCTCTCGCCGCCGGAGGCCCAGGTGATCCGTCTCGGCGGCGATCAGGTGGTCCCGGTGGCGCAGGTGAAGCTCGGGGAACGGATCCGGGTGCGGCCGGGGGAGCGGGTCGCCCTCGACGGCGTGATCCTGAACGGGCACTCGGCCCTCAACGAGGCGCCCATTACCGGCGAGTCGGTCCCCGCCGACAAGGGCCCCGGGGCGCTGGTCTTCGCCGGCACCATCAACGGCCACGGCCTGCTCGAGGTGCGCACCACCGCGCGGGCGGAGGACACCACCCTCGCCCGCATCCTGCACGCGGTGGAGGATGCCCAGGCGGCGCGGGCGCCGGTGCAGAGCCTGATCGACCGCTTCGCCCGGGTGTACACGCCGGCGGTCCTGGCGCTCGCGGCCCTGATCGCGGTGCTCCCCCCGCTCGCCGGCGCGGGCCCCTGGCAGGAGTGGCTCTACCGCGCCCTGGCCATGGTGGTGATCGCCTGTCCCTGCGCGCTGGTCATCTCCACGCCGGTGACGCTGGTCAGCGCACTCGCCGGTGCCGCCCGGCGTGGGGTGCTGATCAAGGGCGGCGCCCGGCTCGAGGCGCTGGCGCGGGTGGATGCCGTCGCCTTCGACAAGACCGGGACCCTCACCGAGGGAAAGCCGGCCGTCACCGAGGTCATCCCGGTG
The DNA here is from genome assembly GCA_964585655.1 of uncultured Gemmatimonadaceae bacterium. Classification (GTDB taxonomy): domain Bacteria; phylum Gemmatimonadota; class Gemmatimonadetes; order Gemmatimonadales; family GWC2-71-9; genus JADJOM01. The sequence continues at coordinate 22,284 of CAZPER010000050.1, read as the reverse complement.
GATGGCCTGGATGAGGGCGAACTGCTCCGCCTGGCCGGCTCGGTGGAGCGGCACTCCGAGCACCCGGTCGGCCAAGCCATTGCCGCGGCCGCGACGGCGCGCGGGCTCGCTTTCGCGGAGGCGGCGGAGTTCCGGGCGCTCCCCGGCTGGGGCGCGCGGGGCAACGTCGAGGGCCGGGAGCTGGTGCTGGGAAACCGCCGCCTCTGCGACGAGGTCGGCGCCTGCCGTGATGACGTGCACGCCCTCCTTGATCGCCTCGAGTCGAATGGCCGCACCGCCATCCTCGTGGCCGACGGCACCCGCCCCCTCGGCGTCGTCGCCGTGGCCGATCGGGTGCGCCACGGCGCCGCGGGCGCGGTCGCGGCGCTCCGCCAGGCGGGGATCGGACGCATCGTGATGCTCACCGGCGACAGCGAGACCGTCGCCCGCGCCGTGGCCGCGGAGGTGGGGATCACCGAGGTCCGGGCCCGGCTGCTCCCGGAGGAGAAGCACGCCGCGGTGCGGGAGCTGGAGGCCGCCGGGGCCCGCGTGGCCGTCGTCGGAGACGGCGTCAATGACGCCCCCGCGCTGGCCGCCGCCTCCGTCGGCATCGCGATGGGCGCCGCCGGCACCCACGCCGCGATCGAGACCGCCGATATCGCCCTCATGGGGGATGACCTGGGCCTGCTGGCGCCGGCGGTGCGCCACAGCCGGTTCACCCTCATGCTCATCCGCCAGAACATCGTCTTCGCCCTCGGGCTCAAGGCGGTGTTCCTGGTCCTCGCCCTCTTCGGGCAGGCGACGCTCTGGATGGCCGTCGCCGCCGACATGGGAGCGAGCCTCCTGGTCATCGCCAACGGATTGCGCGCCCTCTCGCCCCGGAGCCCCGCATGACGGCCGACCTCCCGCGCGACACCCTGACCCGCTCCGCCGAGGACTATCTCAAGGCGGTGTATCACCTGACGGCGGATGGAGAGCCGGCGGGCACCAACCAGCTGGCCGAGGCGCTGGACCTGGCCCCCGCCTCGGTCAGCGGGATGATCCGCCGGCTGGCGGAGCAGGGGCTGCTGGATCACGCGCCCTACCGGGGCGTGACCCTCACCGCCGACGGCCGCCGGGTGGCGCTCCGGATGCTCCGGCGTCATCGCCTGATCGAGGCCTACCTCGTGGCCCACCTGGGGTACACCTGGGACACCGTCCACGACGAGGCCGAGCGGCTGGAGCACGCCGTCTCCGACACGCTGGTGGAGCGGATGGCCAAGGTGCTCGGCGATCCGCTCGAGGATCCCCACGGCGATCCGATCCCCGGTCCCGACGGGAGCCTCGCGGAGATGGTCTATGTCCCCCTCGCCGACGTGCCGGTGGGGCAGGAGGCGGAGATCCGCCGGGTCCACACCAGCCAGTCGGACCGGCTGCGTTACCTGAGCGGGGCGGGGCTGGTGCCGGGCGCGCGGGTGAAGGTGGTGGCCCGCGAGCCCTTCGCCGGGCCGGTGCGGCTCCGGATCGGGAAGCGGGACCAGGTGATCGCCAATGAACTCGCCCTCATGCTGCTCTGCTCGCTACCGGGATCCCTCTCATGACCCTGCCCGCCCCTCGCTCCGTCGCGGCGCTCAGCGTTGCGGCCCTGCTCCTCTCGCTTCCCGGCCCCCTCGTCGCGGCGCAGGAGAAGATCATCCAGGACAACAGCTTCCTGATCGAGGAGGCGTACAATCAGGAGGCGGGGGTGGTCCACCACATCGCCACCTTCGCCCACCGCCGCCCCGGGGAGTGGGGTTCCGCCTTCACCCAGGAGTGGCCGCTCGGAGGCATCCGGCATCAGCTCAGCTACACGGTGCCGCTGGAGCGCGCCGGAGACACCGGCCTGGGAGACGTGATGCTCCACTACCGGCTGCAGCTGATGGGAAGCGCGGAGCATGCGCTGGCCATGAGTCCGCGGCTCTCGGCGCTCCTGCCCACCGGCTCGGCCCGGGCTGGGCGGGGCACCGGCGGCTTCGGGGTGCAGGCGGCGCTGCCGGTCGCCTGGAACTTCGCGCCCCGGCTCACGGCGGTGGCCAACGTCATCGGCACGATCGTGCCCCGGGCGGAAAACCCGGCCGGCGATGCCGCGACTACGCTCGAACTGGGCCTGGGCGGCAGCCTGATCTGGTCGCTGCATCCGAGGCTCAACCTGCTCGTGGAAGGGATCTGGAGCCGCGGGGATGATGTGATCGGGGATGGGCGCACCACCGCGGAGGAAGAGGCCTGGCTCAACCCGGGAGTGCGGTGGTCCTTCAATCTGGCGGGTGACTGGCAGGTGGTGCCGGGCGTGGCCTACACCTTCGGGGTGGGACCGACGCGGGGGGAGGACGCGGTGTTTCTCTACTTTGCCGTGGAGCATCCCTTCCGGCGGTAGGGCTACCCCCTGATGGCCTCCAGAAGTCGGATCAGCCTCGCGTCGCGGGCCTCCTTGAGCTCGGAGGAGTGCTTGGAGTAGGCGCGGTCGATCAGCTTGATCAGGCGCTTCTGGTCTTCGGGGTTCAGGTGCTTCCACTCGGCCAGCGAGGCCCAGATGGGCTCGTTGGCGGAGAACAGGTTCGAGAGGTAGAGCTCGAGGCCGTAGCGATTGGCGGCGAGGTGCTGCTGCAGGTGCGGCCCGGTGGCCGCCCAGCCGAGGACCGGTCCCACCGTCACCGCGCGATCCAGGTCCTCCACATCCAGCACCCCATCCACCACCAGCTGGATGCATTCCCGCCAGAGCGCCGCGGTGAGCCGCGCCGCGATGTTGCCGGGCACTTCCTTCCGGAGGACGATCGGCGCCCGCCCCAGCATGCTGAGCCAGAAGCGGATGTCCTCCACCACCTCGGGATCGGTGCGGGGGCTGGGGACCAGTTCGACCAGCGGCATGTATTCGACGGGATCCAGCGGATGCGCCACCAGGAACCGTTCGGGGCGTTCCAGCCGGCTGCCCAGGTGGGTGGGGCCGAAGCCGCTGGCGCTGCTGGTGAGGATCGCCGCCCGCCGCGCCACCTGTTCGGCGAGCTGCAGCACCTTGAGCTTGACCTGGAGGTCGTCGGGCACGGCCTCGATGATCCAGTCGGCGTCCGAGACCGCCTGCAGCAGGCTCCGCCCCACCACCATCTGGTTGAGCGCCGCCTCGGCCACGCCGGGGTCCGCGCGCCGGGCGCGCAGCAGCGCCACCACCCGATCGGCGATGGCGTCGGCGGCGGGCGCCAGGGTATCGGCGTCGGCGTCGTAGATCGTGACCGGCCACCCCGCGGCGATGGCGAGCGCGGCCCAGCCCCGGCCGATCTCTCCGGCCCCGACCACGGCGACCCGCGGTGTCTCGAAGCGTGTCATGGGGTGCTCAACACTAACGTTGGACCGGCGTGGGGCCAAGAGTGGGTAGATTGGGCGCCATGCACCTGATCGCGCTGGTCGCGCTGCTGGCAGGTGGCGATTCCCTGCCGGTTCCGGTGGCGCTCGAGCGCCGGCTGGCGGATCGCCTCGGCGCCACGGTGGGGGATACCCTCGAGTTGGGGCTCGACCCGGCTGGGCTGGACCGTTGGGCCGTCGTCACCGCCATCTACGAGCCCGCCGCCGATCCCTCGATCATCACCCGCCGCGAGCTCTACCTCCGGCTCCACCTGCCCGACCTGGCGGCGCTGCTCGGCGCCCCCGACCGGGTGGACCGGTTCGGGGTGGCGCTGGCCCCGGGCGTCCCCGCCGATGCCGCCGCCCGCGAGCTCAACCAGATCGCCTTCGGCTACCGGGCCTTTCCCTCCGCGGAGATCGCGAACGAGTCGTCCCAGACCTTCCGGGTGGTGAGCCGGTTCCACCAGGCCATCGCCATCATCTCCGTGGTGGCGAGCGCGGTCTTCCTGCTCTGCATCATGCTGCTCAAGGTCGAGGAGCGGCGCCGGGACGCGGCGGTGATGCGCTTCACCGGCATCAGCCGGCTCACGATCTTCACCGCCCTCCTGCTCGAGGCGCTGCTGGTGGCGGCGCTCGGCTCGGTGCTCGGGGTACTGCTGGCGCTCGGCGCCAGCGCCGTCACCAACCTCTACTACCAGCGCTTCTTCGATACCACCCTGGTGTTCTCCGTGGTGACCGGGGCGACGCTCCGGTTCAGCGTCGCGCTTTCGCTCGGGCTCGGAGTGGTGGCGGGGAGTCTCGCCGCCTTGCGCTTGGTGCGGACCAGTCCGCTCATGCTGTGGGGGCGGGGGTGAACCACGGGAGAACGGAGAACGGGGAACGGGGAACGGGAGTAGGATCGATACCGTTCTCCGTTCCCCGTTCTCCGATGGGGATGCACGCGTGATCCGTAACCTCTTCCGCCACCCCATCCGGACCGCCCTCGCCCTCGCGGGGATCATGGTGACCACGGCCATGCTGCTCGACATGGTGCTCCTGGCCGGCGGCATCGAGCGCTCCTTCGAGCAACTGCTCCTCGGGCGCGGGTACCAGCTCCGGATCTCCCCCAAGGGCACCCTCCCCTTCGATACCGAGGCGACGATTCCCCGGGCCGGCGCCATCCGGGATCTCATCGCCGCCGACCCGGAGGTGGCCGCGGTCGGCCCGATGCTGGGCGGCGCGGTCTATGCCCGCCGCGGCGATGCGCTGACCACGCTCTTCGGCTACGGCATCGATCCCGCCGCGCAGGCCATCTACCAGCTGGAGTCCGGCGCCGACCTCGGCGCCGCCGATACCACCGGCCTCCTCCTGAGCGAGCCCGCCGCCCGGCTCCTGGGTGCCACGATCGGTGACACCGTGACGCTCGCGAGCGGGCTCGATCCCCAGATGGCCCTCGCCGGGGTGGAGCGGCGGCTGGTGGTGCGGGGGATGGTCCGCTGGCTCTACGACTACCGGGGCCAGCCCTCGGTGGGCACCCTGCTGCCGGTGATGCAGTCGCTGGCCCACGCCCGCGCCGAGGATCGGGTCTCCGTCCTCGTGGTTCGGGTGCACCGGGACCAGCAGGCGGAGGCCGTCACCACCCGGCTGCGCCAGCAGCTCCCGGCGCTCGAGGTCAACAGCGTGACCGATCTCGTCATCCGCTTCCGCGAGCGGCTGGTCTACTTCCGCCAGCTCTCCTACATCCTCGGCGTGATCAGCCTCGGGGTGACCGTGCTCCTCGTGGCCACCCTCATGACCATCACCGTGAACGAGCGCCTGGGTGAGATCGCCACCCTCCGGGCCATTGGCATCGCGCGGGGGACAATCGTCCGCGGGGTCATGCTCGAGGGGGCGCTGCTCACCGCGATCGGGGGCGCGCTGGGTGTCGGGCTCGGGGTGATCACCGCCCGCTTCCTCGACCGGATCCTCACCAGCTTTCCCGGCCTCCCCGCCGCGATCTCCTTCTTCGTGCCGGAGCCGCGGAGCCTCCTGCTCGCGGCGGCGGTGCTGCTCCTCACCGGTGTCCTCGCCGGCGCCTATCCCGCGCTGGTCGCGGCGCGGGCGCCGATCGCCGCGACCCTTCGCACGGAGGCCACCTGAGCACCCTCGTCGCCACCGACCTGGCCAAGGACTACCCGATGAACGGGGAGGTGGTCCACGCCCTCCGCGGGGTCTCCCTGACCGTGCGCCAGGGCGATTATGCCGCGATCGTCGGGCCCTCCGGCTGCGGCAAGTCCACCCTGCTGCAACTGCTCGGCGGGATCGATACCCCGTCCCGCGGCAGCGTGGAGCTGGGGGGCATCGCGCTGCACGCACTGAGCGACCGCGCCCTCACGCGGCTCCGCCTCACCCGCCTCGGCTTCGTCTTCCAGCGGTTCCACCTGCTGCCGGTGCTCACCGCGCGGGAGAATGTCGAACTGCCCATGGCGGAGGCCGGCGCCGGCCGGGAGGAGCGGCGCGCCCGGGCGCTGGAACTGCTGGACTACGTGGGCCTCGCCGCGCGGGCCGATCACCGGGCCACCCAGCTCTCGGGGGGAGAGATGCAGCGGGTGGCCATCGCCCGGGCGCTCGCCAACCGCCCCGCGCTCATCCTGGCCGACGAGCCCACCGGCGAGCTCGATGCCGCCACCGGCCGCGGCATCCTCGACCTCTTCCGCCGGCTCTCGCATGACGGCGTCACCCTGCTGGTCGTCACCCACGACGAGCGCCTCGCGGCCGAGGCGGGACGGGTGATCCACATGCTGGACGGCGTGGTGGTGGGAGACACCGCGCGGTGATCACCATCCTCGCGTTCCGCCACCTGGTCGTGAAGAAGGGCCGCTCCCTCTTCCTGCTGCTGGGCTACGGGCTTGGCGTCGGGGTAATGATCGTCCTTCTCTCTGTCGGCGAGGCGATGCTCTCGCAGTCGCGCGACGTCTCCCTGGTGGGTGGCGGCGAGGTGACGGTGCTGCCCCAGGGGATCGATGTCGAGGCGATGCGGACCGGCGGGGTGAGCGGGATGTTCTTCGGCATCGATCGCGCCCGGTTCCTCACCCGCCAGCTGCTCGGCGGGCCGCGGCAGGTGGAGAGGGTCGCGGCGGTGTCCCCCGCCATCGAGAACAAGCTGCTCTATCTCCGCCGCGGCGACCGCACGGTGGCGGTCCGCGCCGGCGGAGAGATCCCGAGCCGGGCCGAGCAGGTGGGCGCCGGCATCCGGGTGGTGGCGGGGAGGTGGAGTGACCACGCCGCCGATTCCGCGTGGATCGATCCCTCCGCGGAGCGGCTCTACCACGAGCTGGATCGCTTTCACCTCCCCCCGGTGGCCGACCCCACCTGGGGGGAGTGGCATTACTTCAACGTGGCGGCAGGCCCCGAGGAGTGGTGGTACATCACCTATCTCGTGGGCGGCGAGGTGGTGCGGGGCCGGTGGGGCGGGCAACTGCTCGTCACCCATCGCCTCCCCGGCGGACGCTACCGGCGGTACGCCGCCGACATCCCGGCGGGGTCCATCGTCCTCGATACCACGAGCGCCGACCTCACCCTCGGGCCAAACCGGGTGCGGCAGCGGGGCGGAGTCTATTCGCTGCACGCCGAGGCCACCGGGCTCACCTTCGATCTCGACATCCGCCCGGCGCCCAACCGCTACTTCCCGCCGGTGGAGCTGCGGGAGGGCGCCACTCCCTCCGGCTACGTGGTGCCCGCCCTCGAGGCCCGCGCCAGCGGCCGCATCTGCACCGGGGGGCGGTGCCGCACGCTGACGGAGGCGCCGGCCTACCATGATCACAACTGGGGAGTCTGGCGGAACGTCACCTGGGACTGGGGCGCGGCGAGCGGCCGGCGCTTCAACCTGCTCTACGGCGCGGTGTACGCACCGGAGGACTCCCTCGCCAGCACCGGCGCCCCGCCCATCTTCGTGGCGCTGGTGGATTCACTCGGCGTGCGGCAGATCCTGCGGTCGCGTGCGGTGCGCTACAGCGCGGGGAAGGGGGGCGTCCCCGCGCGCTTCACCCTGCTGGCCGCCCGCGAGGGAGACACCCTCACCCTCTCCACTCGCATCCTCGACCATCAGGCCACCCGGATGACCGCGGGCGGCATGGGCCGGACTTTCCTGCAGATGCGGGGGGAGTTCACGCTGGACGGATCAGTGGGGGGCAGGGCGGTCGCGGACACCGGCGTCGGCTTTTTCGAGACTTACGTTCCGTAGATTGGCTCGGAGAAGTTCACCACGGAAGCGCCAACAAAAGCCCACCACGGAATCACGGAATACACGGAATCGCACGGAAGACTTCACTTGGGTGAACAACGGCAGTTCATACAGTCGTTCATTCCGTGTCATTCCGTGTGTTCCGTGATTCCGTGGTGGGCAGTTTCGAAGCTCTTCCCGTGTAACCCGTGGTTCCGTGGTGAGCAGTTGCTCCCTACCCCTCCACCTCCGCATACCGCCGCCTGAGCGCCTTCACCTGCTCCGCATGCCGCCGGTTGTGGGCGGCGACCATGATCAGCCACTGCACCCCGTCCAGCTGGCCCATCATCGGGTGGATGTGGCCGTAGGCGCGCAGATCCACCTCGGGGTGCGACTGCACCCAGCCGATGAGCGACTCGGCGGAGTCGGTGAAGACCTGCGCGATCTCCTCCTGGCTGGCCCAGCGCCCCTTGGGGAGCACCATCCCCGGGGCGCGGATCGGGTCGCCGCCGCGGCCAAGCCGCTCGCGGATGTCGGCATCGGTCCAGCGGGGGGTGGGACCCTCCGCGGTGATCGGCTGCTCCAGCAGCTTGGCGGCGTAGAGCCGCTCGATGCCGCGCTGCACCACGCAGGTGTGCTCCGCGATCTGGTACAGCGACCAGGTCTCCGGGGCCGGCTGCCAGGTCCATTCGGAGCGGGAAACGCCGGTGAGGGTGGCGAGGAAGTCGCGGGTGCTGGCGCGCAGTTCGTCGAGCAGCGGTTGCAGGGTCATCAGAGTCCCAGCCTGAGGCTCAGGGCCATGGTGTAGTAGTCGAAGGCGCCGGTGGTGCTGCTCACGGCGCTGGTGGAGAATCCGGCGGAGAGTGCCACCTCATTGATGGTAGCCCAGCGGCGCGCCACCCGGCCCTCCACGTGCCACTCGCTCTGGGCCCGGGCGCCGCTCCCGATCTGCTGCACGCCGAGCCCGCCGGAGAGCCGCGTCTCCCACCGCCCGCCCACGCGGGTCCAGGCGGAGCGCGCCTCGCCCAGCAGGAAGGGATCGGGGGAGAAGTAGCCCACGCCCTTGAAGTCGTAGCTGAGCGCCCTGCCGTAGAGGCCGACGGTCACCCGCGGCGCGACCCGCTGGGTGAGCGCCACCACAAACGACTGCCGCGCGTTGTCATCCGAGAGCCAGCCGCGGCTGGCACCCACGCCCAGCGACAGCCGGCGGGTGAGCTCGACGTCACCGTCCAGCGAGACCTCGTCCACGTTGAGCTCGCGGGAGATGAGCCCGGCGGTCTCATCGAAGCTGTAATGCGCGTAGCCGATCCCGGCGCCGGCCCCGGGCCCGAACCGGAGCGAAGCGCCCGCCCGCCAGGTGGCCACCGAGTGGTCGATCCCGAAGTCCGACGACAGCTTCCGGCCCCCCACCGCCGCGGTGAGCCCCAGGTTGCCGCGGCTGAGGGTGGCGCCCACCTCGCCGTGGAGCCGGGTGGCGCCATCCTCGACCGGATCGCTGGCCTCGAGCGCCCCCACGCTGGCGAAACCGCGCAGCCCGTCGGCCAGCACCATCGAGGTCGCCAGGCTCTGCCACCAGACGTTGTTGTCGTCGGAGTCGTGACTCAGGCCCAGGGTCAGCTCCAGCCGCGGACGGCTGAGGGCGCGGGCCTGCTGCGCCACCTCCCGCGCGGCCCGATCCTCCGGCGCCACCCGGAGCGCGAGCGTGGCGTAGCGGCTGGCCTCGTCGGGACGGCCCTGCCACTGCCGCAGCTGGGCCAGTCCGACCAGCGCCTCCGCGTCCTCGGGATTGCGCGCGATGAGCGCCAGGTATTCCCGCTCCGCCTCGGGGTGCCGGCCCCACCAGGCGTTGGCCTGGGCCCGCCCGAACCGGGCGTCCCGATTCTCGGGATTCTCCGCCAGCAGGGAGTCATACTGAAGGATGGCCGCGGCGTACCGGCCGTCCCAGGCCAGGACCCGGGCCTCGGCGGCGCGGACATCGGCGTCGGCCGGCTCCAGCTCCCGGGCGTCGCGGAAGAGCGCCAGGGCCGAATCGAGCCGGCCATCCCACGAGGCCAGGATGCCCAGCCGGTAGAGCGCCCGGACCCAGCCGGGGTTGTCGTGCAGGGCGCGCTCGTACTCGACCTTCGCGGCGGCGAAGTTCCCCGCTGCCCAGAGCGAGTCGGCGGCGGGGGACTGCGCGCGGAGCGGCGCGGCCGCGCAGAGCGCCGCCAGGCCGAGACCGCCGAACGCGAAGGCAGGGATCCTGCTCATGGCCGCGACCAGACCGCCTTGAGGGAGTCGTACACCGGCTTGAGGCGCTGATGATAGCGGGGAGTCGTCCAGCCGGTCCACTCCCAGGTGCGGAAGTCGGCGCCGTGCCACCGGCCGTCGGCCCGGGGGCGGGGGAGCGCCTCGATCTGCGTTCCGTCCGGGCCAAGCAGCAGCACCCCGATCCGGAACCCATCGGAGGTCGCGGCGCCGATCTCGTTCCCCGCCGTGCGCTCGAAGAGCAGGGTACGGGTGGAGGGATCGCTGACATTGATCAGGTTCCACGGCAGCCGGAGCTGCAGCATCCCCGCGGCGCGATCCCAGTACCAGTCGGAGAGCGTGGACTGGGCGGACGTTCCGAAGCGGAGCCGGCCACGGTTGATGCCGCTGGCCGGGATGAAGCGCCCGTCCCGGGCGAAGCGCGCCCGGTTGGTGATCACGAACATCGAGTCGAAGCGGCCATCGTCGAGCAGGGGCGAGGTGATGGGCCGCCGGGCGAAGCGGCCGTAGTCATCGCCCAGGGAGTCGATCGCCTCTCCCCCCACGTAGGGGCTGTAGCCCGGCACGATCCGCAGCTCGGCATCGGTGGTGTCCCGGAAGGTCGCGAGGAACTCGAACCCGACCCCCGTGGCCAGGAGCCCCCCGGGGAGCCGCCGCTGCCCCCGGTCGGCGCGGTAGCTGTCTAGCGCGATCACGACCTGTCGGCCGCCGGCAGGGAAGGGCCGGCCCGCGAACTCCGGGATCCCAACGGCCAGGTAGACGTACGACTCATCGGATGCGACCCGGAGCGAAATCCGATTCGTCTCACCCAGCGATGGCATCGCGCGCCACGACTCCACCGAACCGCCGAACCGCCGAACCGCTGTGCTTTCCCCCGCATACATCCCCAGAATCCCGTAGTGCTGCTCCGCATCCTCCACGTTGTGCCACTGCCGGGTGTTCTCCGCCGGGCGCTCGTAATCGATCACCAGCCAGTTCTTCTTGAACCACTCATCCAGCCAGGCAAAGATGATCCCCCCTGCGGCACCACTCTCCCGGATCTCCCGGGTGAGCCGGGCGTCAATGCGCGCCATCGCCAGCTCGTCGTGCCCACCATGATGCCACCCCTGCGGCTGCCGGTGCGCCATGCCGCGGCTGGAGGGGACGCCGTACTCCGACAGGAGCAGCGGCAGGCCGCGATGATGGGCCTTGAGCTCCCGCAGGTAGCCGAAGTAGTTCGACGGTCCCTCGCTGGAGCGGGCGGTGGCGTAGCCGGGATCGTACAGCAGGAAGTCGGGATAGTAGGGATAGGCGTGGTAGCTCGCGAACCACCCCGCCGGATTCTGCGCGGTGGCGCGGATCAGCATCGCGTCGAGCCCGATCGCGTCGTTCTCGTACTCGATCGGGTCCCGTACCGTCGGCCGGCCCACCCGGGTGCGCCAGGCGCGTTCCTCATCGGCGGTGGATTCGGTCGGATGGATGAGCGGGTCCAGCGTCGGCCAGTTGGTGTAGGCGATCGGGCGGATGGTGTTGTAGGTGTCGACCTCATAGCCCAGCAGGTAGTCGCACTCCCGCGCCATCCAGGCGTCCATGTGGAGCGCCGGCCGGACGGTCTCGAGGTAGCGGCCCCGGTAACTGGTCTGCCGGGTGGGGAAGCGGTGCTCGAATGCCTTGACGGCGTACGGCTCCCACTCCCGCCCCAGGATGTAGCCCAGGGTCCAGCGGGAGACATCCGCGTCATAGCGGCCGCCGGCGTGGCCCGGCCGCACCGGGATGGTCGCGTTGCCGTGCAGCAGGTCCACCACCCGCCGCATCTCCTGCCGGAACTCTCCCTTCCAGCCGGCGTGATCGAAGTCGTGCTTTGGCGGCAGTTCGGTCCACACCCCGTGCACCAGCCAGAGGGTGCGGTCTGCGTGGGTCAGGTTCCAGGCCCGAAGCGCGCGGTAGAAGGGCGGTGGGAGGATGGTGTACAGCCGGAGGGTGTTGGCGTGCATCCCGGCGAGCAGCGCAAACCAGCCGGCGTAGGTGGCGGAGTCGGCGGGGAACTCGGAGGGAAACTTCCCCGGCAGCGCCACTCCCATGTTGACGCCGTCGAGGTAGATGCGCCGCCAGCGGCCCCAGGCGGCGGGCACCTCGAAGAAATCGCCGCGGGTGCGGGCATCCACGCGCAGGGTGGCGGCACGGCGGCCCTGGGGTGCGGCGGCGCGGCGGTTCCACTCCGGGTCGGCCTGGTCGAGGATGCCGCGCGTCGTCGCATTGTCCGGGTGCAGCCGGATGGCCCGGCGCCCCGCGGCGAGCGCCCCCGCGCGGTCCCCCCGGCGCCAGCGGGTGAGCGTCAGGCCGTCCCAGGCGTCGCCGTTCAGGCTGTCCCGACCGGTCACCAGCAGGAACAGGGAATCGGCGCTGGCGGTGCGCTCCAGCCGGAGCAGCGCGTACCCCAGTCCCACCTTGGCGTCGAACCGCACGGGGCAGAGCCGGTCCGCCCGGCGGAACCGCTCCTCCGCCACCGCAATCGAATCGGCCCGGTAGGCGGTCCACCCGCTGGCCACCAGCGCGGCGACGGCCGGGGGACAGGGGTCCTGGGTCAGCGCCGCGCAGAGGTGCAGCAGCGAAGTTAGATTCGAGGCCATGGCAGGTACCGAATCATACCACGGAGCGGGCGCGTCGCATGACTGAGCAGAGCGGTGGGGAACTGCGGCAGGTGGGCCGGACGCTGGTGGACGAGTTCGGCCGCGGCTGGTCGAAGGCCAAGGTGGACGTGATGATGAGCGTCTTCGCGCCGGAGCCCGTCTTCCAGGAGACGCCGTTCAGCGAACCGCTGCGGGGCCAGGATGCCGTCCGCGGCTACTGGGCCGACGTCCCCCTGCACCAGTCGGAGATCAGCTTCACCGCGGGAGAGATCTTCGTGGTCGGGCCCTGGTTCGCCACCGAATTCAAGTGCACCTTCCGCCGCCGCCGGACCGGCGAGTGGGTCGATGCCCGGGGCGCCATGTTCTGCGAGACCGACGGCGCCCGGATCACCGAGATGCGCCTGTACTGGGATCGGCGCTGATCACCGATGCCGCTGGCTGTACTCCAGCCCCCACTGCAGCAGCTCGGGGGACCGGAGCCCCACGCGGCCGGCGATCGCGATGGCGTCCTCCTCCTCCATGTCCTGGTCCAGGATGAGGTGCGGCAGCAGCGCCCCGCCCACCCGGTTCCCGCTGGCGCAGTGGAAGAAGATGGTCTGGCCGGCGTTGGCGCGGAGCACGTCGAGAATGGACGCCATCAGCTCGTCGCTGAGCGGCGTCGGGCCCACCGGGATGTTGACATACCGCATCCCCAGCTTCGCGACCTCCGCCGGCTCGTCATAGCCGCGCGGTTCCCGCGGATCGCGGATATCGAGGATGACGCTGGCGCCCGCCGCCTGGAGCGCCTGCAGGTGGTGCGGGTCGGGCTGGCCGCCGGTCACGACGGTCGGCAGCGCCTGGCAGGCGTTGATCACGCCCTGGATGGCATCAATGGCTGTCATGGCGCCGTAACCTAAGGACCTCCCGCATGATCTGGTACATCGCCCTCGGCAGCGCCCTCGGCGGGATGCTCCGCTACCTCCTCGGCGGCTGGATCCAGCGCGCCGCCGGCCACGGCTTTCCCCTCGGGACCCTGGTCATCAACGTCAGCGGCTCCCTCGCGCTCGGGCTCCTGCTCCGCTGGGCCAGCCACCCCCCGACCCTCAATCCCGACCTCCGCGCCTTCCTCACCGTCGGGCTCTGCGGCGGCTTCACCACCTTCTCCACCTTCAGCGCCGAATCCATCACCCTGATGCAGGACGGCCAGTGGGGGAAGGCGATGACATACATTCTCCTGAGCGTCACCCTCTCCCTCGCGGCCACCGCGGCGGGGTTCGCGATGGCGCGCGTGGGTGAGTAGGCCACCGCCCTACCGCCCTACCGCCTAACCGCCTGTTACATTCCCCCCATGCTCCGCCTGGCCATCGCGCAGTTCCGCCCCGACAAGGGCGACTACCCCGCCAACCTCGCCCGCGCCGGTGCGGTCTTCGCCGAGGTGGGCAAGTGGCCCGAGCCGCCGGACCTCGTGGTCTTCCCCGAGTCCGCCCTCACCGGCTACTTCCTCGAGGGCGGGGTGCAGGAGCTCGCGCTTCCCGCCGAGCGGCTGTTCGAGGATCTGGGCCGGGTGCACCGGGAGAGCGGCGCCCCGCCGTTCGATGTGGCCATCGGCTTCTACGAGCTGTGGCGCAACCACCTGCACAACTCCGCCCTCTACGCCAGCCTGGGCGGCGCCGACGCCGGCATCCGGCACGTGCACCGCAAGGTCTTCCTGCCCACCTACGGTGTCTTTGACGAGGAGCGCTTCGTCGAGCCGGGACGCTCGGTGCAGGCCTTCGACACCCGCTGGGGCCGGGCGGCCATGCTGGTCTGCGAGGACGCCTGGCATTCGCTGGCGCCGACGCTGGCCGCGCTGGATGGCGCGCAACTCATCCTGGTCCCCAGCGCCACGCCGGCGCGGGGCCTGGCGCCGCGGGTCGGCGAGTCGCGCCCCGCCAACCTCGATCGCTGGGACCGGCTGGCGCAGGGGATCGCGGAGGAGCACGGCGTCTTCGTGGTGGTGTGCCACCTGGTGGGCTTCGAGGGGGGGAAGGCCTTCGCCGGGGGCTCCATCGTGGCCAGCCCGCGCGGCCAGGTGCTGCTGCAGGCGCCGCTCTTCGAACCCGCCACCGTGCCGGTCGAGCTCGACTTCGCCGAGATCACCCGGGCCCGGGCCGAGGCGCCGCTGCTGTCGGATCTGCAGGTGCGGTTACCGCACCTGCTGGGCGACTGGTCGGCTCGGCGGCTCGGCGACTCGGCACCCGCCGCCGAAGGTCCTCACCCCCCGGCTCCCTCTCCGCGTTCGCGGAGAAGGGGAGCGGCAAGCACTCCCCCCCTCTCCACGAACGTGGAGAGGGGGGGCAGGGGGGGTGAGGCCCCCCTCACCATCGACCCCGAGCTCACCCGCCGCTGGCTGGTCGAGTTCCTGCGCGATGAGCTCATCCGCCGCCGCAAGTTCGGCAAGGCGGTCCTGGGCCTCTCGGGTGGCGTGGACAGTTCGCTCGTCGCCTTCCTTGCCGCGGAGGCGCTGGGCCCCGAGAATGTCACCGCCGTGCGCATGCCCTACCGGAGTTCGAGCCCCGAAAGCCTGGCCCACGCGCAACTGGTCATCGACCAGCTCGGCATTCCCAGCCGCACCGTGGACATCACCGCCGGGGTGGACGGCATCGTCGCCGCGATCGGCGGCGACTCGAGCCCCGCCCGCCGCGGCAACGTCATGGCCCGGATGCGGATGATCACCCTGTTCGACCTCTCCGTTGAACTCGGCGCCCTCCCCCTCGGGACCGGCAACAAGACCGAGCGGCTCTTCGGCTACTTCACCTGGCACGCCGATGACAGCCCGCCGGTCAACCCCATCGGCGACCTCTTCAAGAGCCAGGTCTGGGCCCTCGCCCGCCACCTCGGCGTCCCGGACGTCATCGTCAACAAACCCGCCAGCGCCGACCTCATTCGCGGCCAGACCGACGAGGCCGACTTCGGCATCTCCTACCCCCGCGCCGACGTCATCCTCCACTGGCTGCTCCAGGGCTACCACGCGCCCGACATCACCCCCCTCGGCTACACCGAGGCGGAGGTCGCGCTGGTCGAGAAGCGGCTGGAATCCACCCATTGGAAACGCCGCCTTCCGACCGTTGCCATGCTGAGCCAGACGGCGATCGGGGAGTATTACCTGCGGCCGGTGGACTACTAGGCGGTAAGGGGGAAAACGCGCCGTGGTGAGGCGCTGAAGGCGCTGGCGCGGCGGAGCGTTGGAGGGTGCGCCGCTCGGCGGGCCCCCCAATTCTGTGCGGCCACCCTCCATACGCGAGCACGAGCCAGCGCCGACAACGCTCCGCCTGTCCGCCCCCCTCCTCTCGCCGTATCTTCCCCCCCATGGCCGACTCCCATCCGATGTCCTTCAGCAAGGCCGAGCTCACCACGCTCGTCATGCCCCACATGCAGAACATCCTGGGCGACCTCTTCGGCGGGCACCTGCTCTCCATGGTGGACCAGGCGGCGGCGGTGGCGGCGATCCGGCACGCCGGCGGCCCCGCCGTCACCGCCAGCTTCGACCGGGTGGATTTCCGGGAGCGGATCAAGCTCGGCGCGCTGGTCACCTGCTCGGCGACCGTGGACTACGTGGGCAACAGCTCGATGGACGTCTCGGTCGAAGTCCACGCCGAAAATGTGGCCACCGGCGAGCGGCGCCACACCCACACCGCCCGGGTGGTCTTCGTGGCGATTGATGACACGGGGAAGCCCCGCCGTGTCCCCCGGCTGGTGCCGGAGACGCCCGAGGAGCGGGAGCGCTACGAGCGCGCCCGGATGGCGCGCGCGGAGCGCCGTCCGTGACCGTTGCCGGGCCCGTCACGATGGTCTGCGGGGGCGGGGGGGCCAAGGCCGCCGCGCATGTCGGCGCGCTCCGGGCGCTGGAGGAGGCGGGGCTCGCCCCAACGCAGTTCTACGGCACGTCGATGGGTTCGGTCTTCGCCACCCTCTTCGCCAGCGGCGCCACCTCGGCGCAGGCCATGGAGCGGATCGCCGGCTTCGGGCCGGGGGTCGTCAAGACCGAGCCGTTCGCGATCTTCAAGGGTCTCTGGGCCCGGTCACTGCTCCAGGCGGGGCCGTTCCGCGCCGCGCTGGCCGCGCTCATTCCCGAGCGCCGCTTTGCCGACCTGCGCCATCCGCTGACCGTCACCACCGTGGCGCTCGACACCGGGGAGCTGGTCCTCTTCGGCGCCGGCGGCGCCGAGGCCCCCCTGCTCGACGCCCTCTACGCCAGCTGCGCCCTGCCGCTCTTCCTCCCGCCGGGGGAGATCGCCGGGCGGCGCTACGCCGACGGCGGCCTCCGCGCGGTGGTGCCGCTCGAGGCCGCGGCGACGGTGCCGGCCCGGCTGGTGGTGGCGGTGGACGTGGGGCCGGGATTTGACGAGATCGCCCAGGTCGGGCCGCCGAGCGGGCTCCCGCCGGTGGTGGACGTGCATAATGAGACCATGGGGATCCTGATGGCCGGGCAGACGGTGACGGCGCGCGCGCTCTGGCACGCCACCCCCGGCCGGCCGCCGCTGGTCTATGTGCGGCCCGCCACCCGGCGCGGCTCCACCTTCCGCGTGGACCAGGTGCAGAGCTACGTGGAACAGGGGTACATCGCCACGCGCGCCGCCCTGGCGGGCTTGCAATCGGGGGGCGGATGAGCAGATTCCGCTCAGCGTACGGCCAACACCCATCCCGGATCCCGTCCCGCTCATGAAAGCTTCCGAAGCCATGGTGCCCAATCCCTTCGTCGCCGTGGCCAACGCCTCGGCGAGCGAAGTGGCGATCATGTTTCGCACCCGCAACATCTCCGTGGTCCCGGTGGTGGACGATCACCGCGCCCGCCGGTTCCTCGGCGTGGTGAGCGACCGCGACCTCGTCACCCGCTGCCTCGCCATGGGGCAGGACCCGACCAGCACCCGGGCCGACGAGATCATGCGCACCGACACCTCGGTGGTCGGTGGCGATACGGAGCTCGACGGGTTTGCCCTCTACCTGAACCAGGATCCCAACGAGTCCCACCTCCGGCCCACCATCACCGTGGTGGACAGCGAGCATTGCGTGATCGGCTTCATCAGCCATCCGGAGCAGATCGCCGGCATCCGGATCGTCTGGCGCTGAGCATGCCCGCCCCCCGCCTCTTCACCGTGCGCGAGGCCGAAGCCACCCTGCCGCTGGTGCGCCGGGTGGTGGGCGACCTGCTCGCGGCCTATCCCCGGTGGCGGGAGCTGGTGGCGCAGTACGAGGTGCTCGCCGCCCCGCGCACGGCGGAGCAGGGGGAGAGCCTCGAGGTCCGGGAGCTGCGGGAAGCCGCGGCGCGGGAGGCGCAGCGGATCCACGACTTCCTGGTCGAGCTGGAGGGGGTCGGCTGCGTGTTCAAGGGGTTCGACGCCGGGCTGGTGGATTTCTACGCCCTGCGGGAGGACCGGCTGGTCTTTCTCTGCTGGCGCCAGGGGGAGGAGCAGATCACCCACTGGCACGAGGTGGATGCCGGCTACGCCGGGCGCCAGCCGCTCGACGAGATCATGCTCGCGGAAACGGTCAACGGATGACGTTCTGGCACCTGGCGCATATCCTGGGCTTTACCCTGTGGCTGGGCGCCGGCCTGGCCGCCATGCTGGTGGGCATCCGCGGGCGCGCGGAGGACCGGGCGTCGCAGGCGCTCATCGTCCGCCTGCTGCACGGCATCCACCGCATCCTCATGCTGCCGGGGATCGGGCTCACCATCGCCTCGGGGTTCTACCTGAGCGTGCCGGCGGCCAAGGCCGGGCAGCCGAGTTCGTGGCTGATGGTCATGCAGCTGGCGGGCGTCATCGCGGCGCTGCTGGTGCTCTTCGTCTCCCTCCCCGCGCTGGGCCGCCTCAAGCGCCTCTCCCCCACCGGCGACACCGCCACCCTGTTCGACGCCCTCCGCGGACGCCAGGCCCGGGCGGGGATGATCGCGGGGAACCTGGGGCTGATCTCGCTGCTCGCGGGCGTGTTGCACAAGTACTGAGCAAACATCCACCACAAAGAGCACGAAGACCACGAAGCAGGTCCTTTGTGCCCTTCGTGTCCTTCGTGGTTGATCTCAGCCAACCCGTTGCCCGGTCCGGCAGCACGCCCGCACCGGACACTCCCCGCACTTCGCCACCCGCGCCGTACACACCAGCGCCCCCAGCTCCATGATCGCCTGGTTGAACGTCCAGGCCGCGCTCCCCGCCCGCGGCTGCAGCCGGTGCGCCGTCAACCAGAGCGGCTTGTCGCTCCGGGCGCGGGGGTGGAACGCCCTCCGTATCACCCGCCCCACATTGGTGTCCACCGCCGGATGCGCCTGCTCGAACGCGAAGGTGGCCACGGCGCCCGCGGTGTAGCGCCCCACCCCCGGCAGCTGGCGGAGCGCCGCCGGGTCCTCGGGCAGGATCCCGTCATGCTCCGCCACCACCATCCGCGCCAGCCGGTGCAGGTTCGCGGCGCGGCGGTAGTAGCCCAGCCCCTGCCACACCGCGTGCACCCCCTCCGGGGTGGCCCGTGCCAGCGCGTGGATCGTCGGGTAGCGGGCCAGGAACCGGGGGTAGTACTCCGTCACCCGCGACACCTGCGTCTGCTGCAGCATGAACTCCGACACCAGCACCCGGTAGGGATCGCGGGTGCGGCGCCAGGGGAGGTCGCGGCCCTTGCGCCGGAACCAGCGCATCAGTCGCTGCCGGAAGGCCCGTAACTCGGGGGTGGACTTGGGGGGCATGGGGGGGCAAGATATTAGGGCCTGGGGGCACATGACTACGACCACGTTTGATCTGCGCCGGCCTGTCGGGCGCTTCGTTCTCGGCGGGCTGGCCCATGTGGGCCGGCTCAGCCTGCTCGTGGCCGAGATGATCCGGGGCCTCAGCGAGGTCCGGGTCTGGTTCCCCCTGGCCATGACCGAGGCCTGGAAGGTGGGGGTGGGGAGCCTCCCCATCATCCTGCTGGTCGCAGGCTTCGCCGGGGCGGTCACCGCGCTCCAGACCGGCTACCAGTTCAGCGGCAACATCCCCTACTACGTGGCCGGCTCGCTCATCGTCGAGTCGGTGGTGCTGGAGCTGGGGCCGGTGCTCACCGGCCTCATCCTCGCCGGCCGGATCGGGGCCCGCTACGCCGCCGAGCTGGGCACCATGCGGGTCACCGAGCAGATCGACGCGCTCGAGACCCTCGGCCGATCGCCCGCGAGCCACCTGCTCATCCCCCGGGTCCTCGCCGGCCTGGTCATGATCCCGGCGCTCACCATCGTCGCCAACGTCACCGGCATCATCTCCGGCTGGACCGCGGTGCAGGCGGTGCTGCCGGTGACCGACACCGACTTCGCCTACGGTGCCCGCTTCTTCTGGCGCCCGTTTGACGCCTACTACTCGGTCATCAAGGGCTTCGCCTTCGCGGTCTGCATCACCGTCACCTCCTGCTATTTCGGCTTCAGCACCGAGCAGGGCGCCGAAGGGGTGGGGAAGTCCACCACCGGCGCCGTCGTCGCGAGCTGCGTGCTGATCCTGCTGCTCGACACCCTGCTGGCCAAGCTGTTGCTGCACTGATGCCGACGCACGGGTCGCGCCCAGGGCGAGTCGCCGGCCGGATGGGCGTGGGGTTGGCGGGGCCTGGCCACGCCCATCCGGACGGTGACAAGCCCGGATGCGGGAGGTGCCGGTGATCGAGATCCAGGGCATCCGCAAACGCTTCGGCCAGCAGGTCGTCCTCGACGGCGTGGACTTCGTGGTGCAGGACGGCGAGACCACCGCCCTCCTCGGCCCCTCGGGCACCGGGAAGAGCGTCCTCCTCAAGCACATCGTCGGCCTCATCCGGCAGGACTCCGGCGTGGTCAAGGTGGACGGCAAGGAGGTGGCCAAGCTCAAGCGGCAGGAGCTCCGCGCCCTCCGCTCCACCATCGGCTACGTCTTCCAGAACGGCGCCCTGTTCGACTCCATGACGGTGTTCGAGAACATCCGGCTCGGCATCACCGACGACGCCAAGTACCGCGACATGGACTACTGCACGGAGCGGGTGGCCAAGTGCATCGCGCTGGTGAACCTCTCGCCGGAGACGGCGGACAAGTACCCGGCCCAGCTCTCCGGCGGCATGCGCAAGCGGGTGGGGATCTCGCGGGCCATCGCGGGCAGCCCCAAGTACCTGCTGTATGATGAGCCCACCAGTGGGCTGGACCCGGTCAACTCCGACATCATCGATGACCTGGTGAAGACCCTCGCCACCGAGCTCGGCGTCACCAGCATCATGGTGACCCATGACGTGCGCGGCGCCTTCCGGGTGGCCGATCGCCTGGCGTTGCTGACCAACGGCAAGATCGTGCAGCAGGGGACGCCCAAGGAGTTCATGGCGTCCACCGTCCCGGAGGTCCGCGAGTTTCTCGAGCGTGACTTCGGCAACATCACCTTCGCCGCCTGAGCCATGGACCTCCACTACCAGAAGGAAATCGCCGTCGGCACCCTGGTGCTCACCGCGATCGGCCTCTTCATCGGCGGCTCCCTGTGGCTGAAGGGCAGCTCCTTCAAGCGCAGCGGCCCCCGGGCGACGGTGGTCTTCAGCGAGATCGGGACGCTCCAGCGGGACAACGAGGTGGTGGTCTCGGGGTACGCGGTGGGGAAGGTCGAGGAGGTGGAGTTCAAGGGGCCGGGACGGATCCTGGTGACCATCACGGTGCCCCGGGAGCTCGACCTCTACGCCGACGCCAGCGCCAGCCTCCTCACCAGCGTCTTCGCCGGCAGCACCAAGCTCTCCCTCAACCCCGGCACCGTCGCCGCCGGCCCCCTGCCGCCCGATCAGCCGATCCCCGGCGCCTCCGGCGCCGACCTCTTTGCCAAGGGGGCCCTCCTCGCCGACCGCGCCGACTCGGTCCTCATCGGGGTGCAGGCCCTGGCGAACCAGCGCACCGCCGACGAGCTGATCGGCACCCTCCAGGCGATGCAGCGCACCCTCAACACCATGAACAACCGGCTCCCGGCGGCCACCACCGAGATCGAATCCACCCTCCGCGCCTTCCGCCAGCTGACCCAGAAGCTCGACAGCACCATCGGCACCATCCCGGTGGGGAACGCCGTGGAGCGGGCCGACACCCTGGCCCGGAACCTCAGCACCATGTCCATCCAGCTCACCGCCACCGGCGCCCGGCTGGACACCCTGCTGCAGCGGATCAACGCGGGGGAGGGCACCATCGGCAAGTTCGCCTCGGATACCGGCCTCTACAGCGACAGCCGCGCCGCGCTCCAGGCGCTCAAGGTGCTGATCGACGAGCTCAACAAGCATCCGGGCAAGCTCAATATTCAGGTGAAGCTGTTCTAGGGAGAACGGGAGAACGGGAGAACGGGAGAACGGGAGAACGGGAGAACGGGGGAACGGGGAACGGGGAGCGTGACAGAGGCTCTAGAGGGGTCGGCGCCGTTTGAGGAGACCCAGCAACAGTCGCTGCGAACGTCCATTTTCAGCGACCATCGGGCCGAGCCGGCCTTCGGGGATCAGGTTGAGCTCCGCCGCTAGATTGAGCAGTTCGCCTGTCTCGATGGATGAGCCGTATGCGATCGTCAGGTGCCGGGTATAGGTACGTGACTGGCCGTATGACCAGCCCTCCGCAATATTCAGCTGTACGGACAGCGCTGCGCGCTGCAATTGGCTGAACAGGGCTGAGGCCCACGGCGCCCAGCAGTCCCTCGCCAGGGTGAAGCACCCCATGGCGACCGAGCGCCCGGACTTCCAGGCCTCGAGTGAGCGGTGATCGTACATGAGCGGAAGATCCGACGTACGACCTAACCTGCCGGACCGGGATCCCGCACAACTCACCATTTCGCCGCAGCCGCCCGTTCCCCTGTTCTCCCGTTCCCCTGTTCTCCCGTTCCGCTGCTCTCCCGTTCCCCTGTTGTCCGCTCCCCGTTCCCCCCTCCCCGTTTCCCCTTTCCCCCCCCCCCAGCCCCTCGCACCCCTCCGCCACCCCCCCCC
>CAZPER010000049.1:0-29456 GCA_964585655.1 uncultured Gemmatimonadaceae bacterium | reverse complement strand
GCGCGGGCGCGGCGCCCCCGGCGGCCGGGCCGCCGCTACCGGGCTTCGGTGTTGTAGGAGCTGACAACGTCGTCGGCGCCGCGAATCGCGACCCAGGCAAACAGCACGTTCACCACTACCACCACCGCCAGCCCGATGGCGATGGCCCAGGGCCAGCGGCGCCCGGCCGCGCTGCTAGTTGACAATGTGGCCTCCGGTCTTGAACGTGGCCGCGATCTCGACCTCGCGGGTGGGGGAGCTGACGTGCACGGTCATGTTGATGGTCCGCGGCATGTCCGGGGTGGACCGCACCCGGACGATGAGCGGCACGGTGCTGCTCTCGGTCGTGCCCAGCCGGATGTCCTGCACCGTGACCTCGGCCTCGGGGAGGCCGTCCACCCGGACGTGGAACGGGACCGGCGTGCTCACCGCCTCCTTGTTGGTCACCCGGAGGAGGTAGGTGTTGCGGACATAGCCGTCCGCATCCTGGGTGTAGAGCGTTCCCGGCGCCCGCTGGACTGCGGCGTCGAAGGGCGCCCGGGCCGCCATGAAGCCCGCCGCCGCCGCGACGATGCCGGTCAGGAGTCCGCCATACACCACCGTCCGGGGGCGGAACCGGCGTGGCTTCCGGCCCGCCTGTTCGGCGACCGAGCCGAACTGGATCAGGCCCGCGAGGCCCTGCTTTTCCATGACGATGTCGCAGGCGTCGATGCAGCGGGCGCAGGCGATGCATTCGAGCTGGAACCCGTCCCGGATGTCGATGTCGGTGGGGCAGACGAACACGCACTTGTTGCACTCGATGCAGCGCCCCGCCTTCCTCGCGTCCTTGCCGCCCCGGGGCTCGCCCCGGGTGATGTCGTACTGCACCAGCACCGTCTCGTCATCGGTGAGGGCGCTCTGGAACCGGGCGTAGGGACAGAGGTAGGTGCAGAACTGCTCCCGGAACCAGGCCAGGTCCCAGTACCAGAACGCGGTGAAGATCCCCACCAGGGCGTAGCTCGTGGTGCCCGCCTGCCCGGTCCACAGCTCCCGGGCGCCGGCAAAGTAGCTCATGAACGCCATGGAGATCACGAGCGAGAACACCGCGAAGAGCCCCCACTTGGCCGCCTTGCGCCACGCCTTGTCGATCGTCCACGGGCCCTCGTCCCGCTTCCGGCGCTGCACCCAGTCCCCCTCGATCCAGCGCTCCACCGGGCGGACCCAGGCGTCGAGGAAGACGGTCTGGGGGCAGGCGAATCCGCACCAGAGCCGGCCGAAGAGGGAGGTGAAGAAGAACAGGGAGAACGCCAGGAACAGCAGCAGGAACAGCAGGAAGATCGTGTCCGCCGCCGTGAAGATCGCGCCCAGGGCGTAGAGCTTCCGCCCCGGCAGGTCGATGCGGAGCGCCGGGTTGCCGCGGACCAGGATCCAGGGGGTGACGAACAGGATCAGGTGCAGGGCCGCGAAGGTCCACTTCCGCAGCCGCTGCCACCGTCCCGTCACCGTCTGGGGGTAGATCCACTTCCGCTGGTGCTTGAATCCGATCATCTGATTCACCTTCTGGTCCCGCTGGATATCATTACGACGCGTCGTCCTTCGCCTTGCCCTCGCCCTGGCCGGTGGCTTCCTGGTTCTTGTGCACCACGTAGGCCGTCACCTGGGCCACCTTCTCGGGGCCGAGGATCGGGCCCCAGGTGAGCATGCCCTTCTCCGGGACGCCCACGGTGATGGTGTGCTGGATCGCCTCGGGTGTGCCGCCGTGGATCCAGGCGGTGTCCACCAGGCTCGGCCCGATGCCTCCGGTGAGTTCCGCGCCGTGGCAGGCGACGCAGTTGGCCTTGAAGACCTCCTCGCCTGCTTCGACATTCGCCTCCGACAGGTCCACGGTGGCCGCGGCCGCGGCGGCCGCCTCGCGCGGCCAGCGCTGGTCCGCCTCCGCCATCTCGGCGGCGAGGACCTTGGTCTGCGAGCGATGCGCCACGAAGTGATAGTGCACGCCATAGACCAGCGCCCAGGCGATCGTGAAGTAGAACAGCCCCAGCCACCAGTTCGGCAGCGGATTGTCGTACTCCTCGATCCCGTCCGCCTCGTCGGCGTGGCCCAGCACCTGATTCAGGTCCCGATTGCTCACGAGTCGCCTCCATCCGTGAAGGGCAGGCGGCTCGCCGCCTCCCATTTTGCCTTGTTCCCGGCCGTCCACGCCCACCAGGTCCAGAAGAGGAAGGCGCTGAGGAACAGCACCGTGGTCACCCCCAGGACCCACCCCATCGTGACGGAGGCCGCGGCCTCCCGGAAGATCGGGTTCATGGGGCCCCCACCGTGTCCGCGCCGGTGGCGCCCGCGGCGATCGCCGCGCGGCCATCCCGTCCCAGGCGCTGCAGGTAGGCGATCATCGCGATGATCTCCCGGTCCGGCTGGGCGTCGATGCCCGCGCCCTTGAGCCGGTCGACGATGCCGGCGGCCTGGGCCTGCATCTCCGCCGGCGCCGCCTCCACCTGGGCGTCGGTGTAGGGGACCCCCACCTTCTGGAGCGCCCGCATCGAGGCCTGGATGTCCAGCGGGTCCACCGTCTGGCGGTGCAGCCAGGTGTAGGGGGGCATCACGCTTCCCGGGGAGGTGCTGCGGGGGTCCCGCATGTGCTCGTAGTGCCAGGCGTCGGGATACTTGCCCCCGAGGCGCTGGACATCCGGGCCCATGCGGCGCGACCCGAGCTGGAACGGGTGGTCGTAGGCGTACTCGCCGGCCCGGGTCCACTCGCCGTAGCGCAGGACCTCGGCGCGCATGGGGCGCACCATCTGCGAGTGGCAGGTGTAGCACCCCTCGCGGAGGTAGATGTCGCGTCCCGCCACCTCGAGGGCGGTGTACGGCGTCACCCCGGCCAGCTGGGCGGGGCCGGCGCCGGCGGAGAACATCGGCAGGATCTCGACGATGCCGCCGATCAGGATGGCCACGGTGGTGAGCACCGCGAAGACGGCGCTCTTGCCTTCCAGGGTCCGGTGGACCGAGGTGTAGCCCTTGTTGGTCGTCTGGTCGCTCATGGTGGTTTCTCCCTTACCGCGCCGGGGCCGGTGCGGGCATCGCCGTGCGGGCCGGGCCCATGATGGTCTGGAAGAAGTTCACCAGGAGCATGACGGCGCCGGTGAAGTACATCAGGCCGCCGATCAGGCGCAGCACGTAGAACGGCTGCAGCTGGTGCACGATATCCACGAAATTGGGGTACTTGAGCTGGCCCGCGGCGTCGAACGCCCGCCACTGCAGCCCCTCGGTGAGCCCCGCCGCCCACATGGACACGGTGTAAAGCACGATCCCGATGGTCGCCAGCCAGAAGTGGGTCGTGGGCCACGAGGGGTGCGCCAGCGGCCGGTTCCACAGCTTCGGCACCAGCCAGTACAGGATCCCGAAGGCGATCATCCCGTTCCACCCGAGCGCCCCGGAGTGGACGTGCCCGATGGTCCAGTTGGTGTAGTGCGACAAGCTGTTGACGGCCCGGATGGACATCATCGGGCCCTCGAAGGTGCTCATGCCGTAGAAGCTCACCGCCACGACGAGGAACTTGAGGATCGGGTCGGTCCGCACCCGGTCCCAGGCGCCGCGCAGGGTGAGCAGCCCGTTGAGCATCCCGCCCCACGACGGGGCGATCAGCATGATGCTGAACACCATCCCCAGGGTCTGGGCCCATTCCGGCAGCGCCGAGTACAGGAGGTGGTGCGGCCCCGCCCAGATGTACAGGAAGATCAGCGCCCAGAAGTGGATGATCGAGAGCCGGTAGCTGTACACCGGCCGCTCGGAGATCCGGGGCAGGAAGTAGTACATCAGGCCGAGGAACGGCGTCGTGAGGAAGAAGCCGACCGCGTTGTGCCCGTACCACCACTGCACCAGCGCGTCCGTCAGGCCGGCGTAGACCGGGTAGGAGCGGACCAGGGTGGCCGGCACCGCCAGGCTGTTGACGATGTGGAGCACCGCGATCGTGATCACGAACGACATGTAGAACCAGATCGCGACGTAGAGGTGGTCCACCTTCCGGATGGCGATCGTGCCGAAGAAATTGACCGCGAAGATCACCCAGACCACCGTGATCAGCACGTCGATCGGCCAGATCAGCTCGGCATATTCCTTGGCCTGGGTGAGCCCCAGCGGCAGGGTCACCGCGGCACAGACGATGATCAGCTGCCAGCCCCAGAAGTGCAGCCGCGAGAGCGCGTCGCTGTACATCCGGGTCTTGAGCAGGCGCTGCATCGAGTAGTAGATGCCGGTGAAGCAGATGTTGCCGCCGAACGCGAAGATGACCGCGTTGGTGTGGAGCGGCCGCAGCCGGCCGAAGGTGGTCCACTGCAGCCCGAGGTTCGCCTGCCAGTACGCGATCTCCAGCGCCACCCAGACCCCGACCAGCATGCCGACGACGGCCCAGATCACCGTGGCCGTGGCGAACCACTTCACCACGTCGTCGTCATAGCCGGTTTGGTCCACGGAATTCACCGCGGTATGTTGCACGGCGTCTCTTCCTCCACGTCCGACGGTTAATGGTTGAACTCCTCACCGCTGCGCTGCTCGCCGGCCTGCTCGGCAGCGTTCACTGCATCGGCATGTGCGGCGCCTTCGCCGCTTCCTGCACCCGCGCTCGGGGCGGGCTGGCCGCCTGGCACCTCGGCCGGATCCTCACCTACGCCGGGCTCGGGGCGGCGGCGGGAGCGCTGGGGAGCCTGATCCCCGGACCGCCCTGGGTGCCCGGCGCCGTGGCCGCCCTGCTCCTCGTCTGGTTCGCGCTCGCCCTGGCCGGCCTCGTGCCGGAGCCGCGCCTCCTCCCGCCGGTCCTCTCGCGGGCCGGCTCCCGCGCGGCGGCGGTGCCACGCGCCGGGGCCCAGTTCCTCTTCGGGCTGGTCAACGGCCTGCTGCCCTGCGGCCTGGTGTATTCGGCACTTGCGCTCGCCATCGCCGCGGACCAGCCCCTCGCCGGCGCCCTTGCCATGCTCGCCTTCGGCGTGGGCACGCTCCCGGCCCTCTCCGTCGCCGCCCTCGGGCTCCGGAAGGTCATCATGACCAGCCTCTGGCGCCGCCGACTCTTCGCGGTGCTGCTCCTCGCCGTGGGCCTGCGGACGGTCTGGATGCGCGCCAGTCATGCGGGGCAGCACGAGCCCCACCTGCACGACGCACCCGCCACATCGCATTCGCCCGGGGAACGAGGGGAAGAGTAGGATTCGCCGTGTGAAGGGAGGGGGGAGGCGACATGAAGCCCGCTTCATGACACCCCAGAAGCCTGAACGGGACAGGCACTTGGCCTGTCCCGCTCGGTTTTCGAACAACCTGAAGAAGCGGCTAGGCGGGGGGAGCCGTTGCCGCCGGCTCCCGGAGCCCGGCGAGCGCCTCTTCCAGGGTGCCTGCCACGTTCTCCTCACCCAGCTCATCCAGCAGGCCGGCATTGGTCAGCGCCACCACCGGCTGCGAATGGACCTCCGTCAGGATGACCCGGGTGCCCTCCTGCCGGCTGCGGGAGATCAGGTCCCGGAGGGTGGCCAGGCCGGTCGAGTCGATGACCGGCACCCGCCGGAGCCGGATCACCAGCGCCTTCGGCTTCCGGGCCACGCTGCTCACGGCGTTCTTGAAGGACTCCGCAGCGCCGAAGAAAAACGGGCCGTCGATCTCGTAGACGTCCACCCCGGCGGGGATCATGGGTCCCGTCCGGCGATCCAGGGTCATTTCGCGATCGGCCTGGTCCTCGAACTCCCGCGAGAGCACGCTCACGTTGGTCACCTCGGACATCCGCTTCATGAACAGGAACGCGGCCAGCACCATCCCGACCTCGACCGCCACCGTCAGGTCCACGAGAATGGTGAGCGAGAACGTCACCAGCAGCACGGCGACGTCGCTCCGCGGCGCCCGCAACTCCGCCTTGAACCGGCGCCACTCGCTCATGTGGTAGCTCACCACGACCAGGATCGCCGCCAGCACCGCCATCGGGATCAGCGCCGCCCAGCGGCCGAAGAACAGCATGATGAGCAGCAGGGTGAGGGCGTGGATGATGCCGGCGACCGGGGTGCGTCCGCCGTTCTTCACGTTGGTCGCTGTCCGGGCGATCGCCCCGGTGGCGGGGATGCCGCCGAAGAGCGGCGTGACGATGTTGGCCACCCCCTGGCCCACCAGCTCCATGTTGGAGCGGTGCCGGGCCCCGATCATGCCGTCCGCCACGACCGCGGAGAGCAGCGACTCGATGCCCGCCAGCATCGCGATCGTGAAGGCCGGCGCCACCAGCTCGCGCGCCATCTCCCAGGAAACGCGCGGCAGCCGGGGGGCGCCCAGCGTGGCGTGGATCGCCCCGAAGCGGTCGCCGATCGTTTCCACCGGCAGGTCGAAGAGGGTGACCAGGGCGGTGCAGACCACCAGCGCCAGGAAGGGGGAGGGCAGCCGGGTGCTCACCCGCGGCCAATACACGATGAGGGCCAGCGCCAGCAGCGCGATGCCCACCGCCCAGAGGTTGATGCTGCCCAGGTTGGTGCTGTAGCTCTGCCACTTGGCGACGAACTCCGCCGGCACCGCGCTCATCCGGAGGCCCAGGAAGTCCTTCACCTGGCTCGAGAAGATGATCACCGCGATCCCCGAGGTGAATCCGGTGGTGACCGCATGCGGGATGAACTTGATCGCGGCACCCAGGCGGGCCACGCCGAGCCCCACGAGGATCACCCCGGCCATGATGGTGGCCACGGTCAGGCCGTCCATGCCGAAGCGTTCGATGACGCCGTAGACGATCACCACGAAGGCCCCGGTCGGCCCGCCGATCTGGACCCGCGAGCCGCCCAGCGCCGAGATGAGGAACCCGCCGATGATCGCGGTGGTGATGCCCGCGCCGGGGGAGGCTCCGCTCGCGATGCCGAAGGCGATGGCCAGCGGCAGCGCCACGATTCCGACCACGAGCCCGGCCCCGAGGTCGCCCTGGAAGTCGGCGCGAGTGTACCCGCGCAGCGTGGTGAAGAGCTTGGGAATCAGCATGACTCAGCCCAGGTCCTTGGGGCCCAGGGGCCGGAAGGAGAGGTCGAAGGCGAGGAACAGTGTCCGGGCGAAGGGCCAGATGAGCAGCGGCATCAGGATCGCCTCGGCGGGTCCGAGCACCTGCAGCACGTCCCAGGGCGGGCTGGGCCAGGTCCGCACCAGCGTTCCCACAAACACCGCCATGGTGATCGTCTCGGCCAGCAGCAGGTTGAACCAGAGCGCGCCGAGCGTGTAGCCGTCTTCCCCCCGCCGCATCCGGATGCCGCAATGCGGGCAGTGGTCCTTCATCCGGAACCAGCCGCTGAAGAGCGAACCGCCGCCACAGATGGGGCAGCGCCGCCGGATGGCCCGGAGGAACATCACGCGCTTGGAGGGTTGCTGGGGCAGGGCGGGCGCAGTCATCACGGCCTGAACGGGTAGGGGACGGGGTGGTACATCAATCGACGCTGGCGCGGAGCGCGTTGAGGATCACGGCGACATCGATCGCCTCCTGCAGCAGGGCGCCCACGGTCGGAGGAATGTAGCCAAGCGCCGCCACCAGCATCGCCACCGCGGAGAGTCCGAGGCCGGCCCACACGCTCTGCTTCGCGATGCGCATCGTCCGGCGGCTGATCGTGACGGCCTCCGCCACCCGGCTCGCGTCGTCGGCCAGCACCACGACGTCGGCGGCTTCCGCGCTGATCCCGCCGCCATGCGCCGCCAGCGCCACGCCCACGCTCGCGCGGGTGAGCGCCGGGGCATCGTTGGTGCCGTCGCCGACCATCAGGACCTTTTCCCCTTCGGCCTCGAGCGCCTCCACCACCAGGACCTTGTCGGCCGGCAGCTGGTCCGCGCGCACCTCGGTGATCCCCGCCGCCCGGGCCACGGCGAGCGCATGCCCCTGGTGGTCTCCGGTCACGAGGATCACCCGGCGGAGCCCCAGCCGGCGGAGATCCTCCACCAGCCGGGACGCCTCCGGCCGGAGCCGGTCGGCGAACTCGATGGTGCCCGCCGCCTGGCCCTCGACCGCCAGCCAGGCCCGGAGGCCGCTGGCTTCCCCGTCGGGCCAGGCGTGATCCAGCGCCGGGTGCCGGGTCAGGACAAAGCTGCGGGCCCCGAAGGTCACGGCGCGCCCGCCCACCCGCCCGGTCACCCCTTGCCCGGGGCTTTCCGCGATGCCGGTCGCCGCCGGCAGCGTCAGGCCGTCATCCGCCGCCGCCTGCACCACCGAGCGGGCGAGCAGGTGCCCCGACCCGAGATCCGCCGCCGCGGCCAGCGCCAGGACCTCGTCGCCGGTGAAGGGCGGCACCGGGATCACGGAGGAGACCAGCGGCCGGCCGATCGTGAGGGTCCCGGTCTTGTCCAGCACCGCAACGGTGACCTGGCCCAGTCGTTCGAGCGCCTCGCCATGGCGCACGATCACGCTGCGCCGGGCGGCGCGGTTGATCCCCCCGATCATCGCGACCGGCGCGGCGAGCAGCAACGGACACGGGGTGGCGACGACGAGCACCGCCAGCACCCGGTCCGCCTCCCCCGAGGCCAGGTAGGCGAGGGCGCAGACCGCGAGGGTGATCGGGGTGAAGTAGACGGCATACCGGTCCGCCATGCGCTGCAGCGGGGACTTGCTCGCCTCCGCCTCCCGGACCAGCTGCACGATGCGGGCATACTGGCTCTCGCTCGCGAGCGCCCGGGCCTCCACGGTCAGCGGCCCTTCCAGGTTCTGGCTGCCGCTGAGGAGCAGGGTGCCAGGCTCCGCGGTGACGGGCATCGGCTCCCCGGTGAGCCGCGAGGCATCCACGTGGGAGTAGCCGTCCACGACCAGGGAGTCGCAGGGC
Source organism: uncultured Gemmatimonadaceae bacterium (assembly GCA_964585655.1). Lineage (GTDB taxonomy): Bacteria > Gemmatimonadota > Gemmatimonadetes > Gemmatimonadales > GWC2-71-9 > JADJOM01. Next base: position 20,703 of record CAZPER010000049.1, on the reverse strand, counting down.
AGCAGTTCGCCGGGGCGGATCAGCAGCCGGTCGCCGGGGCGCACCAGGTCGGCGGCGATCTCCTCGATGGCGCCGCCGCTCATCCGATGCGCCAGCCGCGGCGCCTGGGCCTCGAGCTCGGCCACCGCGCGCGAGGCGCGCCGGGCGGCGTAGCTCTCCAGTGCTTCCCCACCGGTCTGCATCAGGACCACGACCAGCCCGGGGAGGGGATTGCCCAGCACGACCGCGGTGATGATGGCGAGGGTGGCGACGAGGTCGGCGGCGAACCGCCCGCGCAGCGCGCCCCGCAGCGTGCGGAAGACGACCGGCAGGCCCAGGGCCACCAGGCCGCCCAGCCAGAGCCAATGGGCCCAAGCGGAGAGCGGCCCCGCCCGGAGGGCGAGGCCGCTCACGATCACCGTCAGGGCGAGCACCGGCAGCAGCCAGTGCCGCCACCGCGGGCGCGTCACGACGCCTGCGCGCTCGGCTCGCCGACGGGCTCGGTCTCACGCCGCAGGGTGAAGCCCACGCCGCGCACCGTCTGGATCAGGCTCTCGCCCGCGGCCTTCTGCAGCTTCCGCCGGACGTTCCCCACGTGCACGTCGACCACGTTGCTCTCCGGGTCGAAGTGCATATCCCAGACCTTTTCCAGCAGCGTGGTGCGCCGGACCACCTGCTCCGGGTGGAGCAGGAAGAATTCGATGATCTGGAATTCCTTCGGCGTGAGGTCCATGGCCTTTTCGTTGATCAGGACCACGTGCCGCAGCCGGTCCAGGGTGAGCGGGCCATACCGCAGCACCTCCAGCCGCTCCGCCCCGCCGCGCCGCGCCAGGGCCCGGATCCGCGCCAGCAGCTCGTCGAAGCGGAACGGCTTGGCGAGGTAGTCGTCGGCGCCGGCGTCCAGCCCCCGCACGATATCCTCCACCGCGTCGCGGCTGGTGAGCATCATGATGGGGGTGTTGCGGCCCTCACGCCGGAGCTCCATGGCGATCTGGAACCCGTTCTTCTTGGGGAGCACGACATCCAGCAGGATGACGTCGTACTCGTATACGTGAGCCAAGGTGGTGGCTTCGTCGCCGTCCGCGGCGATGTCCACCACGTAGCCCTCTTCCTTCAAGCCCTGCTCGATAAAGCCCGCGACCTTCCGGTCGTCTTCCACCACGAGGAGTTTCATGATTGCCAAGCTATTCCGGGGGGATGAATCCCTATGAAACCGATCATGAAGACTTGCTTAGACTATACCGGGTGGGCCGGAAGCTGCAAGACGAAACAGCCGCCCCCCGAGGGGCGCATCTCGGCCCGGAGCTCGCCCCCAAGGAGCCGGGCCAGCCGGCGGCTGAGCGGGAGCCCGAGCCCGCTGCCTTTGCCGTCTTCCGCCTTGGTCTGGTAGATGTCGAAGATCCGCTCGAGGTCGTCCGTCGCCACGCCGGGACCTTCGTCCTCGATCCGGAACAGCACGTCGCCACCCGCGCGCTCGACCGCCACGACCACCGTGGTGTCCCCGGGGGTGTGGCGGATGGCATTGGTCAGCAGGTTCACCAGGATCTGTTCCACCCGGTGCGGATCGGTGCTGCAGGTCAGGGACTCCGCGGGCACCCGGGCCGCGAGCTTGACCTGCTTTCCCGCGGCCGCCGGGGTCAGCCGGGCGATCGCCTGCCGCACCACCGCCCCGGACTCCACCTCGCGGATCACCGGCTTGAGGCGGTCCTCGTCCAGCCGGGAGAGATCCAGCAGGTCGTTGATGAGGCTGATCGCCTGCTCGGCCGAGTCCAGCACCTCGAAGGCGGCCCGGGGAACCGTGCCCGGATCCTTGCGGCGGACCAGCATCTCCGCCCAGCCATAGACCGCCGCGAGCGAGTTCCGCAGCTCGTGATTCACCATCGCGAAGAAGTGCTCCCGCGAACGCTGCAGCTGCTGCACCTCCTCCAGCAGCCGGGCGCTTTCCTCGTGCAACCGGGCGTTCTCGATGGCCGCCGCCGCCTTCGCGGCGAGCAAGTTGGTCAGGTGCTCGTCCTCCTCGGTGAATTCGTCGCCACCAATCTTCTCGGTGAGGTAGAGGTCGCCGAGGACGCCGCGCTTGCTGATGATGGGGACGCCGAGGAAGGAGAACATCGGCGGATGGTTGGGTGGGAAGCCGTAGCGCTCCGGGTGCCGGGTAATGTCCGGCATGCGGATGCTCTGTCCCTTGTGGATGACCAGGCCGAGGATGCCGTGGCCCCGCGGGAGGGCGCCGATCCGCACCCGTTCCTCGGCGCTGATGCCGTGGGTGGTGAAGGTGGCGAGGGTTCGGCCATCCGGGGCCAGCATCCCCACCGCCGCGTAGCGGGCCCCGATGAGTTCCGGCGCAAGGTCCGCGACCCGCTGCAGCACTCCTTCCAGCGACAGCTCTCCAATGAGGCTGGGCACTGCCGCAACCAGCAGTTCCAGTCGGTCGGAGAGGTCGTGGGCGACCGCCGCGGGGGCGGGAAGGGGCTCGGTCATCGGAGCTAATTCTACTGCCCCCATGGGGTTCCGGCGACCCACCAGATTCCGCGCCATTTCACGCTCGCTTCATGCCGGGACCCGTACCCTGCCTGTGAGCCTCGGGAGGGGCCGGCATGCACCTGCACCACATCATCGCGGCGGCGGACGACTCCGAGGCTGGGCGGGCGGCGATTCACTCCGCCGTCCATCTGGCGGGGCCGCGCCGCGCCCGGGTGACGGTGCTCACGGTGGCGCCCGCCAGCGCGAGCCGGGTCGCCAGCCGGTTGCAGGAGGATGGGCTGCGTGAGGCGACCAGTGCCGCCGTCCGGGCCTGGCCTGGCGCGCCATCGGTCACGATCGACTCCACGGTGGGGATCCCCGGCATCGAGATCGGGCGGTACGCCGAGACGCATGGCGCGGACCTGGTGGTGCTGGGCCGCAAGCAGCGCTCCAGCCTCCACCGCCTGCTCGTGGGAGACACCGCGGACTCGGTGGCCCGTCGGAGCGGCGTTCCCTGCCTCTTCGTTCCGGCCGGCGCCTCGCCTCCGTCCCGGGTGCTCGCGGCGCTCGACGGCACCGAGCGGGGCCTTGCGGTGCTGGTCGCGGCCATGGACTTCACCCGGGACACCGGCGGCCGCCTCCGGGCGGTGAGCGTGGAGCCGGCGTATGAGAACGAGAAGGACGCCCCCCGCCTGCTCACCAGCCGGAGCGCCCGCCTGCTGGCCGCCGTCAACCAGATCCGGCTCCACTCGGATGTGGGTCCCGATGTCTGGGACGCGCCGGTCAAGGCCGACTCGTGGCCTCCGGTGGCTATCCACCGGGGCGGCGTGGTCGAGGAGGTCGTCCGGGAAGTCACGGCGTCGTGCGCCGATGTGCTGGTCATCGGGTATCATCGGGGAGGCCCCCCCGGCATCGTCGAGGCGGGCAGCGTGGCCCGGCGACTGATTCACGAGGCACCCTCTTCGGTGCTCACGATTCCCCTGTGAGGTGCAGATGTTGACGACCGTCCTCCGCTGGACCGCCCGCGTGGCCAGCGTCGCCATCGCGATCGCCTTCGTCCTGTTCTGGTGGCACAGCCCCCCACGGCTGCCGGAACTCTCCAACGGCATCCGCTGGCAGCTTGGCCTCATGACGTCGGGGGTGGTAGGGCTGCTGCTCGGCATCTGGAAGCCCCTCGTGGGCGGGGCCGTGGCGGCCATCGGCTTCCTGGGCTTCCTTCTAATTGAAGGGCTCCACCTGCAACGCGTTCCATATATCCCGGCGGTCTACGTGATGCTGCTGCCGGCGCTGCTCTACCTTCTGGTCGGCGTCCGCCGGCCCGTCCCCACCGCCTGAGGATCCTCATGATGCGCGCATGGCAGATCGGGGCGGCGCTGCTGCTCCTCACTCCCGCCGGGGCCCTGGCGGCCCAGGCGGAGCACAGCGAGCACACGCCGGCCGCGGTGGCCGACACGGTCGCCGACCGGCTCGACAGCCTGGCGCAGGTGTTGCGCTCGGCCAAGGGGGAGCGGCGGCTCGCGACCATGGCGGAGGCGCTTGCCGTGCTGCTCGATCACCACGCGGGGATGCGCGGGGAGATGGGCCAGCATAAGATGGAGCCGGGCGGCATGCAGCGCGGCGGAGGGGCCGGGAAGGCGGGGATGGACTGCGCCATGATGCGGCCCGACAGCGCGGCCACGGCGGCGCCGAAACACAATCACTAGCGGGTCCACTCTTCCGGGGAGGCGCCGATTCTCACCGCACTCGAGACGGCCGCCGGCCTCGCCGTTGCCGGGCTGGTGGGCCTGGCGGTCGGCATCGAGCGTGAGTGGTCAGGGCATGCGTCCGGTCCGGACGCCCGCTTCGCGGGCGCCCGGACCTTTCTGTTCCTGGGGCTTCTCGGTGGACTGGCCGGCCACCTGTCCCAGCGGGGCAACCCGCTCGCCGGCGCCGTCCTGCTCCTGGGGGGTGCGGCGCTGGCGATCGCGGCGTTTCTCGCGGCCGCGCGCCGTCCGCGGGAAGATGCCATCGACGGCACCACCGAGGCCGCCGCGCTGGCGGTGCTCGGACTGGGTTTCATCGCCGGCCTGGGGGAACTCCGCCTCCCGGCCGCCACCGGGGCGGTGATCGTCCTCGCGTTGCGCGAGAAGTCCACCATCCAGCGCTTCGTGCACCGGCTCGGCGAGGTCGAGCTGCGCGCAGCCTTCCAGTTCGCCGTGCTGGCGCTGGTCCTGCTCCCCATCCTGCCCGAGGGTCCGTACGGGCCATTGGGTGGCATCCGTCCCCGCGAGTTGTGGCTGGTCGTGCTGCTGGTCAGCGGACTCAACTTCGCCGGGTACCTGGCGCGCCGCGCCATCGGCGAGACCCACGGGACAGCGGTCGCCGGCATCCTCGGGGGCCTGATCTCTTCCACGGCGGTGTCGCTCAGCTTCTCACGCCAGAGCCAGGACCGGGACCGCGCGGGGGCGCCACTTGCCCTTGGCGTGCTCGGTGCCTGCACTCTCCTGCTCCCCCGCCTGCTGGTGCTGAGCCTTACACTTCGGCCGGCGCTGGCCGGGGAGCTGTTGCCGTTCTTCCTGCCGCCGCTGCTGGTGGGCGCCGGCCTGCTCGGGGCCGGGTTCTTCCGGGCCCGCGGGGTCGCCGATGGCGCCATCGCGCCCGCGAGCCGGAGTCCGCTCCGGCTCGGCTCGGCCATCCTGCTGGCGCTGGGCTTCCAGGCGGTGCTGATGGCCATGGTCTGGGTGCAGGAGAGCCTGGGGCGGATTGGCGTCCTGGCCTCGAGTGCGCTCCTCGGCCTCACGGACATGGATGCACTGACCCTCTCCATGACCCGGCTGGCCTCGGATCCCATGCACCTCCGGACCGCCGCCACCGCGATGGCGATTGGCGTCGTGGCCAACACCATCCTCAAGCTGTCGGTGGTGCTCGTCCTCGGGCGGGGCGGTTTCCGCTGGCGGGCAGGACTCGCGCTCCTGGCGCTCCTGCTCGCCAGCGGCGTGGGTCTCTGGCTCGGAGTCTCCCGCGCCTGACCAGTGATAGTATCTTCATGAAGGATTTCGCCGCCGCTTCAGCAACTCCTCATGCTGCCGGCGCCAGTTTGGAGCCGAGACTCCACTCGCTCCGGGAGGCCGCCATGTCGCAGGCCATGTTCCGTTCCCTCTATGTGCCCCTCGACGGCTCGCCCTTCGCGGAGCAGGCCCTGCCGCTCGCGGCGGAGATTGCCCGCCGCTCCGGCGCGCTCCTCCAACTGGCGCTGGTGCATCATCCGGTACCGGCCCTCGCCACGGCGCTTGAGGTTCCCGAGATTGAGGCGCAACTGGACCAGGAGTCGCGGGCCCGGGAACAGGTGTATCTCAACGGGATCGTGGAACGGGTGCGGGCGACGGCCAACGTGCCGGTGACCGCGGCCCTGCTGGAGGGCCCGGTCGCAGATTCCCTCCAGACCCACATCGAGCAGAGTGGCGCAGACCTCGTCATCATGACGACCCACGGTCGGGGCCCGGTGAGCCGCTTCTGGCTGGGGAGCGTCGCGGACCAGCTCATGCGCCGGCTGCACCTCCCGATCCTGCTGCTGCGCTCGGGCCCCGGGTGCCACACGCCGTCGGTGCTGAAGAAGATCCTGGTCACGCTGGACGGCTCCGCCTTCGCCGAGCGCGCCCTGGACGGTGCCTTGATGCTGGGCCGGCCCTTCGAGGCGGCCTACACCCTGCTCATGGCCATCGAGGTGCCGCTGCCGATCGCCGATCCCTCCGGGCTGATGGTGATCCCGGTGGATCCAGATGCGGAAAAGAAGGTGGCGGCCGCGGCGCGCGGCTACCTCGACAAGCAGGTGGCCCGGCTCCGGGGGCTCGGCGTCCAGGCGACGGCCCTCTCCGTGGAGGGCCACCCCGCGGTCGAGACGATCATCGCGCAGGCGGACCAGACCGGGTGCGACCTGGTCGTCATCGCGAGCCACGGCGCGGGCGGGATGGAGCGCCTGGTCGTGGGGAGCATCGCGGACAAGGTTATTCGCGGCTCAACCCACCCGACTCTGGTGGTCCGTCCGCCCAAGGGCGCGCATTGATCGACGACCAGCTCGCCCGCTGGCGGGCCGCGGGCCTGCTCGACACGGCTACCGCCGAGCGCATCCGGAGTTTTGAGGCCGCCCGGGAGGCGACCTCCGGGCGGTTCCGCTGGCCGGTCGTCCTCGCGCTCGCCGCCGGCGGGCTCATGCTGGCGGCGGGCGCGCTGCTGTTCGTGGCGGCGCACTGGACGGAGCTTTCCCCGACCGGGCGTCTCCTGTTGCTGTTCGGCACGGTCGCGGCGTTTCACCTGAGCGGCGCCATCACCGCGCCCCGCTTCGCGGCCCTCGGCTCCACCCTGCACGCCGTCGGGACCGCCGCCCTCGGCGGCCTCATCTTCCTGGCGGGGCAGACCTTTCACCTGGAGACCAGCTGGCCGCAGGGCTTCCTGCTCTGGGCCATCGGCGCCTGGGCTGGATGGCTGCTGCTGCGCGACTGGCCCCAGGCGCTGTACGCCGCCCTGCTCACCCCGATCTGGCTGGTGGCGGAATGGGCGGATCGGGCCGAGGGATTCGGCCACATCGTGCCGGCAGTGCCGCTGGCGGGGCTGCTGCTGCTGGCGCTGGCCTACCTGCACGCGCCGCTGCAAGCGCGGGTCGAGAGCGCCGCGGCTCGGACGACGCTGGCGGTGATCGGGGCGGTGGCGCTGCTGCCGCTCGCGATCACATTCCGGCTGGTGCTCGGTGAGTCGGGGCCGTGGAACCAGGAGGCCACCTCCGCGGCCTTTCGGAATGTCGGCTGGACCATCGCCCTCGGGCTGCCCTTGCTCACCGCCTGGCTGCTCCGCGGCAAGGCGGCGTGGCTCACTGCGGTCGGGGCGGTCTGGGTGGTGGCCGGTGTGCTGCTCGGCCGCCACCCTGGCGCCGCCGTGTTTCTGTGGGGCGGACTCGGCGCGGCCGGGGTGGCCGCTTCGGGCGTCCACGAAGGGAGCCGGCTCCGGATCAACCTCGGACTGGCCGGGTTCGCGCTCACGGTGCTGCTGTTCTACTTCTCGTCCGTGATGGACCGGCTGGGCCGTTCCGCGAGCCTGCTCGCCGGGGGAGCCCTCTTCCTTGGAATCGGGTGGGGACTGGAGCGGCTGCGGCGCCGGCTCGTGGCACGCATCGAGGAGCCGGCGCCGTGACGACCTCACGGCGAGGGCTCTGGCTGCTGGCCGTGCAGCTGCTGCTGGGGCTGCTCGTGGTGGGGAAGTTCGCCTGGGACCGGAGCTCCTTGCCCCGGGTCTGGGCGCGGACCGTTCCGGTTGATCCCAGCGATCCGCTCCGCGGCCGGTATGTCCGGCTCTGGCTCGATGCCGAGGACCATCGCGCCGCCGGCGATTCCTCCTCCGGCGTGGAGTTCTACGCCCGGGACGGCGTCCTCGCGGTCCGGCCCGCGACGGGCTGGCAGGGCCTCCGGGTGCGGGAGCCAGCACCCCCCGGCGCGGCGGGTGTGGTGGTGTGGGAGCCGGTCGCCTATTTCATTCCGGAGCATGTGCCCGACCCGTCCCGGCTCGAACCCGGCCAGACCCTCTGGGTCGAGGTCACGGTCCCGCACCGGGGTCTCCCCCGGCCGATTCAGATCGAGGTCAGACGCGATGCGCCCTGATGCCGCACGCCGGATGCTGCCGCTGGTCGTGCTGCTGTGCGCCGCCGCCGCGCCCCTCACGCTGAGGGGACAGGTCCAGTTCGTCGCCCACGGGCTCGGCAGCGTCTCAGTCGATGTGGACGACCAGGACGCCACCAGCGGGGCCGGGTTCGGTTTCATGGCCGGGGCCGGGATCCGGCTCCGCAATCTCGAGTTCGGCGCCGAGTACGGGCAGCACGGCCTGGGCGATGACCGCAAGGCCAAGCAGTACGGCGGCTGGATCCGGGTCTTCGCGACGGGGCAGGGCCGGGTGCGCCTCTACCTGGTGGCCGGCATCGCCGACTATCGCTATAGCCCCGCCTCGGGGAGCCGGAGCCACTCGGTGGGCGGCAGCGTCGGGCCCGGCGTCATCATCCCGCTCGGCAGCCCGCGCACCAGCCTGCTGCTCGAGGCGCGGTTCCACTCCGGCTTCGACCGGCTCGGTGTGATCTCCTCGCAGGAGTTCCTTTCGGTATCCGCCGGGGTACGACTGGCCCCCTGAGGTGCCCGCGGGTTGATGGCCGGGGCGGCCCCTCCTAAGTTCCTGCCCCGGCCAGAGCGGCCGGACTTCCATGGGGCCCGCGCGTGCACTCCCTCCTGATCGCCATTCCTGACTGGCTCTCCCGCATCACCACGCTGCTCGAGGTGGACACCGCGGAGCTGACCCGGAACCTGGTCCGGGTCGCGGTCATCTGGGCGCTCTGCTACGTCGCGCTCCGGCTGGTCCGCCTGGTCGCCACCCGCATCGAGCGCGCGGTGGACGACGGCGACGCCAGCACCCTCACCGAGCGGGAGCAGCGGGGCCAGACCATCTCCCAGCTGCTCCGGAGCGTGGGCCGGGTCTCGGTGGTCGCCATCGGCCTGCTGCTGTCCCTCAACGTCTTCATCGACATCGGCCCCCTGCTGGCCGGCGCCGGCATCCTGGGGCTCGCCGTCTCCTTCGGCGCGCAGAGCCTGGTCAAGGACGTCATCTCGGGCTTCTTCTACCTGCTCGAGGGGCAGTTCGCGGTGGGGGATGTCATCGAGGTCTCCGGCAAGTCGGGCGTGGTGGAGCGGATGACTCTCCGCATGGTGGTGCTCCGGGACCTGCACGGGGTGGTGCACATGGTGCCGAACGGCCAGATCACCACGGTCAGCAACATGACCCGGACGTGGAGCCGGGCCGTGGTGGACGTGGGCGTGGCCTACGGCACCGACGTGGACCAGGCGCTCCGGATCTTCGCCGAGGAATCGCAGCGTCTGGCCCACGATCCCGACTGGCAGGCGCGATTCGATGGGGAGCCGGAGGTGGTCGGGGTGCAGGGGCTGGACGAGAACCAGGTGACCATCCGGACGCTGCTCCGCACCCATGCCGGACAGCAATGGGCCGTCGGGCGCGAATTCCGGCGCCGCATCAAGGCCAGACTGGACCAGGAGGGGATTGAGATCCCCTATCCCCAGCGCACGGTGCATGTGCGGCACCATGATGCCGGCGCCGGGGCCACGGATCCGGAGACCGGCGCCGACATCACCCGGCGGCCCCCACCCCGCGTCAGCCAGTACCGCCGCACCGAAGGCAGCGGGGACACCTGACCATGGCGCTTCGCTTCCATAACACGCTCAGCCGGAGCATCGAGCCGTTCGCGCCGGGGGTGCCGGGCCGGGTGTCGATGTACACCTGCGGCCCCACGATCTGGAACTACGCCCACATCGGGAACTTCCGCACCTTCCTCTTCGAGGACCTGCTGCGCCGCTGGCTGGAGGCGCGGGGACTCCGGGTGTTCCACGTCATGAACCTGACCGACGTGGATGACCGGATCATCAAGGAAGCGGGCGCGCGCGGGCTGCCCATCCGGGAATTCACCGAGCCGTTCGCCCAGGCCTTCTTCGAGGATCGGGACTTTCTCCGCATCCGGCCGGCGCACGCCTACCCCCGGGCGACCGATTTCATCGCCGAGATGATCCGGCTGGTGGAGGGACTGCTGGCCAAGGGGGTCGCGTACCAGGGGGACGATGGCTCGGTCTACTTTGCCATCCAGCGCTTCCCGGCGTACGGCCAGCTCTCCCAGCTCGACCGCCGTTCCCTGAAGACCGGCGCCAGCGGGCGGGTCTCCACCGACGAGTACGACAAGGAGAACGCCCAGGACTTCGTCCTGTGGAAGGCGGCGCGCCCGGAGGACGAAGCGGTGGCGGCCGCGTGGGATGCCCCCTTTGGCCGGGGGCGGCCGGGGTGGCACCTCGAGTGCTCCGCCATGGCGCTGGCCCTGCTGGCCCGGGAGGGGCTTGGATAGGTGCTCGACATCCACGCCGGCGGCGTGGACCTCATCTTCCCGCACCATGAGGACGAGATCGCGCAGAGCTGCGCCTTCACCGGTGCCTCGCACTTCGCCCGGGTGTGGCTGCACGGGGAGTTCCTGAACGTGCGCGGGACCAAGATGTCCAAGCGGTTCGGCAACATCACGACGCCGCGCGACCTCAAGGCCGACGGGGTGGATGCCGGGGCGCTTCGGCTCCTGATGTTCCAGACCCATTACCGCCAGAAACTCGACCTGACCGATGAGGCGCTCGCCGCCGCCCGGGAGGGGAGCCGGCGGTTGGGGGAGTTCGACTGCCGCCTCCGGCGTGCGCCGCGGCGGGCCGCCGACGCCGTGAATGCCTGGGCCGACTGGGCCGGCCGGGTAGCCGGGGACGTGTCGGAGGCGCTGGATGACGACCTCAATGCCCCCCGGGCCATCGCGGTGTTGTTCGACGCGGTACGGGATGGCAACCGATTGCTGGATCAGGGCTTGCCCCCGGGGGAGGGGGAGGTGGCGGAGTGGGTCAGGGCGATGGACGTCCTCGATGTGCTGCCCTCGGGTGGCGGCGGGTCGACCGTCAGCCACGGGGCTGGCGCCGACGCCGGGGAGGGGGCCCCCTCCGAGACCCCGCCCGCCGACCCGGGAGCGGCCGAGACTTGGGCACGGGCCTGGGCCCAGGCCCGGCTGGCCGCCAAGGCAAAACGGGATTTCAAGGAGGCGGACCGGATCCGGGACCTGCTGAAGGCGGCAGGCTGGTCGGTTCGGGATAACAAGGATGGGACGGTGGAGGTCCGGCGGTTGTAGCCGTCCCGTCGTCGAGTCGCCCCCGTCCATCCGCCGAACCCGCCCCGTTGACATACCCCTAAGTGACCGGCTATCATGTCGTTCTGCTCGTTTTGGCTACCCGCTGACGTAGCTCAACTGGCAGAGCACCGGTTTTGTAAACCGGCGGTTGAGGGTTCGATTCCCTCCGTCAGCTCTGCGGTGGAGTTGTAAGGCGGGCGGGACGCGAGCGCACGGTGGGGTGGCCGAGTGGCTAATGGCAGCAGACTGTAAATCTGCCGCGCTTTGCGCTACGTAGGTTCGAATCCTACCCCCACCATGACGGGCATGCAGCCGTCGGGCATGCCGGAGTTGCCGTGGGGGGCATCAGGCTCGCGGGCGTAGCTCAGTTGGTAGAGCGTCAGCCTTCCAAGCTGAATGTCGCGGGTTCGAGCCCCGTCGCCCGCTTGGCCGGGGTCGTCAAGGGAAGCCTTGGCGGCCCCGATGTTCACTGGAATCGCTCGCGTAGCTCAGTCGGTAGAGCGCATCCTTGGTAAGGATGAGGTCACCGGTTCAATCCCGGTCGCGAGCTCTCAAGGAGGGCAGACATGCCGCGTGAAAAGATCATCCTCGAGTGCACCGAGTGCCGGGACCGGAACTACTTCACCGACAAGAATCGGCGGAAGCACCCGGAGCGCGTCGAGTGGAAGAAGTATTGCCCCCGGTGCAACAAGCACCAGGCGCACAAGGAGTCCAAGTGAGTTCGGACGTCGCCACCAGGGAGCCCGGGGGGGTCGCCGGCTGGATCGGCGGGGCCGTCGAGTTCCTGCAGGCGGTGCGGTCGGAGCTCACCAAGGTGACCTGGCCCAGCCGGGATGAGCTGATCAAGGCCACCCGGATGATCCTCGTCCTGTCGGTCGTCCTCGGGCTCCTGATCGGGTGGATGGACCTGCTCTTCAACCTCGTCCTGGTGGACGGGGTGGCGGCGCTGACCCGGTGAGTGACGCCCCGGAGTACCGCTGGTTCGCCATTCAGACGACGGCGGGGCACGAGAACAAGGTCCGGTCGCTGGTGGCGCAGCGGATCGCCCAGGATCCCCGGCCCGAGGGCCAGCGCCTGATCCGTCAGGCGCTGGTGCCGGTGCAGGAGGTCGTGGAGATCAAGAACGGCAAGAAGGTCACGGTGGAGCGGAAGCTCTACCCGGGCTACGTCCTGGCGGAGATGGTGATGAACCAGGAGGCCCTGCACGTGATCAACAGCATCCAGGGCGTGATCAAGTTCGTGGGCGCGGGGAAGTTCCCCCAGCCGCTCCGGCAGGACGAGGTCAACCGCCTGCTCGGCATCGCCGAGGCGGTGGCCGACGCGGAGCCGAAGGAGGAGATCCCCTTCCTGGTCGGCCAGGTCGTGGAAATCACCGAGGGGCCGTTCTCCGACTTCAGCGGCACGGTCGAGGAAGTGCTCTCGGACAAGGGCAAGGTGAAGGTGTCGGTGAGCCTGTTCGGGCGGCCGACGTCGGTGGAGCTGGACTACCTCCAGCTCCGGGGCCACTAGGCCCCACCCCGCGACCGCGCGGGTCATCGCGGCAGGTGCAAGGGAGTGGACGCCGGCGGGTCTAGCCGGCCGCCCCTCCGCCCATCGAAAGGAAGGGTATGGCAAAGAAGGTCACCGCAGTGATCAAGCTGCAGTGTCCGGCGGGAGCGGCCAATCCGGCGCCGCCCGTGGGCACGGCACTGGGTCCGCACGGCGTGAACATCATGGAGTTCTGCAAGCAGTTCAACGCCCGGACGCAGTCCCAGGCGGGGATGGTGATCCCCGTGCTCGTCACGGTCTACCAGGACCGGACGTTCTCCTTCATCACCAAGACGCCCCCGGCGCCGAACCTCCTGCTCAAGGAGGCTGGTCTGGAGAAGGGCAGCGCGTCCCCCAACCGCACCAAGGTGGGGCGGGTCACGCGCGCCCAGCTCAAGAAGATCGCCGAGCTGAAGATGGCGGACCTCAACGCGGCCGATCTCGAGGGCGCCATGCGGATGATCGCGGGCACCGCGCGCTCGATGGGCCTGGAGGTCATCGACTGATGCGGGCGCATGGCAAGAAGTTCGGCGTGGCCCTGGCCAAGGTGGATCGCACCCGGGAGCATCCGATCGGGGACGCGGTCAAGATGGTCAAGCAGGCGGCCTTCGCGAAGTTCAATGAGACGGTGGACGTGGCGGTCCGGCTGGGCGTGGACCCGCGGCACGCGGACCAGGTGGTTCGCGGCACCGTGGTGCTCCCCCACGGGACCGGCAAGTCCGTCCGGGTGCTGGTCATCACGCAGGGCGAGAAGGTGAAGGACGCGGAGGCGGCGGGCGCCGACTTCGCGGGCATCGAGTACGTCCAGAAGCTCAAGGACGGCTGGCTGGAGTGCGACGTCATCGTCGCCACGCCGGACGTCATGGGGCAGCTGGGGCAGCTGGGCCGGATCCTCGGCCCGCGCGGCCTGATGCCCAACCCGAAGGCCGGCACCGTCACGATGGACGTGGGCAAGGCGGTGCGGGAGATCAAGGCGGGCAAGATCGAGTTCCGGGTGGACAAGACCGGGAACGTCCATGCCCCGGTGGGCAAGATCAACTTCTCCGAGCAGCAGCTGGCGGAGAACCTGCAGGCCTTCATGGATACCATCGTCCGCGCGAAGCCGGCCGCGGCGAAGGGCCAGTACATCCGGAGCGCCACGGTGTCGAGCACCATGGGCCCCGGCATCCGGCTCGAGACGGCGGGGTACCGATGAGCAAGACTGAACGCCAGGCCGAGGTCGAGACCCTGACCACGGCCATCTCGGCGGCGCCCAACGTCTACGTGACCGACTTCGCCGGGCTGAATGTGGCACGGATGACCGAGTTCCGCCGCCGCCTCCGCGGCGCGGGCGCGCGGTACCTGGTGGTGAAGAACACCCTGGCCGAGCGGGCGCTGGAGAGCCGGGGGATCACCGCCCTGAACGAACACCTCAAGGGGCCGACCGGGCTGGTGCTCTCCACCGACCCGCTGCCGGCCGCGAAGGTGCTGACCGAGTTCGCCAAGGAATTCCAGAAGCCGGGCATCAAGGCCGGGCTGGTGGACGGGCGGCCGGTCTCGAAGGACCACATCCAGCGGCTGGGGACCATCCCCGACCGGCAGACACTCCTCGGCATGATCGCGGGGACGATGTCCAACATTACGGCTTCATTTGCTGGCTGCCTCGAGGCGCTTCGCGACCAGCGCGCCGCAGCCTCTAACGCCTGAGGGAGAATACCGAGATGAGCACGACCATGCTGAGCAAGGACGAAATCCTCGAGGCCATCGGCAAGATGAGCGTTCTCGAGCTGGCCGACCTGATCGAGGCCTTCAAGGCGAAGTTCAACGTCACCGTCATGGCGGCCGCGGCGGCCCCGGCCGGCGGCGCGGCGGCCCCGGCGGTCGAGGAGCAGACGGAGTTCGCCGTCGTCCTCAAGAGCGGCGGCGAGAAGAAGATCCAGGTCATCAAGGTGGTGCGCGAGCTCACCAGCCTGGGCCTCAAGGAAGCGAAGGAGCTGGTGGACAACGGTGGCAACGTCAAGGAAGGCGTCACCAAGGCCGAGGCCACCGAGATGAAGAAGAAGCTCGAGGACCAGGGCGCGGTCGTCGAGCTGAAGTAGGCCGGGTCGGGTGTGGCGCCGCACAACCGTGCGGCGCCACCGGGCGCCGGCGACGGACGCCCAGCTGACCCCCTACTTCGGTGAGACGACATGACGGCTGTACGGCTTCGATAATTCGCAGGCTATCCGAGCCCCGCGTGACCCCGCCGCAATCGGCGGCGGGGGACGCGCCGGGGCCATTTGTGTTGCGCGAGTGGATCCAATGACGGCGACGCGACCCCAGATCGTCTTTTCCAAGCGGGACGTGGGCATGCCCATGCCCGACCTGCTCGACATCCAGACCCGGGCGTTCCAGAGCCTGCTGGTCCCGGACGATGTCCATGGCGAACGCCAGGACGTCTCGCTCGAGCGCGTGTTCCGCGACCTCTTCCCGATCGGTGACGTGAACGGGAAGTACAGCCTGGAGTTCATCTCCTACCAGCTGGGCGAGCCGAAGTACTCCGTCGAGGAGTGCATCGAGCGGGACATGACCTACGCCGCCCCGCTCAAGGCCACCCTCCGCCTCGACGTGTTCGAGGAGGTGGACGGCCAGCGCCGGCTCAAGAACGCGATCGAGAAGGAGGTCTACCTCGGGGAGCTCCCGATCATGACCCCCCTCGGCACCTTCGTCATCAACGGGGCCGAGCGCGTCGTGGTGTCGCAGCTGCACCGGTCGCCGGGCGTGGTGTTCGAGGAGGACACCCACCCCAACGGCCAGCGGCTGTTCTCGGCCCGGATCATCCCGTTCCGCGGCTCTTGGGTGGAGTTCACGATCGACATCCACGACGTGATCTACGTCCATATCGACAAGAAGAAGAAGTTCCCCGCCACGGCGCTGCTCCGCGCCTTCGGCTACGGCACCAACGCGGAGATCCTCAAGCTCTTCTTCGCGACCAAGGACATGGACATCACCGGCAAGCTCGAGGGCCGGCAGGAGCGGCGCGAGCTGATGGGGGCGCTCATCGCCGCCGACGTGCCCAACCCAGAGGAGCCGGGCGGGGCGCCGCTGGCCATCGTGGGCGACGAGCTCTCCACCGAGCGGCTGAACCAGCTGCGCCACGTGGGCGTGAAGGCGGTCACCGTCTTCGCCGGCTACACCACGCTGGACCTGCGGGACGATGAGCAGCCCACCACCACCCGCGAGCGGGCCCGGCAGGTGCTGGCGTTCGACGTGGCCGATCCCGAGACCGGCGAGGTCGTGGCCGAAGGCGGCAGCGAGCTCACCGACGCGCTGCGGAAGAAGCTGGTCAAGGCCCAGATCACCAAGGTCGAGGTGCTGCTGCCGGCCGGCCGGGGCGAGTCCCCGCTGATCAAGAACACCCTGACCAAGGACCCGACCCACAGCGAGGCCGAGGCCCTGGAGCAGATCTACGCCCTGCTGCGGCCCGGGGAGGCGCCCAACCTCGAGACCGCCCGCGAGGCGCTCAAGCGGCTGTTCTTCAACCCCAAGCGCTACGACCTCGGGCGGGTGGGGCGGTACAAGATCAACCAGCGGCTCAAGACCCGGATCCCGGCGAACCACACCGTCCTCACCGAAGAGGACTTCATCGCCATCATCCGGTACCTGATGGACCTGAACGACGGGCGCGGCTTCACCGACGACATCGACCACCTCGGCAACCGCCGCATCCGGTCGGTGGGCGAGCTGATCGCCAACCAGTTCTCGGTGGGCCTCTCCCGCATGGCGCGGCTGGTCAAGGAGCGGATGAGCATCAACTCGGACCCCGAGAAGATCTCGCTCGACGACCTGGTCAACGCCCGCACCGTGTCGGCCGTGATCCAGGCGTTCTTCGGCAGCTCGCAGCTGTCGCAGTTCATGGACCAGACCAACCCGCTGGCGGAGCTGACCAACAAGCGCCGGCTCTCGGCCCTGGGCCCGGGCGGCCTGACCCGGGAGCGCGCGGGCTTCGAGGTCCGGGACGTGCACTACTCGCAGTACGGCCGGATGTGCCCGATCGAGACGCCGGAAGGCCCGAACATCGGCCTGATCACCAGCCTCTCGACCTACGGCCGGATCAACGACCTGGGCTTCATCGAGACCCCGTACCGTGTGGTGAAGAACGGGAAGGTGACCGACGAGATCCGCTGGCTGTCCGCCAGCGAGGAGGAAGGCTACGCGGTGGCCCAGGCCAACGCGCAGCTGGACGAGCACAACAAGCTGAGCGAGGACCTGGTCCTCTGCCGCAAGGGCGACGACTACCCCCTGCTGGCGCCGGACCGGATCGACTTCATGGACGTGGCGCCGGAGCAGCTGGTCTCCATCGCCGCGGCGCTGATCCCGTTCCTCGAGCACGACGACGCCAACCGCGCGCTCATGGGCAGCAACATGCAGCGCCAGGCGGTGCCGCTGCTCTTCCCCCAGTCGCCCACGGTGGGCACCGGGCTGGAGGCGAAGGTGGCCGCGGATTCCGGGGCGGTGATCGTCGCCCGGCGGGGCGGCACCGTCACCCGGGTCACGGCGGACGAAATCATCGTGGACTCCGGGGAGCAGGGGAAGGTGGACCCGAACATCCCGCTGGCCCGGCTCACCCAGCACGACCGCTACCGGGTGCGGAAGTTCTGGCGCACCAACCAGGACACCGCCATCAACCAGCGTCCGCTGGTCCGGGTGGGCGACAAGGTGGCCCAGGGGCAGGTGATCGCCGACGGCGCCGCCACCGAAGGCGGGGAGCTCGCCCTGGGCAGCAACGTTATCGTGGCGTTCATGCCCTGGTACGGGCACAACTTCGAGGACGCCATCGTCCTCTCCGAGCGCCTGGTCAAGGATGACGTCTACTCGTCCATCCACATCCAGGAGCTGGAACTCCACGTCCGCGATACCAAGCGCGGGCAGGAGGAGATCACCCGGGAAATCCCCAACGTCTCCGACGAGGCGCTGGTGGACCTCGACGAGCGGGGCATCGTCCGGATCGGCGCCCATGTGAAGCCGGGCGACATCCTGGTCGGCAAGATCACCCCCAAGGGCGAGACCGAACTGTCGCCCGAGGAGAAGCTGCTCACCGCGATCTTCGGCGAGAAGGCCAAGGACGTGAAGGACAGCTCGCTCAAGGTCCCGCCGGGGATGAAGGGCGTCGTCATCGACGTCAAGATCTTCAGCCGGGTCGAGGACCAGGTGGTGGAGAAGGACCGCGGCGAGCGGATCGGCGAGGTGCGCCGGGTCGAGACCGACGAGAAGGCCCGCATCAGCGCCGTGATGTTCGAGGAGCTGAAGCACCTGCTCGATGGCCAGGAAGTCGCTCTCATGCTCAAGGCGGGTACCGTCGAGGAGGCCATCCCGGCCGGCACCAAGCTGACCCGGGGCACCCTCGCCGACCTCGACCTGGGCGAGATCGACCTCAAGACGCTGCGGGTGGCCCACAAGGCCTCCAACGAGCGCATCCGCCTCTCCATCGATACCGCGGCGCGGGAACGGGCCAAGGTGGAGGAGAAGGCGGAGGACCAGATCGACAAGATCCTCCAGCCGGATGAGCTGCCCCCGGGCGTGATCCAGCTGGTGAAGGTGTACATCGCCGAGAAGCGGAAGGTCTCGGTGGGCGACAAGATGGCGGGCCGCCACGGCAACAAGGGCATCGTGGCGCGCATCGTCCCCGAGGAGGACATGCCGTTCCTCCCGGACGGCTCGCCGGTGGACATCGTGCTGAATCCGCTGGGCGTGCCCAGCCGGATGAACGTGGGCCAGATCCTGGAAACCCACCTGGGGTGGTGCGCCACGATCCTCGGCTTCAAGGCCAAGACGCCGGTGTTCCGCGGCGCGGACGAGCACGAGATCGGCGTGCTGCTCCGGCTGGCCGGGGTGCAGTGGGCGTCGCGCGGGCTCAACCTGAAGCACCAGGCCCCGTCGCCCGACGCGGCCGCCATCGAAACCGTGGTCGGCGACCTCAAGGCCACCGGCCAGAACCTGATCGAGGCCGGCATTCAGGATCTGGCGCACCGCGGGGCGCATGCGGTCACCAAGGAGCTCTACGCCGGGCTCAAGACCTTCCTGGCCGCGGCGGCGAAGGAGCTGGCCGCCCGGGAGCTGACCCAGAAGAAGCAGGAGCTGGCCTATCACCAGTTCCGGCTGGAGTCGGCGGAGGGCGCCGAGCACAAGGCCATCCAGAAGATCGTGAAGGAGCTGGAGAAGGCCAACGAGCTCACCCTGCCGGAGCTGCTGGAGAGCGCCGGCCGGCCGGCCCTTGCGGCCCTGGCCAGCGGCAAGGGCGAGGCCGAGGATGTGGCGCGCGGGGCGGAGGAGCTGATCCGGGCGGCGGGGCTGACCCCCGGCGGCAAGGCGCGGCTCCGCGACGGGCGCACCGGGCAGGAATTCGAGGGCGACGTGACGGTGGGCACGATCTACATGCTCAAGCTGTCGCACCTCGTGGACGACAAGATCCACGCCCGGAGCATCGGGCCGTACTCGCTGGTGACGCAGCAGCCGCTGGCGGGCAAGGCGCAGTTCGGCGGCCAGCGCTTCGGCGAAATGGAAGTCTGGGCGCTGGAGGCCTACGGCGCCGCGCACGTGCTGCAGGAGATGTTGACGGTCAAGTCGGACGACGTGAACGGCCGGAGCAAGGTGTACGAGGCGATCGTGAAGGGGCAGAACCTTCCGGAGCCCGGCATCCCCGAGTCGTTCAACGTGCTGGTCAAGGAACTCCAGGCCCTCGGCCTCAAGGTCACCCTCGGCACCAGCGCCGACGGCGACGAATAAGGACGGATCCATGATTGACTTTCGCAGCGGACGCGAGCCCAAGAGCTCGAGTTTCGACTACATCAGCATCCGCATCGCCTCCCCGGAGGAGATCCGCGGCCCTCGCGACACCAAGGAGCGGGAGCGGCTGGAGCTCCAGGGGCAGCGGTACTGGTGGTCCTGGGGCGAGGTGACCAAGCCCGAGACCATCAACTACCGCTCCTTCAAGCCGGAGAAGGACGGCCTCTTCTGCGAGCGCATCTTCGGTCCGGTCAAGGACTGGGAATGTCACTGCGGCAAGTACAAGCGGATCCGCTATCGGGGCGTGATCTGCGACCGCTGCGGCGTGGAGGTGACGCTGAGCAAGGTGCGGCGCGAGCGCATGGGCCACATCGAGCTCAGCGTGCCGGTGGCGCACATCTGGTTCTTCAAGACCCTGCCGTCGCCGATGGGGAACCTGCTCAACGTCACCCTGCGGGACCTGGAGCGGGTGATCTACTACTCGAGCTACATCGTCATCGAGCCCGGGGACCAGGACGTCGAGGCCAACCAGCTGCTGGACGAGGACGAGTACCTCCAGCTGCGGCACAAGGCGCGCGAGGACGGCGACACCGCGTTCAAGGCGGACATCGGGGCGCCGGCGGTGCGGGAGCTGCTCAACCGCATCGACATCAAGAAGCTGGCGGAGGAGCTGCGCGCCTCGGTCGCGACCGAGACCAGCCAGCACCGCAAGAAGCAGATGCTCAAGCGGCTCAAGATCGTGGACGCGTTCCTCACCTCGGGCGAGAACGGCGACGTGCCGAACCACCCGGCGTGGATGATCCTGGACGTGATCCCCGTCATTCCGCCCGACCTCCGGCCGCTGGTGCCGCTGGACGGCGGCCGCTTCGCCACGTCGGACCTGAACGACCTCTACCGCCGGGTGATCAACCGCAACAACCGGCTGCAGAAGCTGATCCAGCACAAGGCGCCGGAGGTCATCCTCCGGAATGAAAAGCGGATGCTGCAGGAGGCGGTGGACGCGCTGTTCGACAACGGCCGCCGCTCCAAGGCGATCCGGGGCCGCGGCAAGCGCCCGCTCAAGTCGCTGAGCGACATGCTCAAGGGCAAGCAGGGCCGGTTCCGTCAGAACCTGCTGGGCAAGCGCGTGGACTACTCCGGCCGTTCGGTCATCGTGGTGGGGCCGGAACTCCGGCTGCACCAGTGCGGCCTGCCCAAGGCCATGGCCGTCGAGCTGTTCAAGCCGTTCATCATCCACAAGCTGGTGGAGAAGGGCATCGCGGAGA
>CAZPER010000048.1:0-30474 GCA_964585655.1 uncultured Gemmatimonadaceae bacterium | reverse complement strand
GCCCGCGCCACCACCAGAGGCAGGTGCCAGCGGCGTGCGGCCAGGTGGACCCCCGCACCGGCGAGGGTGGCGGCAAGCGCGCCGGCGACCGCGGGGGTCCACGGCTGGGGGAAGAGCGCCACTTCGGCGCGCTGGCTGGTGGCGCGCGTCGCGGTGGCGAGGGCGGCGCACCAGGTGGAGCCGTAGCCACCCATCGTCACGATCCGTGGCCCGGCGGCGGGGAGCAGCCATTCCAGCGCCCGCAGCTTGTTGCCGCCGAACGCCGCGCCGTTCCGGTCATCCCGCTTGACCAGGAGCGTTTCCAGCCCGAGGGCGCCCGCCAGGGCCGGATGCGACTCGAGCGGCGCGGGAAACACGCCGAGGGGGCGGCGCGGCGGCGGATCGCGGAGCAGCTCGAGCAACGGCAGGGTCATGAGAAGAGGTGCCCGGGAACGGGTTGGGGATCGTGGATGATAGACTAGATTCCCGCTCACCCGGAACCTGGCGCCAGGAGTCTCATGAAACCCGCAACCGATTACATCCGCCACGCCGCCCGGCTGGCGCGCAAGATCCAGCTCGATGCCGCCATGGGCGGCAAGCCCGAGCCCGATGCCGAGTTCTACAAGACCCTCTCCAAGGCGCTGGACGAGATCGCCGCGGGTCTGGAACTGGTGAGCGCCCGTGAGTGAGCGGGCAGCCGACGGGCACCTCTATCTCGACTCGCAGGACGCGTTCGACCGCTTCGCCGCCAGCCTGGCAGGGGAACCGCTGCTCGCGGTGGACACCGAGGCGGCGAGCTTTCACCGGTACCGCGACCGGATCTACCTGATCCAGCTCTCCACCCGGGACACGACGGCGATCATCGATCCGCTGGCGGTCCCGGAGCTCGCCGCGCTGGGCCGGCTGCTCGCCGACCCGTCGGTGGAGACGCTGTTCCACGACGCCGACTACGACCTCCGCATCCTGCACCGGGACTACGGCTTCACCGCCAGTCACCTGTTCGACACCCGGATCGCGGCCCAGCTGCTCAACGAGCCCGGGATCGGGCTCGCCGCGCTGCTGGAGAAGTATCTCGGCGTCACCCTGGACAAGAAGTACCAGCGCGCCGACTGGTCGGTGCGGCCGCTCATCCCCGAGATGCTGGCCTACGCCGCCGGCGACACCCGGTACCTGCCGCAACTCCGGGACATCCTCAAGGAGCAGCTCACCGCGATGGGCCGGTGGCACTGGGCGGAGGAGGAGTTTGCCCTGCTGAACCAGGTGCGCTGGAGCGTCAGCGGCCCGCCGGAAGAGGCGTACCTCCGGCTCAAGGGGGCGCGCACCCTCCGCGGCCATCAGTACGCGGTGCTCAGGGAGCTGTACGCCTGGCGGGAAAATGCGGCCAGCCAACTGGATCGGGCACCGTTCCGGGTGCTGATGAACGAGGCGATGGTGACGATCGCCAAGGCGATGCCGGCGGACGAGACCGCGCTCAAGGAGCTCAAGGCGCTCTCGCCGGATCAGCTCCGCCGCCGTGGCGCGGAGCTGCTGGCGGCGGTGAAGCGCGGGGTAGAGGCCCCGGCAGAAAGCCTGCCGGTGTTCGAGCGGACCCGCCGGCCGCCGCCGGACCTGGCCTACGAGGCCCGGCTGGAGCGGCTCAAGGCGGTACGCAACAAGGTGGCGGAACAGATTCCGCTGGCGCCGGGGGTGCTCTGCGCCAACGGGATGCTGGAGGCGATCAGCCGGCTGGAGCCGAAGGGCGTCGCCGACCTGGCGCAGGTGGAAGGGATGCGGCGGTGGCAGATCGAGGTGTTAGGCGAGGCGCTGGTGCAGGCGGTGGCGGTGAAGGCAGGGTAGGGGCGAAGTAGGGGCGACCGGCCGGGCGCCCCTACCCGCCCCCACAGGACAGCGAGTCATCCCCCCAGGAACGCCCGGATCCGCGGGTCCATCCGTTCGGGCGTCCAGTACGGTTCCCAGACAATCTCGACCTCGACCGAGTTCACGCCCTCGAGATCCTCGATGGCGCGCTTGGCGTCCCCCACGATCTCGGCGCCGGAGGGGCAGCCGGGGCTGGTGAGGGTCATGTTGACGTGCACGTCGCCGGCCTCGGACACGGTGATGTCGTACACCAGGCCGATGTCCACGATGTTCAGGTTGAGCTCGGGATCCTTGACCCCGCGGAGCGCCTTGCGGACGGAATCGGGTGTTTGCATGGGTAGTACCTCCTGCCCAATTGTAGCGGGGAGGCGGACAGGCGGACAGGCGGAGGGGCGACGGGACGACGGGACGACGGGACGGGGGGCGGGGATCCGGGCGTACGACAGTCATCGCGGGGCCCCGCAGGGGCGGCAGACCTCCCCCCACTCCCCGACGCCCCCCACCTTCAGGTGAGATGCCGGCAAGGGCCGCAACCGACCCAGGGTGATTCGGCGGCGCTTCGGTGTGCGCGCCCCGACCATGCACGCGCCGCACATCGTTTCGACACAATCGGGCCTGCAGTTGCAGCCCGTGACCTCATTAACTACAGAAGAGTGGTCCGCACGCGCGTCGGGTGCGTCCGCAGCGACGTCGGAAGCGTCCACACAGTGATCGTTACAATAATCTCCGGTGTTTCTTCGGCGCAGGGGCTGGGTTCCGCTCCGCGGCGGCTCGGCGGCTCGGCGGCTCGGCGGCTCGAAGGGTACCCCGCGGACGGGCAGCGGTGGGGGCGAAGCGCGCGTCAGTGAGCGGTCGGACGAATTGCGCCCCGCCCCGGAGAGCGAACTGCAGCGCGCGAAGTCCCCACCGCGACCGGACGCGGGGTGATTGGGCGGTTGGGCGATTGGGCGATTGGGCGATTGGGCCGAGGGGAGTGAACTAGTGGCCCCCTGCAAGCGCCTCCGCCAGCGCCCCGCGGATCCCGCGCAGCGCCCGCAGCGAATTCCCGCCCCGCGGCGCGTAGCTCCGGTTGGTGAGCAACACCAGGAAGCGGTCCCGCCCCGGATCGGCCCAGATCAGGGTCCCCGTCCACCCGGTGTGGCCGTATGCCGCGTCGGTCAACATCGAACCGTACGCCGAATCGCAGGGGCGACCCTTCTGGTCGCCCGTGCCCGCGCCCCCGCACTCACCGTTCCGGTGCGGCGGCCGCTCCCACCCGAGCAGTCGGGTGGCACCGGAGGAGGCGGGGAGCAGGAAGGTGCGCACCGTTTCGGGCGCCAGCAGCCGGCGCCCGTCGAGGCTCCCCTGGTTGAGCCAGAAGCGGAGATACCGTGCCAGGTCGGCACCGGTGCCGAACAGCCCCGCATGCCCCGCCGCGCCGCCCAAGCGCGCGGCGTTCTGATCATTCACCTCGCAGCAGACCGGCGTGCCGCGCCACAGCCCGCTGGGCGCGGTGCGGGGCTTCATGGCGGCTGGGACGCCATACCGCGTCTGCGTAAGGCCAGCAGGCTCGAGCACCAGGCGGCTCACCGCGCGGCCGAGCGGCTCGCCGGTGACCGTCTCGATCACCAGGCCGAGCAGCAGGAAGTTGAGGTCGCTGTATTCCGCGGAGGCGCCGGGAGATCGGCGGAGCGGGGTGCCGTAGAGCAGCGCAATGGCGCTGTCGCGCGTCTTCGTGAGCTTGAAGAATTCGACGTAGGCCGGGAGGCCGCTCGTGTGGTCCAGCAGCATGCGGATGGTGACCGCGTCTTTCTTGCCGCCGCTGAAACGCGGGAGGTAACGGGAGACGGGGGCGGCGAGGTCAACACGGCGTTCTTCGATCAGCCGAGCGATGGCCGGCATGGTGCCGACAACCTTGGTGAGGCTGGCGAGGTCGTAGAGGGTGGAGTCGGGGGAGGGAACGGGGGAGCGGGCGCTCCAGGTGAGGTGCCCGTAGCCGCGCTGGTAGGTGACGCCGGCGCGGGTCCCTACGACCAGGACCGCGCCGGGGTAGATGCCCCGGCGGATGCCGCTCTCGACGATCGAATCGAGACGCGCGGTGTTCTGGGCGGGAAGCGCTGTACTCTGCGGGCTCAAGGCCCATGCGGCCAATCCGAGGGCCAGCGACCTCATGGACATCGATCGCATTCGTCCGCCTATGAGGTTGACCAGCCGCGCCCTCGCGGCGCCGACCGCTCCGCCGGGTCCGGCTCGGCGGTTTGAGTGCGGTCACCGCGATTCTGGCCACGCCGGACCCTGGGAGCGGACCGTCGCCGCTCGGGCAGAGCTTCGCCGAACCGCCCGACCGTCTGACCGTCTGTCCGTCTGTCCGTCTGTCCGACCTACCGCGCCACCGCCCCGATATACCCCGTCGGCAGCTCGTACAGCAGCCGCAAGGAGAACCGGTCCCGGTCCGACAGCTCCGTCGCCGTGGCGATCGGATACATGACGTCCGCCGCCCGGCTCGAGTGGGGCAGCCCCAGCGCATGTCCCACCTCGTGCAGCGCCACCGCCCGGCGGCTCTCCGTCGGCAACGGCCGCCCGGTGGAGGGAGACCGCGTGGCCAGCACCAGCAGCGCGCGGCGGATTCTCCCACCGCGATCCCAGGTGACATCCGTCACCCCGGCGCGGTCCGCCTCCAGGGTATCGGCCCAGCGGATGATGAAGTCGGCGCGCGCGGAGTCCGGCTCCTCCAGCCAGCGCAGCCCGACCGACGCCGGGCTCCAGGTGTCGAGCGCCCAGCGCACATCCGACACCATCTCCTCGGTGAATCCGTCCGCCCCGCCGGGCACGATGGTCACCCGGATCGCCGCCACCCCCGCCGGCCAGTGGCGCACGATCGAATCGGTCTCGGCGAAGAGCGAATCGAGGTAATGCCGGTCCACCTCGGCGCCGAGCCGAGTGCGGACGCCCTGGCGGGCGAAGGAGTCGAGGGGTGGGGGGGACGGGGGCGACGGTGCCCGGGCGGCGGGATCCTCCGAGGCACCGGCCCGGAGGGTGAGGTCCGCCGACGCGGCGGAGTCGGGCGCCAGGGCGGTGGAGCCGGTCTGCCCCGCATCCCGCACCTGGCCCACGATGACGAGGGCCAGGAGGGCGACCAGCAGCAGGAAGAGCAGGTGGCGGACCATGGTGACAGGAATATCGGGGGCGGGGCGGGGCCGGCGCCACCGCTGGCGCCCAACTGCTTGTCCCCCTAGAATTTCGCCGACCCCGCACCGCGCCCGTTTCTCCCGTCGTCCGGAGCTCCCCCGCTCGTGGCATCCGTGATTTCGCGCGCCCTGATCCGCTGGCGCTGGGCCATCATCGTCTTCTGGACGGTGGTCGGCTACCTCGCGGCGGAGAAGTCCCCACAGGTCGTGCAGGTGCTCAATGTGCGGGGCGGCACCCGGGAGCCCACCGAGGCGGGCGCCGCGGACATCCTGCTCCGCCAGCGCTTCCCCAAGCCGCTCAACGACTTCTTTGCCGTGACGCTGGAGGCGCCCACCGCGGTGGACAGCGGCCCGGCCGCCCGGTTGCTGGACAGCCTCATCGCCAAGTTCGAGCGTCAGCCCTGGCTCGGCACGGTCGCCTCCTTCCGGAGTACCGGGGACTCCACCTTCATCAGCGACGATGGCCGGACCACCTTCCTGGTCCTGGCCGTCAACGCCGACCGGGGTGACAGCGTCGCGAAGCTGGTGACGCCGGTGCGCGCTCTGGTGCGCGAGGCCTTCCTCCAGACGGGGGTGGACACCGCCACCCACCGGGTGCGCGTCACCGGCCGCTCGCCGCTCGACCTCGACATCCGCAACGTGGTCGCCGCCGACAGCAAGCAGGGGGAGATCCGGCTGCTGCCGCTCACGGCCGGGATCCTGCTCCTCGCCTTCGGGGCGCTGGTGGCGGCGCTGCTGCCGCTGATCGTGGGGTTCCTCGCGATCTGGGTGACGCTCGCGATTGTGGTGATCCTGGCCGACTACACCCCGATGTCCATCTTCGTGCTCAACATGACCACGATGCTCGGGCTCGGCGTCGGCATCGACTATTCCCTGCTGATCGTCACCCGGTTCCGGGAGGAGCTGAACCGCGGGCTCCGGCGCCAGGAGGCGGCAGCGCGCGCGCTGAGCACCGCCGGGGCGGCGGTGCTCACCTCCGGCATGACGGTGGTGGTGGGGTTCGCCGCGCTGCTGCTCACCCCGCTGGTGGAGACCCAGAGCGTGGGGATCGGCGGGCTGGTGGTGGTGGCGGTCGCGGTGGCGCTCTCCACCACGCTGCTCCCGGCGCTGCTCGCGGTCCTGGGCCGGCAGATCGACCGCCCCCGCTGGCTGGCACGGCGGCTCACCTGGTACCACGCCCCCACCGCGTGGGAGAAGTGGGCCCGGAGCCTCTCGCGGAATCCGCTGCGCGCCCTCACGATCGGGCTGACGATCATCGCCCTGCTCACCGCGCCGGTCTTCTGGATCAAGATCGGGCTGCCGGCGCGGAACTGGTGGCCCACCGCCACCGAGGCGGGCCAGGGGGTGCAGACCCTCGACCAGCTCGGCGTCGCCAACATCATCCTGCCGGTCCGGGTCGTGGTGGAGCTGCCGGAGGGCCAGCGCGCCACCTCGGCGGCGGGGCTCCGCGGGCTCCGGGCGCTCTCCGACTCGCTCCGCGCCGACCCCAGGGTCACCCAGGTACGGAGCATCGTGGACCTGGAGCCGGGCACCGGCATCCTGCAGTATTCCATCCTCTACAGCGACATGGCGGAGGCGCGGAAGGAATACGGCGACTTCCTCGACGCCTACCTCTCCGCCGACGAGCGGGTAGCGCTGATCGACGTGATCCTGGGAGACACCACCAGCCTCACCTCGGGAATGGATGTGTCGCAGCGGGCCCGGGACCTGGCCAAGGCGCCGCCGAAGCAGCTCAAGGACGCGACCATCGTAGTGGGCGGCTACACCGCGGCGAGCCTCGACCTGCAGGACGTGCTGCTGCACCGCTTCCCGATGCTGGTCTTCCTGATCCTCGCCTGCACCGGCATCATGCTGGCGATCGTGTTCCGCTCGGTGCTGGTGCCGATCAAGGCGGTGATCATGAACACCCTGTCGGTGAGCGCCACCTTCGGGCTCATCGTGCTGGTGTTCCAGTACGGCATCGGCGCGGGGATCTTCGGCCTCGACGGCGCCACCTCGGCCATCTTCGTGGTGGTGCCGGTGCTGGTGTTCGCGGTGGTGTTCGGGCTCAGCATGGACTACGAGGTGTTCCTGCTCGCCCGGGTCAAGGAGGCGTTCGACAAGCACGGCGACAACGAGAAGGCCACCGAGGAGGGACTCTCTGCCACCGCGTCGGTGATCACCAGCGCGGCGCTGATCATGATCCTGGTCTTCGGGGTCTTCGCCTTTGCCCGGGTGCTGGCGATGCAGTTCCTCGGCTTCGGGCTGGCGGTGGCGGTGCTGCTCGACGCCACGATCATCCGGATGGTGCTGGTGCCGGCCATCATGCACCTGGCGGGGGAATGGAACTGGTGGCCGGGGGTGAGGCGGAAGCCTAAGGTGGGGTAAGGTGACAGGAGAACGGAGAACGGAGAACGGAGAACGGAGAACGGAGAAACGGGTGGTTGTTCCGTCTCCCGTTCCCCGTTCTCCGTTCTCCGTCCCCCCCCCGCCTCACCCTACGAGCAACTAATCACCCCATCATTGTTGGCGCTCCCCACCGGCGCCGCATTCCCCACCACCACATAGCAGACCCGCGTGACCTTGGGATTGGCCACGCTGCCCGACCACCCCGAGGCCGTCGCCTCGTGGATCGTGACCAAGTTGCCGATGGTGTAGTTGGGGTTGAGCGAGTCGGTGGTGGGGCTGTAGAACCGGTGGTCGAAGTAGAACGCCTCCTGCTCCTCGGCCATGGCCCGCAGGTCGGAGTTCATGGCGGCGATGGTGGCCTTGTCCTTGGAGGACTGCAGCCGCGCAAAGCCCAGCGTGGCGAGCACGCCCAGCACCACGAGGACCACGAGCATCTCGATGATCGTGAAGCCCCGCGGGGGGCGTCCCAGTCGCATCCCAGGTCTCCTAGTGCTTCGCGGCAAGCCAGTTTGGTCCCACGCCGACATCCACCACCAGGGGCACCTTGAGCGAGGCCGCGCCCTCCATGTGGTCCCGCACCAGTTTCACCACCCGCTCCACCGCCTCCGCTTCCGCCTCCAGCACCAGTTCGTCGTGCACCTGGAGCAGCAGCCGGGCGGGAACCCGTTCCTTCGCGAGCGCGGCATGGATCCGGACCATCGCGATCTTGATCAGGTCGGCGGCCGACCCCTGCAGCGGCGTATTCTGGGCGGTCCGTTCGGCAAACGAGCGGAGGTTGAAGTTCTTCTCGTTGATTTCCGGAATGTATCGCCGCCGGCCGAACAGCGTCTCCACGTACCCCTGTTCCCGCGCCAGCCGCACCTGCAGGTCCAGGTAGGCGCGCACTCCGGCGAAGCGCTCGAAATACTGCTGGATGAACGCCTTGGCCTCGTCCTGGGTGATGCCGAGCATCTTGGAGAGCGCGAAGGGCCCCTGGCCGTAGATGGTCCCGAAGTTGATGGTCTTGGCCCGGGCCCGCATCTCCGCCGTCACGCTCTCCGGCGCCACCCCGAAGATCACGCTCGCCGTCTGGCGGTGGATGTCGCCGCCGGAGCGGAAGGCCTGGATGAAGGCGGGGTCCTCCGAGAGGTGGGCCATCAGCCGCAGCTCGATCTGCGAATAGTCGGCCACCACGAAGCTGTGCCCCGGCGCCGGCACGAAGCCGGTGCGGATCTCCTCGCCCCGCGGGGTGCGGATCGGGATATTCTGCAGGTTGGGCTCCGACGACGCCAGCCGCCCGGTGGCCGCGCCGACCTGGTTGAAGCTGGTGTGGATCCGGCCGGTGGCGCGGTTCACCCGGGCCGGCAGGACATCCACGTAGGTGCTCTTGAGCTTCTGCACCTCCCGGTAGTCGAGCAGCATCGCCGGGAGCTCATGGCCCATGGCCGCGAGCTGCTCCAGTACGTCGGCGTCGGTGGAGGGGCCGGTCTTGGTCTTCTTGAGCACCGGCAGCTGCAGCTTGTCGAACAGCAGCGCGGCGAGCTGCTTCGGGGAGTTGAGGTTGACAGCCACCCCCGCGGCGGCGGAGATCTTTGCCTCCAGCGCCGCGAGGTCGCGGGTGAGCTCCACCGCGAGCCGCTCGAACACCGCGCGGTCGATCGCGATACCATCCCATTCCATGTCCACCAGCACCGGCACCAGCGGCAGTTCGATCTCGCCGAGCAGCCGCTCCAGCGCATGCTCCCGGAGCGCCGGGGCAAAGTAGTCGTGCAGCGCGAGCACCGTGGCGCTGTCGGCGCCGCAGTACGCCGCCGCCTCCGGGATCGCCACTTCGGCGAAGGGGATCTGGGCCTTCCCCTTCCCGGCAAGGTCGGTGTACTGCCGCATGCCGCGGCCCAGGTGCTCGAGGCTCAGGGTGTCGATGGCGTGGGACCGCCGCCCCGGATCGAGCACGAAGCTGGTCAGCATCGAGTCGTACGCCACTCCCGCCAGCTCCACCCCCGCGCGGCGCAGCACCTGCCAGTCGTACTTGATGTTGTGCCCCGCCTTGGGCACCGACGGGTCCCGCAGGAGCTCCGCCACCGCGGCGCAGGCGGGATCGGTGATCGGCGGCAGGTTCACCACCGGGGCCGGCGCCGCCAGCTCCCCGCCGAGCGGCCGGTGGCCGAACGGCAAATACCAGACCTCGTCCGCGGACGCCGCGAGCGACAGCCCGATCAGCTCGGCGTCGTGCGGCTCGAGGGAGCTGGTCTCGGTGTCGAGCGCCACCAGCGGCGCCCGGCGGAGCCGTGCCACGATCGCGGCGAGGGCGGCGGGATCGTCCACCACCGTCACCGCCGGACCGGCGACCGCCACCGCCGCGGGCGTACCGCCGTCCGCAGCCGGCTCCACAGAGCCGGTGGACGGCGCGGGAGCAACGGCGCCGCCCGCGCCTTCCAGCTTCTTGGCGAGGGAGTAGAACTCCAGCTCGGTCACCAGCCGGAGCAGCTGCGCCCGGTCAGGTTCCTGTTCGGTCAGCGCATGCTGGTCCAGGGAAACCGGGACGTCCCGCTTGATCGTGACCAGTTGCTGCGAGAGCCGCGCGTCGGCGGCGTACTGTTCCAGCGCCTCGCGAGCCCGCTTCCCCTTCACCTCCGCGGCCCGCGCCAGCATCGTCTCCAGGTCCCCGAACTGGCCCAGCAACTCCACGGCGCCCTTGCTGCCGATCCCTTTCACCCCGGGGACGTTGTCCGAGGCGTCACCCACCAGCGCCAGGTAATCCACCACCTGTGCCGGCGGCACCCCCAGCCGCTCGGCGGCGTTGGACTCGTCCACCCAGAGCTCGTCCACCGCCGCGGGGCCGCCGCGGCCCGGGTTGAGCAGCGCCACCCGCGGCCCGATGAGCTGGTAGAAGTCCTTGTCCCCCGAGACCACCACCACCTGCCAGCCACGCGCGGCGCCCTGGGTGGCGAGGGTGCCGATGACGTCATCGGCCTCGTAGCCGGGCACCGTCACCACCGGCACCCGGAAGGCGGCGAGCAGCTCCTCGATCCGGACTACGGAGCGATCGAACTCCGCCTGCAGCTCCTCGTCCAGCTTCTCGCGGGTGGACTTGTACTCGGGGTAGAGCTCGGTACGGAAGGAATCGCCGGCGTCATGCACCCAGGCGAGGTACTCCGGCTGGTACTTCTCCCGGAGCCGCAGCAGGAAATTCACCACGCCCCAGGCGGCGGAGGTGTTCTCCCCCCGCGTGGTGCGGAGCGGCCGGGTGATCAGGGCGAAGAAGGCCCGGTAGATGAGGGCGTAGCCATCGATCAGGAAGAGCTGGGGCGGGGTGTGCGGCATGGGGGAGGAATGTGCCGCGACAGCTAGGCGGCGGGTAGGGGCGACCGGCCGGTCGCCCCTGCCCGCCGTGACGCAGTCCGCCCCTAATCCGCCTGCCGGCTCAGGCGCGCGATCACCCGCTCCAGCTCCGCCCGGGAGGCGGGTGAGAGGCGGAAGCGTCCGAACCCGGTCTCGTCGACGAAGTAGAGCACCAGCTGGTAGTTGGTGAAGCCCCAGCGGATGAGCCGCCCCTCGCTGGCGGGACTGGCGTCGAAGATCTCGTCCGGCTCGCCCAGACGGACGAGCACCTCCCCCCGGTCGGTGCGCCAGCCCTGGACCCCCTCGTCCCGGAACCGCTGGTTGGCCCGCGCCAGCCGCGCGAAGTACTGCTCCAGCGCCTCATTGGTGGGAGTGGCGCTGTTGGGGTCGGTGGAGCGGTAGAACTCCTTCCACACCTTGGCGCGGTCCTCGGGCACGGCCTTGCGGAGGGAGTCGAGCGCCGGCGAGGGGCGGAAGTAGCGCAGCAACGCCACCATGTCCTCGTAGTTGGTCACCACCCAGCCCTGGGAGAACGAGACCACGGCCCGGGTGCTGTCGGCGGAGGCCCCGCTCCCGACGATGATCCGGAGTTCGCCCAGGGGGGCGGAATCGGGGGCGAAGCGCAGGGCGACGCTCTCCACCTCCCGGCCGCCCCGGAAGCGCAGCGAGTCGTCGAGGATGACGCTGTCGCGCATATCCCGCAGGATGACGGGAATCGCGGTCGGGCCGGTAAGGCCGTAGGCCTCGACGTACGCCGCCGCGGTGTCACCGCCGTAGGCGAGGGTCCCCCGGGGATTGAGGATCACGTTGAGCGGTGCGCTCCGGCTGGTGCGCCCCTCCGCCCGGTAGGAGAGCCGGGGCGCCGAGAAGCTGCCGGGGCCGAACCGGGGGGCGCGGTAGGTCCCCTCCGCCTGCCCCGTCTTGCCGGCGCCGCGGTCCGTCACCTGCAGCGTCAGGCGGTACTCCCCCGGGACGATCGTGAGCCCGTCCTGGTACAGGATGCTCTCGTCCCCGCGCTGGGTCTCGACGAAGCTCCCGACCCGGGCCGTCTGCTCCTGCCGCCGGGTGACCGCGGGCCCGCCCCCGGTGGGGGTCAGGGTGAGGTCCACCCGGTAGCGGGCGACGAAGGCGTCCCCCTCCTTCTGGAAGGCGAGGTTGCGGCTCTCGAGGGAGAGCGCCACGACGGCCAGCGTGGAGTCACCGGCGCCGCCGTAGAAGGCCACTTCGGCCACGAAGGGCATGGGCGCCCCGGAGGTGAGCCGGCCCAGGCGCTTGTACACGGCGGAGAGGTCGAGGATCTGGGTCAGCGTCTCGCCCTGCTGGACGCTGGGCTGGCTGCCCACGCGGCCCCAGGATCCGCAGCCCAGGAGGAGGAGCGCGGCCGTGGTTGCGACGAACGACAGGGTGCGGGGCATCGTGACCTAGCTTAGTGGGCGTGATGGGAGACCTCAAGCGACGGCTGCTTGCTCCCCCTTCGGAGGCGGACTAGGTTGCAGCACCCAATGACTCAGGACAGCCTCATCGGCCGGACCATCGCCGGCTACCGCCTGCAGCAGCACATCGGCGAGGGCGGCACCGCGACGGTCTACAAGGCTGAACGCCCCGAAGGCGGCCTGGCCGCCGTGAAGGTCCTGCGCACCCGCCTGGCGCAGGATCCCGTCGCCATCAAGCGTTTCCTGCGGGAAGCCGAGTTCGGCACCCGGATCAACCATCCCAACATCGTCAAGACGTACACCTTCGGACAGACCGAAGACCTGTACTACCTGGCCATGGAGTGGGTGGACGGCGAGGCGCTGGAGAAGTTCGCCATCCGCTCCGGCCAGCTCGCCCCGGCGCTGGTGGCGACGATCATCGAGCAGATCGGCGCCGCGCTCACCGCCGCCCACGGGCAGGGCATCATCCACCGCGACCTCAAGCCCGCCAACATCATGTATAACCCGGAGAGCCAGCGCGCGGTGCTGCTGGACTTCGGCATCGCCCGGGACTCGGACCTCAAGCCGGAAGAGCGGCTCACCCGGACCGGGTTCTTCGTCGGCACCCTGCAGTATGTGGCCCCGGAGGCCCTCTCGGGAGAGCTGGTCAACGAACAGGCCGACGTCTACAGCCTGGCCACGATCGCCTACTACCTGCTCACCGGCGCCCTGCCGTACAACGGACGCTCCCCCCGCGAGCTCTTCCAGCAGCTCCTGACCCAGGCGCCGACCCCGCTCAACCAGGCGGTGAAAGGGCTCAAGTTCCCCCAGCCGGTCGAGGATGCGATGACCGCCGGGCTGGAACGGGACCTGGGCAAGCGCTGCAAGACGGTGGACGAGTTCGTCGGCCGCCTTTGCACCGCGCTCCGCCAGGGCGGTGAGCGGAAGAGCTTCCTGAAGAGCATCTTCGGGAAATGATCCCGCCGGACTCGGAGGCCCTCGACCGGCTGCTCCTGGAGCGGTCCGTCAAGCGCGGCCACTTCGTCCTCGCCTCCGGCCGCACCTCCACGTTCTACATCGACTGCCGGCTCACCACGATGTCGGCCGCGGGGCTGGTGCTCATCGGCCGCCTCGGGCTCGAGGCCCTGCGCCAGGCCGGGTGGGCCCCGCGTGGCGTCGGTGGCCTCACCATGGGCGCCGATCCGGTGGCCTACGCGATCGCCGCCGCCAGCGCCTCCCGGCCCCCCGTCCTGGACGCCTTCAGCGTGCGGAAGGAAGCCAAGGCGCACGGCACCGGACGCCGGGTGGAGGGGAACTTCGCCGCCGGCGACGCGGTGGTCGTGGTCGAGGACGTGATCACCACCGGCGGTTCCGCCCTCAAGGCCATCGAAGCGATCCGGGAAGAGGGCGGCACCGTCCTGGGGGTCCTCGCCGTCGTGGACCGCGAAGAGGGGGGCCGTGCGGTGCTGGAGGCCGCCGGCCACCAGGTCGTTGCACTCACTACTGCCACCAGATTGGGGCTCAAGTAGGGTACCACCCCGCCGCCAATCCCCGCCTCAGCGTTCCCGGCCACTCAGCGGCCGGAATCCCCGCCAGACCTCGCGATACGGCTCCACCATCAGCACCAGGAAGCGGTCCAGCGCCGCATCAAACGGGAAGCGCCGCCGGAGCTCCGACGTCGTGATGCCGAGCAGCGCCCGCACATGCCGTCCCAGGCTCTGGGGGGAGGAGTATTCCAGCCGGTAGGCCACGTCCGCCACCGTGTAGCCGGCCCGCTCGAAGAGCAGGGTGGCGTGCACCAGCCGCATCGCGGCGAGGTAGCTCTTGGGGGAGGGAAGGCCGGCCCGCCCGAAGCGGGACATGAGCGTGGTGGCGCGCACGCCGAGGTGCTCCGCCAGCTGGCGCGCGGTGGGCACGTCGGGGGCGAGCCGGATCAGCGCCTCGAAGAAGAGCCGGGTGTCGGGGGGAATCTCCCCCAGCGCCTCGAGCACCGGCCCCTGGATCCGGGCGGCGTCCCGGGTGGCGGGCTGGCCCAGCAGGGACCGGAGCCGGTGCCACCCGTCGGGGCCGGTGACGTCAATGACCCTGCGGACCCCGGTGGCGCCGAGCTGGAGCAGGACCTCGGTGCCCTCGGGGTCGTGGCGGCTGACGAGCGCCACCGTCGGGATGCCGGGGAAGCCCCGCACCAGGTGGCCCAGCTGGTCGAGTTGCTGTTCCGGGCACTGGTGGACCGAAACCAGCACGGCGTCCACCGGGCGTTCCCGCACCGCCCGGATGGCTTCGGGAATCGATTCGCGGTGCACCAGCGAGAACCAGCCGGTGCCGGCCGCTTCCACCCGGTTCCGCTCCTCCGGCCGGAGGACGGTGGCGACGACGGGGACCTGGGAGGGGGTGGCGGACATGGGACATCTCGAGGGGTGGGAGAGGGGCCGATCATAGGGCCGGCGGCTCAACCTCCCCTCAAGCGATCGGCGGCGCAGAGTGCAACCTTCCCGGGGCCCGGGGCGTCAGATCTGAAGCAGCCGTCCATGGGGACGGCTCCGTAGCCGTCTCCAGACATCCGACCTAACTTGCCAAGCGTGACCGAACCGCCCGAGCTCATGGGCCGCCTGCAGGCGGCGTTGGGGACCCAGTACCGCATCGAGCGGGAGCTGGGGCACGGCGGCATGGGGGTCGTGTACCTGGCCCGGGACACCACCCTGGACCGGCCGGTCGCGGTGAAGGTGGTCCACCCCGAACTCGCCATCCACAGCAGCATCACCCAGCGGTTCCTGGCCGAAGCGCGGATGATCGCGCGGCTGCGCCATCCGAGCATCGTGGCGGTGCACACCGCGGGCGAGGCCACCGGGGTCTTCTACTACGTCATGGACTACGTCCCCGGCGAGAGCCTGCGGCAGCTGCTGCAGCGCGAGGGAAAGCTGCCGGTGGCACAGGTGCAGCGCATCGTCTCCCAGCTGGCCGACGCGCTCAACGCCGCGGGCCAGGCGGGGCTGGTGCACCGGGACGTGAAGCCCGAGAACATCCTGGTGGACGAGGCCTCCGGCCGCACGATGCTCGCCGATTTCGGCATCGCGCGGGTGATGGCGGGAGAGACCGACGGCAGCCGGACCGCGCAGGGCGTGGCGGTGGGCACCCCGACCTACATGAGCCCCGAGCAGGCCGCGGGGGAGCAGGTGGACGCCCGGAGCGATCTCTACGCCCTGGGCGTGGTGGCCTACGAGCTGCTCACCGGCCACCCGCCGTTCCGCGCCGACAACGCCGCCGCGGTGGCCTCGAAGCACCTGGCCGAGCGGGCCCAGCCGGTGCTCACCCGCCGGCCCGACACTCCGCCCGCGCTGGCCCATGCCATCATGCGGGCGCTGGAGAAGGACCCGGCCGCCCGGTGGCAGACCGGGGCCGAGTTCCGTGATGCCCTGCTGGGCGGGGTGCGGATTCCGTCGTCCCTGAGCGGGGCGCGGCGGGGGTTACTGGCCGGCGCGGCCGTGGCGCTCGTGGCGCTGCTCGGCTTCTTCGCCTTCCGGCCCGGCGGGCCGCCGGCGGGGGTCAATCCGCGCCATTCGATCCTGGTGCTGCCGTTCGACAACCTGCGGCTGGACCCGGCGGTGGAGTGGCTGCGGGACGGCAGCGTGAGCATGCTGGCGCTCAACCTGTCGCAGTGGACCGACCTCAAGGTGGTGGACCACGAGCGGTTGCACGATCTCCTGCGCCGCCGCGAGGTGGACGCCGCCGCGCCGATCGGGCTCGAGATGGCGCGGCGGCTGGCGCGGGACGCCGGGACCTGGACCGTGGTGCTGGGGGAGTTCAACCGGGTGGGCGATTCGCTGCACCTGGTGGGCCGGGTGTACGACGTGGCCAGCGGCACCCGGGTGGACCTGGCCGAAGTCCGCGGCCGCCCGGGCGATGACGCGCGGCCGCTCTTCGACCAGCTCGCGGCCCGGCTGCTCAACATCTCCGGCGCCCCCGCCGGCTTCACCGCCGACCTGGCCCGCGTCACCACCCCGTCCCTTGAGGCCTACCGCTCCTACCTCGTGGGGCTGGAAGAGCTCAACCGCTGGAACCTGGCGGACGCCGACTCCTCCTTCCGCCAGGCGGTCGCCATCGATTCGACCTTCGGGCTGGCGTACTACAAGCTCTCACTCACCCGCGGCTGGCTCACCGGTCCGGCGGACTCCTCCGGGCTCGTCGCCATCCGGCAGGCCACCCGCTACGCGGCGCGGCTGCCGGAGCACGATCGCGCCATGATCGACGCCTACCGGCTCTTCCTCGAGGGAGACTTCGTCCGGAGCCAGGCGGCGTACCAGGCCCTGCTGCAGCGCGACTCCACCGACGCGGACGCCTGGTACGGGCTGGGCGACGCCTGGTTCCACGACGTCGCCACCACGGACCTCGGGGCGCGGATGACCGCCTCGCTCCGCGCCTTCAAGCGGACGCTGGCGCTGGACCCGGGGTACTACCTCGCGCTCGAGCACCTGACCTGGATCTTCCGTCAGGCGGCGCAGGACCAGCCGTTCATGGCGCTGCTGCCGAACGACTCGCTCGCCGTGACCAAGGGCCCCGCCGGCGCGCCCGGGCTCGACTCCGTGGTCCTGGCCCAGGCGGTGCGCCGGGCGCGGGATGCCGGGATCGCGAGCGCCCGGGACTGGCTGGCGAGCCAGCCCGACAACGCCCATGCCCAGAACGCCTTCCTGTTCTCGCTCGTGGCCGCGAACCAGTTCGAGCCGGCGCTCCGGGAACTGGACCGGCTGACGGTGGCGCCCGAGGGCCGCGACCGGGCCGACCTGGCCTTCCTCCGGGCCCGGGTGCTCAGCGAACAGGGGGAGCGGCGGGAAGCGGTCCGGACCGTGGCCCGCGCCATGGACACCCTGCGCCCCCGCGACTTCGCGCTGGAGCAGCTCCCCATCGAAGCCCTCGGGGAGGTGACGAGCGGCGCCGGCCTCCTGGGGTACGCGGGCAAGGTGGAACTGGCGGGGCGGAACCTCGACCTGGCCGCAGAACTCAGCGCGACCTTCCTGCCGGCCAACCTCGGCTCCCGGCGGGTGGGCCGCCGCACGCTCTACGGCCACCTGCTGCAGAGTCACCTGTACACCGCGCTCGGCGCCCCTGCGGACCAGCTCAAGCCCATCTGGGACCAGGTGGCCGACAGCGCCCGCCGCGCCCCCAAGGCCAGCCGGGCGCAGATCATCAACTTCGGCTGGGCGGCCGCGCTGGGCCTGTTCCTCCAGAACCCGGCCGATCCCACCCCCCTCGATGAGCTCCAGGCCCTCGACGGTGTCAACGCGCCGCCCGAGCTCCGCGCCCTCTCCGCGATCGACAAGGGCGACTCGGCCCGCGCCCGGGAGCTGCTGCAGCAGCCCGACTCCGCCACCCCCTCCGCCTATCACAACCGGCCGCAGTGGTGGGGCTACCGCCAGATGATCGCCGCGCACGCCTGGCACGAACTCGGGGACGACACCCGCGCCCTCGCGGCGCTCAGCGCCTTCGTCCCCGATCGCTTCGGCATGGAAGGACTGGACGTGCGCTGGCTGCTCCTGGGACAGGCCCGCCTGCTCCGGGGCGAGATCTACGAGAGCCAGGGCAAGCCGGACCTGGCCCGGCGGGAGTATGAGGACGCCCTCTCCCAGTGGGAGGAGGCGGACACCACCCTGGTCCCCCTGATCAGCCGGGTCCGCACCCGGCTGGCCGGCCTGGGCCGGCCCGGCTGACCCCTCCCCTGACCAGTTGGCCCCACCCGGCATATCTTTCCGGTACAGGCTGGATGCGATGGTCGCGGGCCGGGCAACCGGTCCCGAGGAAAGTCCGAGCTCCAACGGGTAGACTGCCAGGTAACGCCTGGGCGCCGAAAGGCGATGGACAGGGCCACAGAAAACAGACCGCCACGAACGCAAGTTCGCGGTAAGGGTGAAACGGTGGGGTAAGAGCCCACCGCCCCGAGCGTAAGCAAGGGGGCACGGTAACCCCCGGTCGGAGCAAGGCCGAATAAGCGGCGAGGTGTGACCCACACCCGAAGACCGGGCAACCGGCCGGGGAGCGTCAGGGGAAACCCTGGCGTCTCGAAGCCGCGGGTAGGCTGCTAGAGGCGGTCGGTGACGGCCGTCCCAGAGAGATGACCATCTCCCCGAGGGGCAACCCAAGGGGAAACAGAACTCGGCTTACGGTCTGGCCTGGGCCGGGGGTGGGGTCCGCAGGGGATCAAGGCATGCCTTGGCGCCCCCCGGACCCCACCCCCGGCCCCTCCCGTCCCCCGGGACGCGGGGATAGGTTCCCTTTTCCGTTTCCGTCGTCCGGCAGGAAGAACAGCATGGCGTCTTCGACCGCACCGCAGGATCGCAACAAGCCGTACCCCGAGTCGTGGGAACAGGTCGCGGAACTGCGGGTATTCCGGACGCATGCCACCGACTGGGACCGGCTGGCGACCTGGCGCGCGGACATGTGGAAGCGCGGCTGGCGCCTGCTCAAGGTCACCAGCGATGAAGTCGAACTGGTCGCGGTCTTTGGCAAGACCAAGACCGGGCTGCAGTCCCCCGCCTCACTGTAGGCACCCCACTCCACCCATGAGGAAGTCATGACGGTTCGTCCCTGGTTGCTGGCCGCGCTCGGCGTCGGCACTCTCGCCGCGTGGACCGGTGGCACGCCGGCCGCCCCGGCGCGTTACCGGGTGGAAGTGAAGACTGCCGTCACCCAGGACCTGACCGCGGTCGGGCAGGGGGAGCAGAAGCAGGAGTTCAGCAACACCGGCTTCGTCACCGTCACCACCCGGGACAGCGCCGGTGGCCAGGTGGTGACCATGGTGCTGGACTCGATGGTCCCGGGTGAGGGCTCCCCGATCACGGCCGAGATGGCGAAGGAGGCGATGGGCACCGTCTGGACCGCCTTCCGCCAGCCGACCGGGCGGGTGAAGGACCTGGACACCAAGAGCGAGAACCCCGCCGCGGGCGCCATGCAGGGCATCCTGCAGCAGCTGCTCCCACCCATGAAGGCCGGCACCCGCGAGGGCCAGAGCTGGACCGATACCACCGAGACCGACAACGACGGCGTGGCGGTCCGCACCGTCACCAACTTCCAGACCAGCGCCGAGACGGTGAACGGGGCCAAGGTCGTGAAGCTGTCGGGCGCCTCCAGCACCGCGATGTCGGGCCAGCAGACCAATGCCCAGGGGACGATGAGCCTCGAGGGGACCGGCACCGGCGCCGGGAGCTGGCTGGTGGCCGCCGACGGCACCTGCCTCTCCTCGAGCTTCAGCGGCATGCAGAACATCGCGGTGACCGTGGCGCAGCTGCCCGAGCCGATCCCCGTGACCGTGAAGATTGACGGCACCTCGAGCCTGCTCAAGTAGCGCGATGTTTCGTCGCTGGCGGCTCGCGGGACTGCTCCTTGGCGCGGCCTGCGCCTCGGGAACTCCCGCGAGTCGCCCGGCGACCCCCGCCCCGTCCGGCCCGTCGGTTCCCCGTCCCAACGTCGATCCCGCACGCACCGACCCCGCCGCCACCAGCGCGGTGCACTATCCCACGCGCGGCGGCGGCATCTCGCGGTACGCCTTCGCGCGGCGCGACTCGGTGCTCGCGACGATGCCGAGCGGCGAGAGCCAGCTGCAGGTGCTGGGGCGCACCGCCTACCTCACGCTGACCTGGGTGGCGTCGGACACCGGCACCCGGCTCACGGCCGTGGTGGACAGCATCCGGGCCGACAGCGGCCTCGCGGCCCTGATACCGCTTCTCGACAGCGCCCGTTCCGCACGCTGGACCGCCCGGCGCGACCTCGCCGGCCGGTTCACCGTCGAGACCGCGAGCTCCCCGTCGCTGGCGGCCGCCCAGATCCAGGACGAACTGCTCCTCCTCTCCCTGCCGCTCCCCCCCGAGGGGGCGAGCGGCGGGGCCAGCTGGACCGACTCCACCTCCGGCCCGGCGCGGGTGAGCGCCTTCGCGATCACCGAGATGGCCCGGATCGAGGCCCACGCCGATCCGGCGCCGGTCGCGGGGGGCGCCCTGCCGGTGACCCTCTACCGCGTCCGCACCGCCTCCGGCGAGGCCTCGCAGTTCGGCCAGCCGATCTCGGTGACCGCCACCGGCGCGGACACCCTGGTCTACCACCTCGCCGCCGACGGCCGGGTGCTGCAGGTGGCCGGGCGGCGCTGGACCGACATGATCGTGTCGCTCCCGTCGATCGGCCAGACGGTGCCCGCCCGGGAATCCTCGAGGCTTCTCCTCACGCTGCTCCGCTGAGGCCGCGGGTGCGCCGCGTCCTCCAGGTGCTCGGGCTGCTGGCGGCGGCGTTCGTCGTCTGGCTCTTCGCGATCTGGCCGCCGCCGCTCTGGTACCGCACCCACTGGCCCCGGCAGACGGCGTTCATGGCGATGCGCGCCGGCCGCACCGACACCGTGCGCTACCGCCCCGTTCCGCTCGACTCCATCACCCCGGTCCTGCAGGACGCCGTGATCATCGGCGAGGACAACAACTTCCTCAGCCATCACGGGATTGATTACCTGGCCCTGGCCCACGCCCTGGGCTACCGCCGCCCGACCTTCTCCTGGGACAGCCCGCGGGACCGGAAGGACCTCGCGGCACTCCTGCCCCATGCGTGGGAACGGCGGGCCAAGCTCCGCGGCGCCAGCACCATCACCCAGCAGCTGGCCAAGAACCTCTACCTCTCCGCCTCGCGAAACCCGCTCCGGAAGGTGAAGGAGGCGGTGATCACCTGGCGGCTCGAGGCGGCG
This sequence comes from uncultured Gemmatimonadaceae bacterium, assembly GCA_964585655.1. Taxonomy (GTDB): domain Bacteria; phylum Gemmatimonadota; class Gemmatimonadetes; order Gemmatimonadales; family GWC2-71-9; genus JADJOM01. The sequence continues at coordinate 9,640 of CAZPER010000048.1, read as the reverse complement.
CTCGACAAGCGGCGCATCATGGAGCTGTACCTCAACATCGTGGAGCTGGGCCCCGGCGTCTGGGGGGTCGAGGCCGCGAGCCAGCGCTACTTCAAGCGCAGTGCCCGCACGATCTCCCGGGAGCAGGCCGCGGCGCTGGCCGGCTCGCTCCCCTTCCCGCTCTCCTCCAATCCCGACCACCGGCCGGGACGGATGCGCTGGCGCCAGAACCTGATCCTCCGGCGGCTGCGTGGGGAGTGGGTGGAGGTGCCGCAGGTAGAGCAGGAGGTGGAGCCGCCACCAGCCATTGTGGACAGCCTGGCGCCACTGGACTCCCTCCCGGCGGACTTCGTCCCGGCGTACGAGCCGGCACCGGATTCCCTCCCACCCGCGGAAGTGCCACCGCCGCCAGCCGACAGCGCACCGGCTCCGCCCAGCTGATGCGAAAACGGCTCCGGCTCTTCACCGTGCGCACCGCTTTCCGGACCCTGGGGCGGCTGGCGCCGGAGCGGGCGGCGCGGCTCGCGGAGTCGGTCTTCACCCACCCCCCGCGCGCCGAGACGCGTCCTCACGAGGATGAGTTCCTGGCCACCGGCACCCCGCTCGAGATTCCCGCCTCGGTGGGCCCGCTGGCGGCCTGGCGCTGGGGTGTGGGCCCCACGGTCCTGCTGGTACATGGCTGGGGGAGCCGGGCGGCGCGGTTCCGGGTCCTGGTGCCCCGCCTGGTCGAGTCCGGCTTCTCCGCCGTGGCGTATGATGGACCGGCCCATGGTCGCTCCCCGGGCCAGCACACCAGCCTGCCGGAGTACGCCGCAGTGCTGCTGGAGGTGGGGGCGTGGCTCGGCCCGCTGCACGCCGCGGTGGGGCATTCGCTGGGGGGCGGCGCGGTGGCGCTGGCGCTCACCCGCGGGCTCCAGGCCACGCGTGCCGCGCTGATCGCGCCGTTCGCCGCGCCGCCGGAGTTCCTGGACCAGTTCGCCGACCACGTAGCGCTCCCCCCCAAGGCGCGGGAGCGGCTGCGCACCAACCTCGAGCGGCGGCTCAAGCTGCGCCACGGCGAGCTCTACATCCCCAGCCTGGTGGGGCCGCTCCAGGTCCCCGCACTGGTCATCCACGATCGAGACGACACCGACGTGCCGATGCGCTACGGCAAGGCGATCGCGGAGGCCTGGCCCGGGGCGACGTTCGTGCGGACGGAAGGGCTGGGACACCAGCGGATCATGCGGGACCCGGCGGCGATGGACCGGGTGGCGGGGTTTGTGGCGGGGTAGGCGATTAGGCGGTTGGGGTAGGGGTAAGGGCGACCGGCCGGTTGCCCCTACGGGGTCAGATCCAGCCGTTCAACAGGGCGTAGTTGACCGCCATCGCGGCCAGGGCCACCGCCAGCACCCCTTTCCACCGCGGGGTCAGGAGAGCCATCCCCTGGAGCTGCGAGATGTCCTCCCCCCGCTCCAGCCGCTCCTGCCGATATCCCTTGAAGAGCACCAGCCCCAGCCCGATCACGCAGAACCCCGGCCCGATCAACGCGGCCGCCATGCTGAACTGGCCGTCCCGCCGGAGCTGCACCCACGAGAGGTTGGTCATCCAGCCGGCGGCGAGCGCCATCGCCAGGCCGACACCGCGGCGGATCAGGGGGGGTGGGTTGGTCTGGAGGGTCATCTAGGGGAGACGGGAGACGGGAGACGGGAAAAGGAGAAACGGGGAAACGGAGAAACGGGAAACCGAACCAACCGCCCGACCGCCTACAGGATCTGTTTCCCGAATGCCGACTGCACCAGCTCCACCGCGAACTCTGCGGAGCGGTTGCGGTCATCGAGGATCGGGTTCACCTCGACCATCTCGAGGCTGGTCATCACCCCGGCATCCGAGAGCGATTCCATGACCAGGTGCGCCTCGCGGTAATCCAGCCCGCCCTTCACCGGCGTGCCCACGCCGGGCGCGAGGGCCGGATCCACCGAGTCGAGGTCGAAGCTCACGTGCACGTAGTGGGTGCCGTCGGTGACGTTGGCCAGCGCCTTCTCCATCACCACGTGGATGCCGTGCCGGTCGATGTCGGCCATGGTGTAGACGTGGACGCCGAGCTTCCGGAGGTGGGAGCGCTCCCCGTCGTCCACGCTGCGGATGCCGACCAGCGCCACGTTGCCCGCCTCCACCTTGCTGAACCGCCCGGCGATATGCCGCAGCGCGCTCGGCCCGAGCCCCAGCAGCGCGGCGAGCGGCATCCCGTGGACGTTGCCGGAGGGGGAGGTACGGGGGGTGTTGATGTCGCTGTGCGCGTCCACCCAGAGCACCCCGACCTTCCGCCCCCGGGCGCGGGCATGCGCCGCGACGCCGGAGATGGTGCCCACCGCGATCGAGTGATCCCCGCCTAACACCAGCGGGAAGTGGCCGCGCCGGATCACCCGCTGCACCTTGTCCGCCAGGAGGCGATTGACCTGGACGATCTCGGTCAGGTAGCGGGCGTGGGCGTCCCCGACCCGCATCTCTTCCATGTTGCGGATGGCGAGGTCGCCCTCGTCGATGACGCGGTAGCCCTGCTCGCTGAGCCGGGCGTCGAGCCCCGCGATGCGGATGGCGGAGGGGCCCATGTCCACGCCGCGGCGCCCGGACCCGAGGTCCATGGGAACGCCGATGACGTGGATGGGGCGGGGGGGACGCCGGACACGCGTAGGGGCGACCGACCGGTCGCCCCTCCGGGATGCACGCCGGGCACCGGATGCCATCAATCCACCAGGCGCAACGGCATCACCAGCGTGAGATACGCCGCCGGGTCGTTCCACCCGACCGGCTCGCAGGTGGCGGCGCGTTCGGGGCCCTTGAAGGTCATGCGCACCTCGTCGGTCGGCATGTACTTCATGATCTCGAGCAGGTAGGCGGCGTTGAAGCCGATCTCGAGGTTCTCGCCGTCGTAGCCCACCGACAGCTCCTCCTGCGCCTCCCCGAGATCCGGGGTCTGCACCGAGAGCTTGCAGGAGCCGTTGGCCAGCCCCATGCGGATCCGGTGGGTCTGGTCGCTGGCCACGATGCTCATCCGCTTGAGCGCCGACGCGAGGGCCGCCTTGTCGGCGGTCATCATCTTGTCGTTCTCCCGCGGGATGACCTGCTCGTAGTTGGGGTACGGCCCCTCGATGAGCCGGGTGTAGACCTGGGTGGTGGCGGAGCGGAAGCCGAGGTGGTTCTCGCTCTTGGCGATCTCGAGCTCGTCCTGGTCGCCGAAGAGGCGGCGGATCTGGTCCAGCGCCTTGGGCGGGATGATGAGGTCCGCCTGGCCCTTCCCGATACCGGCGGTGACCGGCACGTCCATCCGCGCCAGCCGGTGGCCATTGGTGGCCACCATGCGCATCCGCTCGGGGCGGAGCTCCCACAGCACGCCGTTCAGGATCGGGCGGCTCTCCTCGGTGCTCGCGGCAAAGGCGACGTGCGAGACCAGCTTCTGTACGTCCCCGGCCTTGGAACGCCAGGCGTCGTCGAACTTGACCGCCGGGAAGGCGGGGAACTCCTCCCGCGGCAGGCCGAGCAGCCGGAACTTGGAGCGGCCGCACTCGATCGAGGCCCGCTGCTCCCCGGAGCTGGTGAGCCGGATGGCGGCGCTGGGCAGCTCCCGGACGATGTCCGAGAGCTTCTTGGCCGGGAGGGTGATGGCCCCTTCCTGGTCCACCGAGGCGGGCACCGTGGTGCTCACCGCGATGTCGAGGTCGGTGCCCGAGAGCCTGAGGCCGTCCGCCGTGGCCTCGAGCAGCACATTCGAGAGCACCGGGAGGGTGGTCTTTGTGGGAATCGAGGCGGTGACCGCCTGCAGTCCTTCCTGGAACTGCTCCCGCGTGATGGTGAACTTCATCCCGCTCCTCGGTGTGCAAGAAAGACTACTATCACTCTATTTAAGTAAACTAGTAGTAGCAGTAGGCGTTCGGGATATGTGGACACCCGCCGCAACCGCCTGCCCCGTATCCGTTTCCCCGCGGCACCTCATGTGGACCCGCTGTGGGGGCCGGGGACCCGCTCTGGGTAACCAGCCCACTTCTCCGGATCGTGCACAAAGCCCACACGGTCCGTGGAGAACTACTGTGCAATCAATTCCCCGCGCGCGCCTTCGATGCGGTCGCGGAAGCTCCGGTCCCGCGCCATCTGCCGCTGCACCTTGTCCACACTGTGGATCACGGTGGAGTGGTCCCGCCCGCCGAACGCCTGCCCGATCTCGATCAGCTGCATCTGCAGGATGTCCCGGGCCAGGTACATCGCGATCTGGCGCGGCACCACCAGGGTCTTGATCCGGGCCTTGGAGCGGAGCTGCTCCGCCGTCACCCCCCAGCGCCGGGCCACCACGTCCTGGATCCGGTCGATGGACGGCAGGGTCTTCGGGGTGGCCTGCAGGTCGTCGCCGGGCCGGATCTTGTCGGCCAGGGCCTCGCGGGCCAGCTCGATGGACACCTCGCGGTGCTTGAGCGAGGCGAACAGCAGCAGCTTGATGATGCACCCTTCCAGCTCCCGGACGTTGGACCGCACATGCTCGGCGATGAACCGCAGCACGTCGTCCGGGATGGTCATCTCCAGGTGGTCCTGCTCCTGCTTCTTCCGCAGGATCGCGATCCGGTGCTCCAGGTCCGGCTGGCCGATGTCGGCCACCATCCCCCACTCGAACCGGCTCACCAGCCGGGCCTCGAGGCCGGGAATCTCCTTGGGCGGCCGGTCGGAGGTCAGGACGATCTGCTTCCCCGCCTCGTACAGGGCGTTGAAGGTGTGGAAGAACTCCTCCTGGGTGGCCTCCTTGCCCTCCAGGAAGTGCACGTCGTCCACCAGGAACAGGTCGATGTCCTGCCGGTAGCGCTTGCGCAGCTCCGGCATAGTGCGCCGGCTGATCCCCTCGATGACCTCGTTGATGAACTGCTCGGCGCTCACGTACAGCACCCGGGTGCCGGGCCCCCGCCGGAGCATCGCGTGGGCGATGGCCTGCATCAGGTGGGTCTTGCCGAGCCCCGTGGCGCCGTAGATGAAGAGCGGGTTGTAGGTCTTCCCCGGCGCCTCCACCGCGGCGTGCGCCGCCGCGGCGGCGAGCTGGTTCGACTTGCCGATGACGAAGGTCTCGAAGCTGTACCGGTCGTTGAGCGGCTGGTTGCTCGGATTGGACGCGACCGAGGCATGGCCTCCCGCCGGCGGACTCACGAAGAAGTCCATCTGCGGCCGCCGCTGCCGGTCCTCCTGCACCCGGAAGGTCACGGTCACCGGCTTCCCGGCCACGGACGCGGCCAGCCGCGAGAGCAGGGCCCCGTGGTTGGTCTCATTCCACTTGGCGGCGAACTCGTCGGGCACGGCCACGACCAGCCGGTCGTCCTCGAGGGCGACGGCCTCGGTCGGTTCCAGCCAGGCCCGAACCACCTTGTCGGGAAGGTTCTGGCCGGCCTCGTCGAGGATGCGCTTCCAGATGTCTTTGGCGGACTGCTGCATGCAGCTCAGTAGGGGTAGGGCGTGAGCAAGGGTGGCCGAACGTACGAGCCGGATGTGGAAAAGTCAACCTTGACCTAAGTAGGGGTAACTGGCTAGGTTTGCGGGCTCATTTGAGGGGATCTTGCAATGAATCCGTCGTATCGTCCGCGGAACAAGCGCCGGGTGGCCAAGCATGGCTTCCGGGCTCGGATGGCCACTCGCTGGGGCCGGGAGACCCTTTCCCGCCGCCGGAAGAAGGGGCGCAAGCAGCTCGTGGTCAGCATCGGCTCCAAAGACGGGAGCCGCTGACGGCAGGCGAACGGCGGCCGCGGTCCAGCCGCCTGGCCGGCCGGGCCGAACGGCTCCGGTGTCTGGAGCAGGGCCGGCGGCGGCGGGCGCGACTGCTGGAGTTCATCTGGATGGACAACACGGCGGGCCACCCACGGATGGGACTGATAGTACCGAGGTTCCAGTCCACCGCGGTGGCCCGCAATCGTTTGCGGCGGCGCCTGCAGGAGCTGTGGCGCCGGGAAGTCCAGGCCCGGCAGGGGGGTCGCGATCTCCTGATCCGGACCCGCAAGGAAGCGTACCTGGCCAGCTTCGCGGACCTGCGGGCCGAGCTCCTCGGATGGGTTGGCGTACTGTGACCACGGCGGCTTCCGCTCCCCCACACCAGACTCCGCTGTTTCCCCGGCCGCGTTCCATTGCGGGCTGGGTGCTGGCCCCGCTGACATGGCTCTGCATTCTCCTCATCCGTTTCTACCAGATGTTCATTTCTCCGGGATTGCCGCCCAGCTGCCGGTTCGCGCCGAGCTGTTCGGCCTATGCCCTCGAGGCGGTGCAACGCTACGGCGCCCTGAAGGGCGTGTGGCTGGGTGCGCGCCGCCTGATCCGGTGCCACCCCTGGCACCCGGGTGGGTATGACCCGGTTCCCTGACCTGACCGCCTAGGCTCCCATGGATCGTCGCGTCATCTGGGCCATTGTGTTGATGATGGTGATCGCCATCGCGCCCACGTTCATTCTGAAGCCGCCGCCGAAGCCCGCGCCCCGGGCACAGGACACCGCGTCCACGACCGTACCGATGCCGGCGGACGCCATCGGCCGGGACAGCGCCTTCGGTCCCATCGGCATCGTCGAGGCCGACGGCCGCGTCACCCCGGTGACGGCCCCCGCGGAGACGGTGCTGGTCTCGAGCGCGCTCTACGAGTACGCCATCAGCACCCGCGGCGGCGCGCTGCAGCAGGCCACCCTCAACCGCTACCAGGCGCTGGACCCGGCGGGGAAGGGGAAGCCGGCGCGGATCTTCCCCGAGGGCGGCGCTATCCACCAGCTGGCGCTCAATGTGGGGAACGACACGGTGTCGCTGGCGGACTGGGACTTTGTTCCGGACCTGGGCGGCACGGCGGGTCGGCGGCTCGAGGTGAAGGACGGGCGCAAGACCCTCACCCTGCGGGGGCAGCGCGGCGGGGTGACCGTCGAGCTCAGCTACGAGTTCCGCCCCGACGACTACCAGATCGGGGTGCGGGGCCGCGCCACCGGGCTGGGGCCGGTGGGAGGCCACCTGCTCATCGGCATGGGCCACGGCTTCCGCCAGACCGAGGCGGACAGCGCGGCGAACTTCTACGAGTTCGGCGTGGTCACCAAGACCGACGAGTCGAGCCTCACCAAGTTCTCCTCCCTGGATCCGGGGGAGCGGGTGACGCTCGACGGGCCCTTCGACTGGGCCGCGGTCAAGGCCAAGTACTTCGTGGCCGCGCTGCTGACGGTGGACTCCGGCGCGGCGCAGATCAGCGGCGCCACCGCGCGCGCGCTCCCCGCGCAGAAGGACGTGACCCGCGCCGAGGTGACCTTCGCGCTCCCGGTCGCGGCGGACGGCGCGTTCGACTACCGGCTGTACGTCGGCCCCATGGAGTACCCGCGCCTCAAGGCGATCGGGCACGACTTCTACGACATCAACCCCTACGGCTGGCCAGGCTTCCGCACCATGATCCGGCCGATCGCGGTGGGGGCGCGCTGGCTGCTGGTCTGGATGCACGAGCACCTGGGGCTGGCCTACGGCATGGTGCTGGTCCTGTTCGGGATCCTGATCCGGATCGTGCTGTGGCCGCTCAACCAGAAGGGGATGCGCGCCAGCATCCGGATGCAGGGGCTGCAGCCGGAGATGCAGGCGCTCCAGGAGAAGTACAAGGAAGATCCGGGCCGGATGCAGAAGGAGGTCATGCAGCTCTACAAGCGGGAGGGGGTCAACCCCTTCAGCGGCTGCTGGCCGCTGCTGCTCCCCTGGCCGATCCTGCTGGCGCTGTTCTTCGTGCTGTCCAACTCGATCGAGCTCCGCGGCCAGTCGTTCCTCTGGCTGCCGGACCTGTCGCTCAAGGACCCGCTCTACATCATCCCGCTGGTCATGGGCGCCTCGATGTTCGGGGTGAACAAGGTGGGGATGCTGGGGATGCCCCCCAGCCCGCAGGCCAAGATGATGCTGTACTTCCTGCCGGTGATGATGACGGTGATGTTCGTCAACTTCGCCTCGGGGCTCAACCTGTACTACGCGGTGCAGAACATCGTGAGCATCCCGCAGCAGTGGTACCTGGCCAAGGAGCGGCTCAAGGCGCAGGCCGCCAATGCCGCCGCGGCCCCGCCGCCCGCGCCAACGCCAGCCAAGGCCAAGAAGTCCAAGAAGGAGTAGTGCTCTCCGACCCCATCGTCGCCCTGGCCACGCCGGCCGGCCGCTCCGCCCTCGCGGTGATCCGGCTCTCCGGGGCCGGGGCGTTCGAGATCGCGGCCCGGGTCATCCCCCGCTTCCGCGCCGATCCCCCCCGCACCGCCCACTACGCCGCCTTCCGCGACGCCAGCGGCGCGCTGCTCGACCGCGGGATCTACCTGGTCTTTCCGGGACCCCGCTCCGAGACCGGTGAGGACGTGGTGGAGTTCCAGTGCCACGGCGGGCTCTCCGTCCCCGCGCGCGTGGTGGCGGCGATCGAGGCCGCGGGCGCCCGCCCCGCCCACCCGGGAGAGTTCACCCGCCGCGCCGTGACCAACGGCAAGCTCGACCTGCTCCAGGCGGAGGCGCTCGGCGACCTGATTGATGCCGAGGCGCCGGCCCAGGCTGCCGCCGCCCTCACCCAGCTCGAGGGGGGGCTCTCCCGCCGGATCGGCGAGCTCCGCGCCGCGCTCATCGAGTTGCTCGCCCTCCTGGCCTACGACGTGGACTTTCCCGACGAGGACGACGGCCCCGTCTCCCGCGACCGGCTCGAGGCCGCGCGCGCGGCCGTCGCCGCCGGCGTCGAGCGGCTGCTCGGCACCGCCCCCCTCGCCGAACGGGTGCGGCGCGGTGCGCTGGTGGTGCTTGCCGGCCCCCCCAACGCCGGCAAGTCGTCGCTCTTCAACGCACTGCTCGGCAGGGAACGGGCGCTGGTCACCGAAGTCGCCGGCACCACCCGCGACGCCATCGAGGCCCACGTGGACTTCCACGGCTGGCCCATCCGATTGGTGGACACCGCGGGGATGGGGGAGACCACGGACCGGATTGACGCCCTGGGCCAGGCCATGAGCCGCCGGTTCCAGGAGGGGGCGGATCTGGTGGTGGTGTGTCAGGACGGCTCGATGGACCGACGGGCCGACGGGCCGACGGGCCGTGAACTGCTGGTGCACACCAAGTCGGATCTGGGCGGCGAAGGAGAGGGGCTGCCGGTCTCCGCGCTCACCGGCGCGGGATTGCCGGAGCTCAAGCGCGCGATCGTGGAGCGGCTGTTCCAGCGCGGGGCGGGGTTCGCCGACCTGGAGCCGGCACTCACTCGGGAGCGCCACCGTGAGGCGCTCTCCCGCGCGCGCGAAGCGCTGGCGCGGACCGCGGAACAGCTCCGCCCCGGCGGCGAATCGGTGCTCGCCGCGCACCATGTGCAGGAGGCGGTCCGGGCGCTGGACTCGCTGGTGGGCAGTGTGGACGTGGAGGAGGTGCTGGATAGGGTCTTTGCGTCGTTCTGCGTGGGGAAGTGACCTTACCCACAGCCGATCGGCGCGGCCGGTTCCCGACAGCGCCGTCGCGGCGGTCCCCTCCGCGCGCTTACGCTCGCGAGTATGTTGGGGTGCTCGGCACCCGCTGGCGCTCGCTGAGGCGCGCGCCGGGAACCCGCCGCTTCCGGCGGCGTAACCCCGGGTGACCGTTCCCCCGTTCTCCCGTTCTCCCGTTATCCCGTTCGCCCGTTACCCCGTCCCCACTTCTCCCCTGTCCCCCCTCGCCCC
>CAZPER010000047.1:0-30660 GCA_964585655.1 uncultured Gemmatimonadaceae bacterium | reverse complement strand
CGCCCACGACCTCCGGCAGCGCGGACAGCCCGAGGTAGTTGTTGGAGGACAGCACGATGACCTCGCCATGCCCCTCCATGGTCACCCGGGGGCCCTGCGGGCTGTCGATGTAGAGCAGCCGCTTGTAGACCCCGTCCCGGCGGAAGCCCTCGAGCTCGCCGGCCAGGCGCCGGTCCAGTGCGTCCATCATGCGCCGATCTCCAGGATGACCTTGCCCGCCTGCCCATCCTTGATGACCTGAATGGCCTGGGCGATCTGCTCCAGCTTGAACCGGTGGGTGATCACGGGCCGGGGATCGAGCTGGCCGGCGCGGAGCAGCCGGAACATCTGCTGCCAGGTGTCGTACATCCGCCGGCCGGTGACCCCGTAGAGCGTGAGGCCCTTGAAGATGACGTCCCGGGCGAAGTTCACCTCGGTGGTGCGGCTGGGGGTACCGAGGAGGTTCACTCGCCCGGCGAGCCGCGCCGCGCTGAAGGCGGTCTGGTGGCCGTTCGGGTGGCCGCTCATTTCGCAGACGAGGTCAACGCCCTCGCCCCCGGTCAGGTCCCTTATGCGCCCCACGACGTCCACCTCGGCGGGGTTGAGGCAGACATGGGCCCCCATCTTCCGCGCGAGCTCGAGCCGGGTGGGATTGAGGTCGCTGGCGATCACGAGCGAGGCGCCTCCCGCCCGGGCCACGCCGACGGCGAAGCATCCGATGGGGCCGCAGCCGAGCACCAGCACCGCGCTGCCGGCGACGTCGCCGCCCTCCAGCACGGTGTGCACGGCGTTCCCCATCGGGTCCATGATGGCCCCGATTTCAGTGGGAATGCCGTCGAGCTTCATCACGTTCGAGGCGGGCATCGTGATGAACTCGGCGAAGGCGCCGTCCCGGTCCACCCCGATGATCCGGGTCCGGCGGCAGACGTGGGCATCGCCGGTGCGACAGGGCAGGCAATGACCGCAGACGATGTGTCCCTCGGCCGTGACCCGGTCGCCGACGGCCAGCAATCCCTCCGCCCGCGCCTCCGCGCCCAGCTCCACGATCTCGCCGGCGAACTCATGGCCGATGACCACCGGCGGTCGCAGCCGGGCGCTGGCCCACGCATCCCATTCCCAGATGTGGAGATCGGTGCCGCAGACTCCCGCATGGTGGACCTTGATGAGCGCGTCGCTCGGCCCGCAGGGCGGGACCGGCACGTCGCGGACGACCATTCCGGGACCGGCTTCAGTCTTGACGAGAGCGCGCATGGGTGAGTTGGCGGAGGATGGTGGTGAGCCGGCGGATCCGGGGGCCACGGGCGACAAAGCTAACGGCGGTGCGGCGGGCTCGGCTACGGCGCCGCCGACTGCATGAATACCCGGATGGCCGACACCACCGCCTCCGGGTGCGACCGGGGCAGGATGCGGCCCCCGCCCGGGACCAGTTCCCGGCGCGCCGCCGGCAGCGCCGCCATGAGTCCCCTCACGGTCTCGACCTCCTCCGCCGGCGCGGCCTCCCCACCCAGGAGGAGCACCGGAAGCCCGAGGCGCTCGAGCGCCTGGGGCGGAATCCGTGGTTCCGCCGCCGCGGCCGAGGGGAGCGTGTGTGCATTGGCGATCAGGCGCTCCCGGGCGCCGGGCTCGAGGGTCTCCAGCCGCGCCCCGGGCCCGAACCAGGCGGGGAGGAGGCGGGCCAGCGCCGGGATGGGTGCCTGCGGGTCGAAGAACGCGAGGGCGTCGCGGTAGCCCGCGGCTCGGGCGGTGGAGACCGCCTGGCGCTGCGCCGGTTCGGGGATGAAGGAATCCGCCACCGGATTCACCAGGACGATCGCGGCCAGCCGCCCCGGCTCCCGCAGGGCGAGCTGGAGTACCGCCAGCGACGCCCATGAATGACCCACCACCACCGGTTGCTCGAGCTGCAGGGCCCAGATCACCGCGGCGAGATCCGCGGCGGTGGTTTCGAAGCCCGATGGCGGATCGTCGGGGCGCCAGGGATTCGGGTAGTGGTAGCGGCGACTGAGGGTGATCACGCGGAAGCTGTCCGCCAGGCTGGCGGCGACCGGATCCCAGAAGCGATAGTCGGTGAGGGCGCCGTGCACGAGCAGGACCGGGCGGCCGGCGCCGCGATCGGTAAAGGCGAAGCGATACCCGTTGGCCAGGACGGCGTGGAGCGGCGCCGAATCCACCTGGCCTCCGAGGGTCGCCGGGGCGCCCAGGAGCAGCGCCACGGCCAGCCGGACCGGCAGCATCAGAGGATCGAGCGGGTGAGCCCGCCGTCGACGCTGAGCACCGTGCCCGTGATGTAGCGGGCTGGGCCGGAGGCGAGGAACGCCGCGGCGGCCGCGAACTCGGCCGGCGTCCCGATGCGACGGGCGGGGACCGCCTGGGCCATGTCCGCGAGCATCTCGGCGGTGCTCCTCCCCTGTGCCTTGCCGCGGACCGCGGCGAGTTCGGTGAGGCGTTCGGTCCCGAAATAGCCCGGGCAGAGCACGTTGACCGTGATTCCCACCGCCGCCACCTCGTCGGCCAGCGCCTTGGCGAAGCCGAGGACCCCCGCCCGGGCCGTCGTGGAGAGAATCAGCGCGGGGGATGGCTGTCTCGCCGCCACGGAAGCAAGGCACAGGATGCGGCCCCAGCTTCCTGCCCGCATGTGCGGGAGCGCGGCGCGGCTCAGGTGGATCGTGGAGAGCAGCGAGACCTCGAGCGCCTGCTGCCAGGCCTCCGGCGCATGCGACTCCATCGGTCCGGCAGGAGGGCCGCCGGCGTTGCAGAGGAGAATGTCCGGACCACCCATCTCGTCGTGTACCCGCTCCACCAGCGCGGCGGCGGCCCCGGGTCGGCTCACGTCCGCCGGAAAGCCGGCAACCCGACCGGCCGCCGCGGAGGCTCCCAGTCGTTGCACCGCGCCATCCAGCTTGCCGGGGTCGCGCCCGTTGAGCGCGATGCGCGCCCCTTCGGCGAGCAGGGCCTCGGCCACGGCGTAGCCCAGGCCGGAGGAGCCGCCACAGACCAGGGCGACGCGGTCACGAATCTCGAAGTCCATGCCCGGAAGATGGCGCGCGCGAGACGGAGCGGAAAGGTGGCCGGCTCAGCCGGCGGCGGGGTCCGCGCCGGGCCAGCCGGCGATGGCGCGGTGGAGGGCCGGATCGTGCGGGGGTTCCCGGGTCAGGCCGAGGATGACGGGGTGGAGCGCCAGCGCGGCGAGCTCGACGAGTCGCCAGGCGCGGATGCCCAGGCCGAATCCAGCGGGAGTCGTTGGGGCGGTGGGGCTCACGGCGGCGGCGCGGCCCATGCCGCCGTACAGCCGGCCCAGCAGGAGGATCCCGTGCCGGTAGCGGAGGGGGACCTTCGCCGCGGCGGTCTCCGCGCTCCGGTAGTACACCCCGGCCAGGTCGGCGAGCTCCTCGAGCGCGGGACGGAGCCGTGCGTGGGGGGCGCCGCCGAGCACGTCGGCCGGGGAGAGCCGGTGGCGGGCCAGCAGCGAGGCGGGGAGATAGACCCGGTCCCGGCGCGCGTCGGCGGCCACGCCGAGGAGGATGTTGCTGAGCTGCAGGGCGATGCCGAGGTCCACGACCCGGACGAGCACTCCGGCGTCCCGGATGCCAAGCAGCGGCGCCAGCATGAGGCCGACGGCCGCACTCACCTGGTAGGAGTAGCGGACCAGCGCGTCGGTGTCGGGGAGCCGGACGGGATCGAGGTCGGACCGCATCCCATCAAGCAGATGGCGGGCACATTCGAGCGGGAGGCCGCTCCGGGCGGCACCGGCGAGGAAGGCGGCGATGAGCGGGCGGGGGGGATGCTGGCCGGCAAGCTCGGCCGTGATGCGGACCAGCGCCGCGCGGGCCGTTGCCGGATCGGGGGCATCATCCACGGCGTCATCCAGGTGGCGGCAGAAACAGTAGAGCAGCGCCACGTCCTCGCGGGCCACTGGCGGGATGATCGCGGGGATCAGCCCCAGGCTCCTCGCCGCGCGGTCGAACTCCGCCTGAGCGGCGATGACGGTATCGGCCCAGGGGAGGTAGCCCGGCCAGGCGGTGCCGGTCATCGCAACAGGCGGTCGAGCAGGGCGAATGCGAGGACCGTCGCCGACATCACCGCGTTCAGGGTGAAGAACGCGGTGTCGAGCCGGCTCAAGTCGTCATGCCGGACCAGGGAGTGCTCGTAGAGGAGGATGAGGCCCGCGACGCCGACCCCGGCGTAGTACCAGGGCCCGAGGCCCGCGCCGATCCCGAACAGCACGAGGGCGGGGAGGGTGATCAGGTGCAGGACGCGGGCAACGCCGATGGTCCGGCGGATGCCGTAGCGTGCCACGAGGCTGCGCAGTCCGTGGGCCCGGTCAAAGGCCAGGTCGGGGAGCGAGTAGAAGATGTCGAACCCGCCCACCCAGGTGGCCACGGCGACGGTGATCGCCAGAAGCGCCCAGGCCGGGTCGGACCAGCTCCCGGTGACGGCCAGCCAGCCGCCCACCGGGGCGATCGCGAGCGACATCCCCAGCCAGAGGTGGGCCCAGTCGGTGAACCGCTTGGCGTAGCTGTAGGCCAGGATCCAGCCCAGCGCCAGCGGCGCCAGCCGGAAGCAGAGGGGGTTGATGGCCCACGCGGCGGCAAGGAAGAGGAGCGCGGCGAGGAGGACCGATCCCAGGGCCTGCGCGACGGTCAGCGCGCCCCGCGGCAGCTCCCGGCGGCGATTGCGCGGATTCTCCCGGTCGAAGCGGAGATCGGCGACCATATTGAAGCCGAGGGCGGCCCAGCGGGCGGCGGTGAAGGCGATCACGGCCAGCGCGACGGTCCGCCACTCGAGCGGCGCGTGTCGGGAGGCGGCCACCACCCCGAGGAGCGCGAAGGGCAGGGCAAAGAGGGTATGGGGAAACTTCACCAGGTTCAGGAAGCGCGTCAGCAGCGACTCGCCCCCGAGCACCTGGCCGTCCGGGTGGGCTGCGGGGTCGACCGGTTCCGGGACCGGATCCGGAAGTCCCGGCACCGGCGTCCTCATGATCGCTTCATCCGGCGCTGTCTATCTTGGCGTCCCATATGCCTGTATTTTCCTGAAGGGCCTACCAACCGGGAGCCACCATGATGGATCGGGACACAATCGTACGGCTGGTGCGGGAAAGTGACGCCTACACGGGTGAGGCCCGGTACCTCGAGCGCGGCGGCTACCGCCTGATCGAGGAGCCCCGCCTGTTCAAGCACCTCGAGGACGACCTGGTCCGCGTGGTCTTCGCGACGACCGCCACCGAGGTGGTCGAGGGCACCGTGGTGGCCATGGTGACATTGTACGACCAGCGCCAGAAGTACAACATCTATGCCCACACCATCTGCGCCGGTCCCGGCGTGAATATCCTGCTCAAGGCGCGATTCAACCCGATGCCCCAGGCCCGGCCCCAGCCGGGGGTCGCGGGCGAAGCCGCGATCGCCCAGTTCGTCGCCTGGAAAGAGGCGAGCTGGACCAAGTTCCTCAACGACGAGCTGCTGCTCGGCACCGAGACAGCCTCGACGATCTGGATCGCCTGCTTCTGGAAGGCGCTGGACCGGATGTTCGGCACCGGCCACCTCGTGAACTACGACCCCGACGCGATTCTCGCCGCGCACGTCTGAACTGCGGGAGAACGGGAGAACGGGAGAACGGGAGAACGGAGAACGGGGAACGGGATGCGGCGGTGTTGTCTCCCGTCTCCCGTTCTCCGTTCTCCGTTCTCCGCTTCCTGTCCGCTACCTCCCTGCCTGCGGAAAGTACTCCCCCCACCGCTGGTCCACCTTCCGGATGATCTCGGGGGGCATCTCCACCGGGACCGGGTAGCCTTCCTTCCAGGTGCAGTCGATCCCGATCGGGCCGCCGTAGACCGGCCGGGCCCCGACGAACTCCTGCCGGGAGAAGATCATGTCCCGGACGGGATCGAAGCGATTGAAGATCCCCCACAACAGGCTGGTCTCGTCCTGCAGGTCCACGTCCCGGCTCACCGCGGTGATGAACCGGACTTCTCCGAGGCCGGGCCAGCGCAGCAGGGTCTCCAGCACCGCGCGTGGCTCCCGGTCCACCGTGACCACGAGGAACCCACCCTCGAGCAGCCGGTGCCCCACGACCCGGCGGTCCGCGCCAGCGGGATCGGCGATGCTCGCCGGGGGCGGGCGATCGGTGACCGGCTCCCCGGTGGCGTCGAGGACCAGCTTGCTGCCCACGTGCATCACGTAGGAGGTGTAGTCGAGCGTATCCAGGGCGCCGATCGGGAGCAGCAGCATCCGGTCGGCCGGCTCGAAGCGATACCAGAGCTCGCGCAGGAGGGCGCTGAAGTTCCGGACCGGGACATCCTCCCGGACCATCACCGCCACCTTGGTGAGGGCCAGCTGGCCGGTCCCGAGCAGCGCCAGCGCGGTCTTGAGGACTTCCTTGGGGTGCCGCTCCTTCACCGCCACGCCGAGGAGGTTGTGGAAGCTCGCGGCGTCGTAGGCGTAGAGGTCCACGACATTCGGGTTCACCAGGCGGATCAGCGGGCCGACCATCTCTCCCACCGCGATCCCGAGGAACTTGTCCTCCTGGGGCGGCTTGCCGACGATGGTGGCGGGGTAGATCGCGTCCCGGCGGCGGGTGACCCGCTGCACGTGAAAGACGGGAAACTCGGCGGCCTCGGAGTAGTGCCCGTAGTGGTCCCCGAAGGGACCTTCCATCCGCCGCTCGTGCGGGGCCACGTAGCCTTCGAGAATGATCTCGGCGGTGGCCGGCACCAGCAGGTCCCCGGCGATGGTCCGCACCACCTCGGTGCGGGCGTCGCGGAAGAACCCCGCGAACGAGAGCTCGTCGAAGTCCTCCGGGAGCGGCAGGATCGAGGCCATCATGGTGAGGGGATCACCCCCCAGCACCACGGCGGCCGGGAGCGGGCGGTTGAGCCGCTCCGCCTCGAAGTGGTGCGCCCGGCCGCCCTTGAGACTCTGCCAGTGCATGCCGGTCTGGTCCGGCCCGAAGACCTGGAGACGGTAGAGCCCGAAGTTGCGCCGGCCGGTGAGGGGATCGGCGGTCAGGGTCGGGCCCCAGGTGATGAAGGGCCCGCCGTCCCGCGGCCAGCTCACCACGTGGGGGAAGCGGCCGAGATCGGGGGCCTCCACCACTTCCTGGACCGGCGCCCGGCGGACTTCCCGGGTGCGGAGGTGGCGCCCGCGGGCCAGGAACCCGCGCGAGGCCCAGAAGGCGCCAAGCGAGGGCGGGTTGAGGCGCTGGATGGCCTCGACCAGCTCGAGCCCGATCTCCCGGGGATCCCGCCCCAGCGCGAGCTCCACCCGTCGGGTGGCGCCGAAGAGGTTCATCGCCAGGGGGAACTGGGACCCGCCCGGCCGCTCGAAGAGGAGTGCCGGACCGTCCTCGCGGATGACCCGCTGGACCAGCTCGGAGACTTCCAGCACGGGGTCCACCGGCACCGCGACGCGGCGCAGGTCCCCCCGCCGCTCGAGGGCGGCGAGGAAGGCGCGGAGGTCGGGAAAGCGGGGCGGGCGGGGCGTAACGGCGGGGGGACTCAGGGCTTCGCGGCCGGGGCCGCCGGGCGGAGCTGTTCCGCCCGGGTGGTCAGGGCCTCGAGCGCGAGCGGGTGCAGCCCCTCGCCCCGGTGCTGGTCCAGGTGGGCGTACATCGCGGTCCGCATCCGCGGTTCCCAGAACCGGCGCAGGTGGGTCGCCACGCCGTCCAGCGCCTCGGCGTGGTTGGGGAAGACGGCGTAGTACTGCGCGATCTGGTTCGCCATCTGCACCAGGTGCTCGGTGTTCATGCCTGCGCCTCCGCCCCGGCCTGGTTGAGCAGCGCCAGCTGCTCCTCGGTGAACTTGCGGAAGCGGCTCTGCCATTCCGAGGTGCCGAAGACGGGCATCACCTGGACCGCCGTCACCTTGTACTCGGGGCAATTGGTGGCCCAGTCCGAGTTTTCGGTGGTGATGACGTTGGCGCCGGACTCGGGGTGGTGGAAGGTGGTGTACACCACCCCCGGCTGCACCCGCTCGGAGATGCGCGCCCGGAGGGTGGTCTCGCCGGCGCGACTCACGATCCCCACCCAGTCGCCTTCCTTGATCCCCCGCTCCTCGGCATCGTGCGGGTGGATCTCCAGCCGGTCCTCCTCGTGCCACTGCACGTTCTCGGTGCGGCGGGTCTGGGCGCCGACGTTGTACTGCGACAGAATGCGCCCGGTGGTGAGGATCAGCGGGTACCGCTGGTTGACCCGCTCCTCGGTGGCCACGTACTGGGTGAGCATGAACCGCCCCTTGCCGCGCACGAACGTCTGCTCGTGCATGACCGGGGTGCCCTCGGGGTGCTCGGCGTTGCAGGGCCACTGGATGCTGCCCAGTTCGTCGATCCTGGCGTAGCTCACGCCGGTGAAGGTCGGGGTGAGCCGGGCGATCTCGTCCATGATCTCGGAGGGATGGCCGTAGGCCATCGGGTAGCCCAGGGCCACGGCGAGGTCCACCGTGATCTCCCAGTCCGCCTTGCCGCCCAGCGGGGGCATCACCTTCCGGACCCGGGAGATGCGGCGCTCGGCGTTGGTGAAGGTGCCGTCCTTCTCGAGGAAGGAGGAGCCGGGGAGGAAGACGTGGGCGAACTTCGCGGTCTCGTTCAGGAACAGGTCCTGGACCACGATGCACTCCATGGCCTCGAGCGCCGCGGTGACGTGCTGGGTGTTGGGGTCGGACTGGGCGATGTCCTCGCCCTCGAGGTAGAGCCCCTTGAAGCTCCCCTCCAGGGCGGCGTCGAACATGTTGGGGATGCGGAGGCCCGGTTCGGACTCGAGGGTGACGCCCCAGCTCCCCTCGAACAGCGCCCGGGTGCTGTCCTCCAGCACGTGCCGGTAGCCCGGCAGCTCGTGCGGGAACGAGCCCATGTCGCAGGAGCCCTGCACGTTGTTCTGGCCGCGGAGCGGGTTCACGCCCACCCCCTCGCGCCCGATGTTGCCGGTGGCCATCGCCAGGTTCGCGATGCCCATGACCATGGTGGAGCCCTGGCTGTGCTCGGTGACGCCGAGGCCGTAGTAGATGGCGCCGTTGCCGCCGGTGGCGTAGAGCCGGGCCGCGCCGCGAATCTCGGCGGCGGGCACGCCGGTCACGCCTTCCAGCGCCTCGGGGGAATTCTCCTCCCGGGCCACGAACTCGCGCCACTGCCGGAAGCTCTCCACGTCGCAGCGCTCCGCCACGAACTGTTCCGCCACGAGGCCCTCCGTGACGATCACGTGGGCCAGCGAGTTGATCAGGGCGACGTTGGTGCCGGGGCGCAGCTTGAGGTGGTAGGACGCCTCCACGTGGGGCGAGCGGACCAGGTCGATCTGGCGCGGATCGGCCACGATGAGCTTCGCGCCCTCCCGCAGCCGGCGCTTCATCTGCGAGGCGAAGACCGGGTGGCCGTCGGTCGGGTTGGCGCCGATGACGAACATCACGTCGGTGTAGCGGACGGAGTCGAAGTCCTGGGTGCCGGCCGACTCGCCCAGGGTCTGCTTGAGCCCGTAGCCGGTGGGGGAATGGCAGACCCGGGCGCAGGTGTCAATGTTGTTGTTGCCGAACGCGGTCCGCACCAGCTTCTGCATCAGGTAGGTCTCTTCATTGGTGCAGCGCGACGACGAGATGGCGCCCACCGAGCTCCGGCCGTACTGGGCCTGGAGCCGCTTGAATTCGGCCGCGGCGTACCCGATCGCCTCCTCCCAGGAGACTTCCTTCCACGGGTCGGTGATCTTCTTCCGGATCATCGGCTTGGTGATCCGGTCGGGGTGGGTGGCGTAGCCCCAGGCGAAGCGGCCCTTCACGCAGGAATGGCCGTGGTTGGCCTTGCCGTCCTTGTAGGGCGTCATCCGCACCACCTCCGCCCCCCGGAGCTCGGCCGTGAAGGCGCAGCCCACGCCGCAGTAGGCGCAGGTGGTCACGACCTCCCGTTCCGGCGTGCCCGCCTCGATGACGCTCTTCTCCATGAGGGTGGCGGTGGGGCAGGCCTGCACGCAGGCGCCGCAGGAGACGCACTCCGACTCCATGAAGGGTTCCATCTGGCCGGGGGAGACCTTGGAATCGAACCCGCGGCCGTCGATGGTCAGCGCGTAGGTGCCCTGCACTTCCTCACAGGCCCGGACGCAGCGGGAGCAGACGATGCACTTGCTGGCGTCGAAGGTGAAGTACGGATTGGAGTTGTCCTTCTCCGCCTTGAGGTGGTTGGCGCCGTCGAAGCCGTAGCGGACCTCGCGCAGCCCCACCGCGCCGGCCATGTCCTGCAGCTCGCAGTCGCCGTTGGCCGAGCAGGTCAGGCAGTCGAGCGGGTGATCGGAGATGTAGAGCTCCATCACCCCGCGGCGCAGCTGGGCCAGCTTGCTGTTCTGGGTGACCACCTGGAGGCCCTGCTCCGCCGGGGTCGTACAGGAGGCGGGGAAGCCCTTCCGGCCCTCCACCTGCACCAGGCAGAGGCGGCAGGATCCGAAGGCCTTGAGGCTGTCGGTGGCGCACAGCTTGGGAACCGCGATGCCGGCCACCTGGGCCGCTCGCATGAGGGACGTCCCCGCGGGAACCGTCACCGGGATGCCGTCGATGGTCAGCGTGACCAGCGTGGTGCTCTCGGAGGCGGGGGTGCCGTAGTCGAGGTCGTGGATGGCGGTCATCGCGGTCGGCTCCGTGGGTCAGCGGGCCGCCGCGGCGAGAGGCGCCGCGGGCAGGCCGAAGTCTTCGGGGAAGTGGTTGAGCGCGCTCAGCACGGGGAAGGGCGTCATCCCCCCGAGGGCGCAGAGCGATCCGGCGAGCATCGTGTCGCACAGGTCGCGGACCAGGGCGAGGTTCGCCTCCCGGTCCTCGTCGGCGATGATGCGGCCCAGCACCTCGACCCCGCGGATCGAGCCGATGCGGCAGGGGGTGCACTTGCCGCAGGATTCGATGGCGCAGAACTCCATGGCCCAGCGCGCCTGATGGGCCATGTCCACGGTGTCGTCGAACACCACGATCCCGCCGTGGCCCACCATCGCGCTGATCCCGATGAAGGCCTCGTAGTCGAGCGGGGTGTCGAACTGGGAGGCGGGCAGGTACGCGCCGAGCGGGCCGCCGATCTGGACCGCCCGGATGGGGCGGCCGGAGCGGGTGCCGCCGCCGTACTCATACAGCAGCTCGCGCACCGTCACGCCGAAGGCCTTCTCCACCAGGCCGCCGTACTTGATGTTGCCGGCCAGCTGGATCGGAAGGGTGCCCCGGGAACGGCCCATGCCGTAGTCCCGGTAGTACGCCGCGCCGCGGTCCAGGATGATCGGCACCGAGGCGAGCGAGATGACGTTGTTGATCACGGTGGGCTTGCCGAACAGCCCCTCGATGGCGGGGAGCGGCGGCTTGTACCGCACCATGCCGCGGCGTCCCTCGAGGCTCTCCAGCAGCGCGGTCTCCTCGCCGCAGATGTAGGCGCCCGCCCCCACCCGCACCTCGAGGTCGAAGCGGCGGCCACCGCCCAGCACGCTGGCCCCGAGGTAGCCGCCGGTGTACGCCGCCTGGATCGCCTCGGTGAGCGCGGTGACGGCATGCGGGTACTCGGAGCGGACGTAGATGTACCCGGAGGTGGCGCCGACGGCGAGCCCCGCGATGATCATCCCCTCGACGAGCACCAGCGGATCCCCCTCCATGATCATCCGGTCGGAGAAGGTGCCCGAGTCCCCTTCATCGGCGTTGCAGACGATGTACTTCTGGTCCGCGGTGGTGCCGAGCACCGTCTTCCACTTGATGCCGGTGGGGAACGCCGCGCCGCCCCGGCCCCGCAGGCCGGACTGGGTGACCGCGTCGACGATGGCCGCCGGCGCCATGGCCAGGGCGTTCCGCAGGCCGCGGAACCCGCCGTGCCGCTCGTAATCGGGGATCGAGACCGGATCGATGACCCCGACGCGCGCGGTGGTGAGCCGTTCCTGCTTCGCGAGATAGGGAATCTGCTCCGTCAGTCCGTGGCCCAGCGGATGGGGCTTGCCGGCCAGGAACCCCGCGTCGAAGAGCCCGGGCACATCGGCCGGCGTCACGGGGCCGTAGGCGACGCGGCCGGCGGGCGTCTCGACCTCCACCATCGGCTCCAGCCAGTAGAGCCCCCGCGAGCCGTTCCGGACCAGCGTCAGCGCCTGGTTGCGGACCGCGGCCTCGGCGGCGATGGCCCGGGCCACCGCCTCCGCACCCATCGACAGCGCGCCGGAGTCCCGCGGCACGAAGACCCGGGTCATGCGGGCCTCCGGAGATCGGCCAGCAGGCCGTCCAGCTTCTCGGGAGTGGCGCGGCCGACCACGTCGCCGTCCACCATCAGGGCGGGGGAGAGGGCGCAGTTGCCCAGGCAGTAGACCGGCTCCAGGGTTACCGCGCCATCGGCGCTGGTGCCGTGCAGCTCCACGCCCAGCCGCTGCTTCGCGTGGGCCAGCAGGTGGTCGCAGCCCACCGCCTGACACGACTCGGCGAGGCAGACCTTGAGCACATGCCGGCCGGCGGGGTGGTCGCGGAAGTCGTGGTAGAAGGTCACCACGCCATGCACCTCGGCACGCGAGAGGTTGAGCGCCTCGGCGATCACCGGCACCGCCTCCGGCGGGACGTGGCCAACACTGTGCTGGATCTCGTGCAGGATCGGGAGCAGCGCGCCCGGGCGGGCCCTGTGTGCATCGAGGGCGCGCTGCACGGCGGGCGTCCAGGGGGCGGTGGCGGTCTCAGGCGGCATGAATCCCGGAGCGGTCGGTCAGGGTGGCGAGATGGGCGAGCACGAACTGCGCGACGTCCCGGGGCTGATTCAGGTCCAGCCGGCGCGCGGGAGGGGAGACGTCCAGCGGGGCGTCGGTCGCCACCGCCAGCACCAGCGGATCCCCGGGCCAGCACTTGGGAGGTTCGCCGTGCGAGGGGCGATGGACTTCGATCTTGGGACAGGACTCTCCGGCGAAGCCTTCGGCCAGCACGAGGTCGACGCTCCCGGGATCGAACTGGGCGAGCAACTCGCGGAACGGCGGCTCCTCGTGCGTCCCATCCAGCTCCGTCATGAGCACCCAGCGGGAGCGCGAGGCCACCAGCACCTGGGCGGCGCCCGCCTCCCGCGCGCGGAAGCTGTCCTTGCCGGGCCGGTCCATGTCGAAGCCATGGCGCGCATGCTTGAGCACGGCGGCCCGCACCCCGGCAGCGCGAAGCAGGGGAACCAGCGCCACGATCAGGGTGGTCTTGCCGCTGCCGCTGGCCCCGACAAATCCTATGACGGGGAGCGGAAACCGGGGCGCATGCAGGGGCAGTTCAGGAACCAACGGATCTCCTCACTCCGGGCTGGACGGTCACGGTATCTCTTGATCGTCGGCGGAGTTGGAACAAAAGTCGACGCCCCGCGGGAAACTCGCAAATCGAAGGGCCCGATGGTCCCATCGGGCATGGCAATCAGGGGTCCGGTTCTCGGCCCGCCACCGTTCGCTCCTATATTCACCCAACCCCTCGCCTCCCGCCACCGGAGGAACCGTCCGTGACCGCCGATCTCGACCAGATGCAGCACCCCCTTGGCATGCGACGGCTGGGCTACGCCGGGCTCACCCTGACCCAGCCGGCCCTCGTGTGGGGGCCGGAGGGTGCCACCCCCACGGAGGAACAGGTGGCCGAGGAGGTCCCGGTCGCGCTCATCTACAACGGGGTCCCCCATGTGGTCATGATGGCGTCGCCGGCCGACTTCGAGGATTTCGCCGTCGGTTTCAGCCTTACCGAGGAGCTGGTGGCCGCCCCCGACGAGATCCGCAGTATCGGGGTGGAACGCTACAGCCTCGGCGTGGAGGTCAAGCTGACCGTGACTCCCGAGCGGGCGGAGGCCATCGCCAGCCGGACCCGGTCCCTCACCGGTCGCACCGGCTGCGGCATCTGCGGCTCCGCCACCATCGAGGGGGTGCTCAAGCAGCTCCATCCGGTCCCCCCCGGACCGCCCATCAGCCCGGCGGCGGTGCAGCGGGCCCTCGGGGAGCTGGCCGCCCGTCAGCCCCTCAACCAGCAGACCGGAACAGTGCATGCGGCGGGATACGCCCGCCTCGATGGCGCGCTCGAGCTGGTGCGGGAGGATGTCGGCCGGCACAACGCGCTCGACAAGCTGGTGGGTGCCGTCCGCCGATCGGAGGCCGCAGCGGCACCCGGCTTCCTCGTGGTGACGAGCCGAGCCAGCTTCGAAATGGTCCAGAAGGCGACGGTACTTGGGGTGCCCCTGCTCGCGGCCATCTCGGGCCCGACCGGGCTGGCGGTCCGGGTGGCGGAGCAGACGGGGCTCACCCTGGTTGGCTTTGCCCGGGGTCAGCGTCTCACCAGCTATACCCACCCGGGACGGCTGCGGCGGGAGGGCTAGGCTGGCGTGGGAAGGCTCGCGTCCATCACGCCGGCGACGTTCAGTCCCTCCGTGATCCGCATCAGCTCGCGGGCCGACGGCGTGAGCGGGTCCCGGTCGGGGACCACCAGCCCGATGGTGTAGTCATGTTCCCCCGGCTCGAGGGGAATCGCCCGCATCCCCTCGGGCTCCCCGAACAGGAACAGGAACGGATGGGGCAGCACGGTGCTCCACGTGCCCGAGCGGACATGGGCCCACAGGGTGAGCACGGAGTTGGTCTCCACCGACGCGTGCGGCGCCCCGCCGGTCTCGGCGAACTGGGCGTTCAGGATCCGGCGGTTCTGCATGTCCGGCGTGAGCAGGCAGAGCGGCTGGGCCCTCACCTCTTCCCACCGCACCGTGCGCCGGCTCGCCAGCGGATTCCCTGAAGGGGTGAAGAAGTAGAACCGCTCCCGGTAGAGCGGAATGGTGCGCACGTGGGTGAGCGGCTCGTTGTCGAGGTAGGTCACCCCGGCATCGAGGCTGAAATCGTCGAGGCCGCGCTGAATCTCGTTCGAGGTCTGGGAGAGGATCGCGACCGTTACCTGCGGGTGGCTCGCGAGGAAGGGGCTGGTGAGCAGGGCCAGCATCGGCAGGGTCACCGGGATCGCGCCGATCCGGAGCCGTCCTACCAGTCCCTCGCGCAGTTCGCTGGCCTCCTGCTCCAGGCTCTCGGTGTCCGCCAGGATGCGCCGGGCCCAGCCGAGCATCCGCTCCCCCTCGCTGGTCAGCCCCTCAAATCGCTGCCCCCGCCGGACCAGCAGGAGCCCCAGTTCCTCTTCGAGCTGCTTGATCCCGGCGGAGAGCGTCGGCTGGGTGACGGCGCACGCCTTGGCCGCCCGGGCGAAATGTCCCTCGCGGGCGAGCGCGGCCAGGTAGCGGAGGTTGCGGAGGAGCATGGCGGCGGCCGGTCAGGCCGGGACGTCCCGCGATTGGGCGGGCTCGGGGGCGGCCTCACTGACCTGGGGCGGTTTTCCCAGCAGCACTCCCACCGATTTGGCCGGCCGGCGCTTTTCCGGCGGCGCGTCCTCCCGGGTCCAGTCGCTGTAGTGCGACAGGTACGCGTCCGGCGCGAGGGCCCGCGCGCTGGGCAGGATCAGGTGCACGCCACAGGGGGCGGTGCGCTCCATGAGCCCTTCGAGGGTCTGCCGGCGGCGACCGGCCGCCTGCGCATCGAGGGTCGCGGTGTCGATGGCGATGATCTGGATCCGATCGGGGAGTCCGAGCGGAACCTGCCCGGTGGGCGCCACATACGTGCTGCAGTAGTGGCCCAGGGCTTCCTCAGCCACCCGGGACTCGACCTGGTCCACGAAGGTCATGTCGTTGCCGGTGAATACGACCTCGACATCATAGGCGGCCAGCAGGAAGGCGAGCGGTGCCGCGTCGGTGCCGATGACCAGCGCGGTGTCCCCCGGCTCGAGCCGGGGGAGGACGCGGGTGATGGGGCAGCGGCGGTCGATTCCCCAGTGGGTGGGTTCCCGCTGGGCCTGGCGCAGGGCGCGGAAGTGCTTGGCCCAGCGGCTGTAGGGCTGCAGCCGGAGCCGCCGGTGGATCAGGCGGTCCACCCAATCGGTGAGCAGCACCTCGGTGAGCAGGAACTGCTCGCCGTCGGTGGCGGCCATCTCGGTCGCGGCGGCATCGCCCAGCTCGAGCAGCTCCCGGCGGGTGAGGCTGTTCTTGTAGCCCTCGATCCGCTGCAGGATGTACTCGTGGTACTGCTGCCGGAGCGAGGGGAGGGCCCGCCGCCGGCGCTGCTGCTGGAGCTGAAGGGCGGTCAGCATGAAAGCTCGATGTGCCCGGTTCGGCGCCTGGGAGGGTGGCTGGGGGCGATGTGTTACAAAGTCGTAGGGACCGGGGCCAAGTGTCAATCCTGCCTTGGGTTCCGGGGCCTCACCTCAGAAGGCACGTAGGGCGGCTCCCTTGAGGTAGCCTGTCTCCGGGATGGTCACCACTTCGGGGTGGTCCGGCCCCTGGCCCAGCAGGTGGGTCAGCACCAGCCGGCGGCCGCTGTCCCGGGCCGCGTCCTCCAGCATGGCGTGGAACTCCGCGCGGCGGAGGTGAAACGAGCAGCTGGCGCTGAGCAGGACTCCGCCCGGCGCCAGCAGCCGCATGGCGCGGAGGTTCACTTCCTTGTAGCCGCGGACGGCCTGGGGGAGGGCGCTCTTGGTCTTGGCGAAGGCGGGAGGGTCCACCACGATGGTATCGAAGCGGCGGCGGTCACGGTCGTACTGCCGCAGCAGCTCGAAGACGTCGGCTTCCACCCACTCGATGTTGTCGCACCCGTTGAGCGCCCCGTTCTCCCGCCCCCGGGCCAGCGCGTCGGCGCTGACGTCGAGGGCGGTGACCCGCGCTGCCCGGGTGGCCAGGTGGAGCGCGAAACTGCCGTGATAGGTGAAGCAGTCGAGCGCGGTGCCGCCGGGCCGGGTCAGCTGGGCCGCGAGCAGGCGGTTGGAGCGCTGATCGAGAAAGGCGCCGGTCTTCTGTCCGGTCCACGGCGCGGCCAGGTAGCGGACGCTGCCCTCGCGCACCTCGATGGTCTCGGGGACCGATCCGAAGGCGAGCTCCGTGACCTCCGGCAGCCCCTCATGGCGCCGGACACCGACATCGTTCCGGAGCAGGATCCCTTCGGGGGCGAAGACCTCGCGGAGGGCATCGAGGATGAGGCCGCGATGGGTCTCGAGGCCGGCGGAGAGCAGCTGCACCACCAGCCAGCGGTCGTAGCGGTCCACCACCAGCGATGGTAGTCCGTCTCCCTCACCGTGAACCACCCGCCACGCGGTGGCATCGATCCCCTCCCGGCGCGCCGCGGCGCCGGCGATCTGCTCCCGCCACCACTCGGCGTCCACCCACCGCGTACTGCGCTCCATCAGGCGGAGCCGGATCTCGGAGCGGGGGGAGCAGAGGGCGGTGCCGAGGAACTTCCCGCGCCGGTCGTGCACGGCCACGAGGCCGGGGTCGTCGGGGGCATCCATGACATCGCTGCGGTAGATCCAGGGATGTCCATGGGCCCAGCGGGCGGCACCCTTGTCCGTGACCCGGGCGGTGGGGAGGGGCATGGGCGGTTGGGCGAGCAGGCGATTGGGCGATTGGTTCCAGCCGCCGAACCGCCTGACCCCCTATCCCACTCTGTCCGGTCGCAGCGCCACGGCCCGGCGCAGATACACGTGCCGGATCTCCTCCTTCGTCCGCGGGGTATAGGCGTGGACCAGGAGCCGGATGCAGCGCGGGAGCGAGCCGGGGACGGGGATCTCGGTGGAATGGAGCAGCGCGACGATATTCCAGCCGTACACCTCCGCCGCCCGGGCCGGGAAGGCGGCGTTGAGATCGGAGGTCATGGTGAAGAGGCCGCTCACGATGTCATCGGGCTGAAGCTGGTTGGCCGCGATCAGTTCGCGGAGGAGTTCGTCGGTCGCCTGGAGAATCTGCTGGGCGTCGTTCTCCTCGACCGTGGTCGCTCCCCGAATCCCCTGCAGCCGGACGGAAGGCGTATCGCTCATGGGCAGTAATCTAGCGCCACACCTGCGGCTGATGCTCGTGACCGACGACCGCCTGCTGGCGGGCCGGGACGTGGTGGAGGTTGCCCGGCGGGCGGTGGCCGGCGGCGTGACCCTGGTGCAGCTCCGGCTCAAGCGGGCGGGCGCCCGGGAACTGGTGGACCTCGCCCGCCGTCTCCGGGAGGCGCTCCCGGTGCCGGTGCTGGTCAACGACCGGCCGGACGTGGCCCGGGTGAGCGGCACCGGGGTGCACCTGGGCCCCGATGACCTCCCCCTCGACGCGGCACGCGGGCTCCTTCCCCCCGGCGCCATCGTGGGCGTCTCGGCCGGGACCCCGGAGGAGGCGGCGTCGGGGAAGGGTGCGGACTACTGGGGGATCGGGCCGTGGCGGGCCACCGGCACCAAGGCCGATGCCGGGGCGGCGATCGGCGCCGAGGGCTTCGGGCGCATCGTGCGGCTGGCGGAGGGAATTCCCTGCGTTGCCATCGGTGGGATCAGGCCGGAAGACGTCGCCGCGGTGCTGGAGGCGGGCGGGGTGGGCGTGGCGGTGGTATCGGGGATTCTGGCTGCGACGGACATCGAGGCCGCGGCACGGGCCTACGCGCGGGCGCTCACGCGCTAACCGACGGGCCGACGGGCCGTCCTACCGCCCACTCTGCTGCCGGCGGACCTCGGAGATCGCGCGGTTGTGCTCGGCCAGCGTCCGGCTGAAGCGGTGGTACCCGTCCCCGATGGCCACGAAGTAGAGCCAGGGGACGTCGGCCGGATAGAGCGCCGCCTCGATGCTCTTCACCCCCGGCGAGTTGACCGGTCCTGGCGGCAGCCCGCGCACCCGGTAGGTGTTGTACGGCGAGGCGATCTCCAGATCCTTGAAGAGCAGCCGCGGCTTCCGGGCCCCCGTGGCCAGCAGAATGGCGTACTGCACGGTCGGGTCCGCCTGGAGCGGCATGCCGATGCGGAGCCGGTTGCTGTACACCCCCGCGATGGTGGCGCGCTCCTCGTCGTGCCGCGCCTCCCCCTCCACGATGGCGGCCAGTGCCAGCAGCTGGTGCCGCGTCAGGCCGAGCGAGTCGAGGCGCGCGTCCCATGCGGGCTGCCAGCGCCGGGAAAACTCCGCGACCATCGCGTCCACCAGGCCGGCGGCCGTCACCGGCAGGGGCAGGGTATAGGTCTCGGGGAGAAGGTAGCCTTCGAGGCTCTGGGCCGGGACATCGAGCGCGCGCAGCCGCCCGGCGTCCCCGGCCGCCACCACGAATGAGTCGGCGGGGATGCCGAGCCGGGCCTCGACCAGGTCACCCAGCTCCAGCAGCGTCAGCCCCTCCGGGGCGGTGAAGCGGGTAGTCGCGATGCGACCTTCCTCGAGGAGCGAGAGCACCCGCCAGGCGGAGGCTCCGGCGGGGATGTCGTAGACCCCCGCCTGCACCCGGCGGTCCACTCCCCGAAGCCGGGCCAGGGTGCGGAACCAGAACCGCGAGCCGACCAGCCCATGGACCGCGACGGAATCGGTCACGACGCGAAACGAGGCGCCCGGGGGAATGGTCACCCGCACCGGCTCGCCGGTTGGGGTGGGAGCGGAGCAGGCAATTACGAGCGACAGCAGGAGAATGGAAGACGGGAGACGGGGAACGGGACAGCCACCCCGTCTCTCATCTCCCGTCTCCCGTTCGCCGTTCCCCGATCCCCTCATGTGGCCCCTCCCCGCCGCCGATCGAGGTACCCCTGCAACAGCACCGCCGCGGCGTGGGCATCCACATCCTCCCGGCGCCCGCGGGTGGAGCCGCCCTGCTCCCGGATCTCGCGGTGGGCCCGGGCGGTGGTGAGCCGCTCGTCTTCCAATATGGCGGGGAGCGCGGTGCGCTCGCTCACCTGCGCGGCGAGCGCCCGCGCGGTCCGGGCGTTGTCCGTTTCCCCGCCCGCAAGGGAGAGGGGAAGGCCCACCACGATCCCTACCGGCTGGTGTTCCGCCACCAGTTCGAGGAACCGGGGCATGGGAAAGCGCTTCCCCGGCCGGCGGACGAGGGTCTCGAGCGGGGAGGCGAGGGTCTGGGTCTCATCAGAAAGGGCGAGGCCCAAGCGGACCTCGCCCCAGTCAATGGCGATGATGCGGCCGGCGGCGGGGATTTCCATGGCATCTGCCACCATGGCCCCTACTGGGCCATGGTCGCGAAGAACTCCTTGTTGGTCTTGGTGCGCTTCATCCGCTCCAGCAGGAACTCGAGCGCCTCGACCGGCGGCATGTCGGCCAGGAAGTTGCGCAGCAGGTACACCCGGTTGAGCTCGTCCTTGTCCATCAGGAGCTCTTCCTTGCGGGTGCTGGTGCGCTGGATGTCGATCGCGGGGTAGATGCGGCGGTCGGCGAGGCGCCGGTCGAGGACCAGTTCCATGTTGCCGGTGCCCTTGAACTCCTCGAAGATCACCTCGTCCATGCGGCTGCCGGTATCGACGAGGCAGGTGGCGATGACCGTGAGGCTGCCTCCCTCCTCGCAGTTGCGCGCGGCGCCGAAGAAGCGCTTCGGCGGGTAGAGCGCGACGGGGTCCATACCGCCGGTGAGCGTGCGGCCGCTGGGCGGCATCGCCAGGTTGTAGGCGCGGGCGAGCCGCGTGATGCTGTCGAGCAGGATCACGACGTCCTTGCCGCCCTCGACGAGGCGCTTCGCACGCTCGAGCGCCATCTCGGCGACGCGTGTGTGGTCCTCGACCGGCTCGTCGAAGGTCGACGCGATGACCTCGCCCTTCACCGAGCGCTTCATGTCGGTGACTTCCTCCGGACGCTCGCCGATCAGGGCGACCATCAGGTGGATATCGGGGTAGTTGGCGGCGACGCCCGCGGCGATCGCCTTCAGCAGGAACGTCTTGCCGGCTTTCGGCGGCGAGACGATGAGACCGCGCTGGCCGCGGCCGATGGGCGAGATCAGGTTGATCAGGCGGCCGGAGAGGTCGGAGCTTGGCGTCTCGAGGTCGATCATCTGGTTGGGGAAGATGGCGGTCAGGTTCTCGAAGTAGGGGCGGCTCTTGGCCTCTTCGGGGTCGAGGCCGTTCGTCATCTCGACGCGGAGCAGGCCGTAGTACTTCTCGCTGTCCTTCGGTGGCCGTACCTCGCCGGTGACGTAGTCGCCGGTGCGGAGTCCGAAGCGGCGAATCTGCGACTGGCTGACATACACGTCGTTGGAGCCTGGAAGCAGGCTCTCGCCGCGCAGGAACCCGTAGCCGTCGTCGACGATCTCGAGGATGCCGCCGGTGCGGATCACGGCTTCGCGCTCGGCCGCGGTCATCGGTTGATCGCCGGCGTCGTCCTGCGGTGGCTGTGGCGGCGCCTGACGCGGGCCGCCAGACCGTCTTCGTTCTCGTACTGCGCCCATGCTTGGACCTCTGTTGGGCTGATGCGCCCGGCTAACGTAGCTGGATGGATCCCTGGAGTACGGCTCCGGATGAACAAGTGCGCTCAGCGTGACCTTCGGCGAGCCGAATTGTGCCGAGTTCAAGGGGAGTCACTGCGGCGCCGGGAGAATGCGCGCCGGGAGTTCGCGGGTATTCCGCCTTCCTTGTTACCGGATCGCCGAATGTCTGTCAAGCGCCTAGCAGTCCGTTGCGACGCCGCTTTGCCCAGTGCGTGTGCGCGGGCGCCATGCGAATTGCACGTCGACGAGCGCCGAGGCCGCCGAGCAGCGCGATGATGTGCGTGTGGTGTCGGCCGCGGGTGCTGCGCGCGTATCCGTGATCTCCCGCATTTCGCAGCCGTCCGCGCCATACGCGCCTCCTGCGAGCGCGTTGATCGAGGCACCACGCTTGGCGATACTGACTCGCGCTCCATCTGCGGGCGCGGAGGCCGACCACATGGACATCTTGCGAACGCTCCTCTTCGTCCCCGGGAACCGCCAGCGCATGCTCGAACGCGCGCCTCGCGCCGGCGCCGACGCGATCGTCGTCGACCTCGAGGATGCTGTGCCGAAGGCCGAGAAGCGTACGGCGCGGGCGCTGGTCCGCGCGTTGCTGCCGAAGCTCGCTGCCCGCGGCCGTCCGGTGTTCGTGCGCATCAACAACGTCCACAGCGGTCTTGCGCGCGACGACGTCATGGCCGTGGTCCGGCCGGGGCTGTCGGGCGTCGTCCATCCGAAGACGGACGCGCCACAGGACCTGCGCGACCTGGACGTGCTGCTCCGCGAAGCGGAGATGAAGTACAAGATTCGTCCTGGCGACATCCGCACGATCCCGCTGATCGAGAGCCCCATCGCGGTGCTGCGCTGCGAAGAGATCGCCTGCGCTTCGGATCGCGTCATCGGGCTGTCGCTGGGCGGCGAGGATTACACGGCCGCGCTGGGTGTGGCGCGCGATGCCTCGGGTTCCGCGCTCACGCACGCGCGGAACGTCCTGGTCACCGTCGCCTCGGCGTACGGCCTGCCGGCGATTGACACGCCGTACGCCAGCATCAAGGACGAGCGCGGGCTGGTCGCGGAGGCGAAGTTTGCCCAGTCGCTCGGGTTCAAAGGGAAGTACGTGATTCATCCCGACCAGGTCGCTCCGGTCAACGCTGTCTTCGCGCCGACGAAGGACGATGTTGAGTATGCGCGGCGCGTCGTCGCGGCCGCCGCGGATGCGGCGAAACGGCGGCGCGGGTCCGTCGCCCTCGACGGCAAGATGATCGATGCGCCGATCGTCGAGCGGGCCTCGCGCTTGATCGCACTGGCGGAGCGAATCGCCGAGCGCGAGCAGCCGCCGGCTGTGCCGGCGCGCACACGCGCACGATGACACGATGAGGAAGCCCGGCCGATGTGGCCGGGCTTCTCTGGCTTCTACGATCGTGCGTCTGGCAGGATGCGCTAGTCTTTCCAGATCGGGTATTGCTGTGCGCGGCGGAGCTTGAAGTCCGTCTCCGGCAGCTTGAACCCGAGCGCCCGCACCTTCTTCAGAATGGTCTCGACCTGGCGCTTTTCCGATGCACTGAGGACCTGACCGAACATGTCGTCGTAGAGCTCTTCGGAGATCTTCACGATCTCCTCCGTGATGTCGCGGCCCTTGTCGGTCAGCTCGAGTCCGACGGCCCGCCGGTCGTTCGGATCCGGGAGACGGCGCACCCAGCCGCGCGATTCGATACGGTGGAGGATGCCGGTGATGCTCTGCGTCTCCTGGAAGAGCAACGTCGCGACGAGGCTCGGCTTGATCGGCCCCGTGGAATAGTGGAGGACGGCCAGCACGCGCGCTTGCGATGCGGATACGCCCAGATGATAGAACCGCCGCTCCAGCAGCTTGTAGGACATCCAGTAGATCTCGGTGATCAAGACCCACGGCATCATCGCCTGATGTATCGGCACGTCACTCTTTCTTGATGATTTGGTCGCGGTCGCCATGAAAACTCAGCCCCTTCTTTCATACCCTCTGCCTTTCGCGAGTCTAACATCGGCTCGTTGATCGGGCAACGGCGCAAGGCCCGTGAAGCGGATACTTTGCAGTATTGTCATGATCGCGCCGGGCAGACTGCTGCGCCTCGCGGCGAGCATCCGCACCATGGACACTGACTCATCAGTTTGCTCAGTACACGATGCTCAACCCATTGCACGCCCGTCCTCTCGGCGCTGCAACACCGCCACGGAGAGCGCGCTGGATCGAGGGGCGGCACGATGCTACGTTGCCCCTCTCGGCGGGAAGTGAATGTGAGGCAATTGATGGCGGACTTCAACTTCGAGAAAGTGATCTACGAAAAGCGCGGGCGGATCGGCATCGTGACGATCAACCGGCCGGACCGGATGAACGCGATCGACCCGCAGACGTCGCAGGAGCTCCATACCGCCTGGTGTGATTTCCGCGACGACGACGATCTCTGGGTCGGCATCTTCACCGGCGCCGGCGAGCGCGCGTTCTCGGCCGGCAATGACCTGGTGGCGATGTCGGCGGCGCAGCAGGGCGGACTCAACGCCATAAGCGCCGTGTACTCGCGAGCGCCGTTCGGGGGCATCACGCGCAACTTCGAATGCTGGAAGCCGCTGATCGCCGCGGTCAACGGCTACTGCCTGGCCGGCGGGCTGGAGATGGCGCTGGCTTGCGACATCCGCATCGCTGCCGAGCACGCGCAGTTCGGGCTGCCGGAGGTGACGCGCGCGATCATCGCCGGCGCCGGCGGCACGCAACGGCTGCCGCGGCTCATCCCGTTCGGACCAGCGCTGGAGCTGCTGCTGACCGGCGGCAGGTTCGATGCGCAATGGGCGTACCGGTACGGCCTGGTCAATCATGTCGTCCCGGCGGACCAGGTGATGCCGAAGGCGATCGCCATCGCCGAGGCGATCTGTGAGAACGGCCCCTTGGCCGTGCGGCTGGCGAAGGAGGCGGCGTATTGCGGCCTGAGCCTGACCGTCGAAGACGGGCTGCACTTCGAGAACGAGCAGTCGCGCAAGGTGCTGGCGTCGGAGGATGCGCGCGAAGGACCGCTGGCGTTCGCGCAGAAGCGCAAGGCGCAGTACAAGGGGAAGTAGTTCGTCGTGTTATGCCCGGACTCAGTCCGGGCGTAACTGTGTTTGCCGAGGCGAGTGCTCCGAGCCAGCTACGTGCCGTCAGCAGCATCCGCGCGCAGCGCGTCCGCGAACTCGCGGAGCGAGCGGACGAGGGTGAGATGCGGCGGCAGCGGCGCGTCGCCGTGGGCGCCGGCGTGGTCGAGCAGGTACACGCGCGGCACGCCGTTCTTCGCCAGGTGGTATGCGGTGCGCGGGTCGTCGTCGATGTGCGCCACGATCCCGAGGATGCGCGCGGTCGCGAGCTTGTGCTGCGCCGGGCGCAGGCCGGGCGGCGCCATCCGGATGCCAGTGATGCGGTCGTCGAGGTGGTGGCCGCGCAGCCAGCGCCGCACGAGCGGTTCGCCGGCCCAACTGCGTCCGGTGACGATATAGATCTCGTGCGCCGCCGTGAGCTCGTGCAACACGGCCGCCGCGTCCGGCGCGTTCGTCCGCCAGGCGAAGCGCAGGTACTCGACTGCCAGCCGCAGCGGGGCCGGCGAGCGCCGCTGCTCGTAGAGCGCCTCGTAACCGGCGGGCAGGTCAGGCACCGGCGACGGGGCGTGCACGGCGAGGCGGCCGAACGGGGTCAGGCACAGCACGCCGTCGAAGTCGAATCCGATGCGCATCAGGCCGATGCCGCGCGCGCGAGCGCGACGGCCGCGGCGGCGACCGTCTCGATGCGGGCGAGGAGTTGGCCGGCCGGCCGGCCCTCCACGAACTGATCATCCGTCGCGTAGACGCCGGCGATGGGCACGCCGTCGAGACTCGCGAAGAGCGGGCGCATCCCGTACTCGATGGTGAGGAAGTGTTGCGGCGAGCCGGCCGTGTGGATCGGCACGCAGATCTTGCCGGCCAGGTGGCCGTGCGGCATCAGGTCGAAGAAGGACTTCATGACGCCCGTGTAGAGCGCGCGATACGTCGGCGACGCGGCGACGACGATCTGCGCCTCACCGATGGCCGCGATGGCCGAATCCATCGCGGGCGCGGAGGTCCGCGCGACGAGCGCATCGGCGGGCAGCGCCGCTACGTCGACCATCTGCGTCTCGCAGCCGCCGTGTGCGAGCGCCGCGAGCATCAGCTCGGCGAGCGTCTTCGATTTCGAAGGAGCACGCGGACTTCCCGATACGGCGACCGCTCGCAGCGTCATGCGCGCGCCAGCTCGTTCTCGGGCGCGACGAGCACGCTGGCCTCGCCGCGGAAGTGCGGCATGACGTACCTGCCGAAGCGCTCCGACTCTTCCAGATGCGGATAGCCGGAGAAGATGAACGTATCGATGCCGGTGTCGACGTACTCGCGAATACGCGCCGCCACGTTCTCCCCGGAACCAACCAGTGCGAGCCCGACTCCGAGGCGTGCGCGGCCGATCCCGGTCCAGAGGTTCGGGCCAAGCCAGTCGCCCTGCTCTCGCAGCATGCGTTGGCGCTTCTCGCCTTCCGAATCGGCGCCGCTCATGTGCTTCTGCATCATGTCTTCGAACTTGTCGGGCACGCCGGCAACCATCGCTTCCGCGGCTGCGCGCGCCTCCTCCTCCGTCTCACGCACGCACACCAGGAGGCGGATGCCGAAGCGCAACGTGCGCCCGAGGTTCGCTGCGCGCTCCCGCATGTCGGCGATGCGCTCGCGCACCATCGGGATCGTCTCGCCCCACAGGAGGTACACGTCGGACTCTTCCGCGCCGACCTGCTTGCCGGCCTCGGACGCGCCGCCGAAGTACCATGGCGGGCAGGGCTTCTGATACGGCTTCGGGAAGATGTTGCCCTTGTCGATGCGGTAGAAACGTCCCTCATGGCTCCACGAACGAGGCTCGGTCCACGCCCGCTTGACCACCTGCATGAACTCTTGCGTGCGCGCGTAGCGTTCGTCGTGCTCGGTAAAGTCGCCGTCGGCCGCCTGCTCGTGGGGGAAGCCGCCGGTGACCACGTTGATCAGCACGCGGCCCCGCGTCAGCTGATCCATCGTGTTTGCCATCTTCGCGGCGACGGTCGGTGCGATGAAGCCCGGCCGCATCGCGACGAGAAACTTCATCTTCTCTGTGCGGGCGGCGACGGCAGACGACGCGAGCCAGGCGTCCTCGCACGTGGTGCCGACGGGCACCAGCATGAAGACGAACCCCGCATCCTCGGCCGTCTTCACGCACCGTGTCAGATAGTCGATCGTCGCCTCGCGCGTCGGCGGGCCGACGATCTCCGTATCCCCCATGGTGGGCAGGAACCAGCCGAAATCGATGGTCATGGTGGTGCTCCGTATGAAGACGGCGGGAGTGTCGCTGTGACGAGAGTATAGGGCGGCGGCTGGGCGGGTTCAATCGGCGCCGTCAGTCCGCGAGGCCTGCGGCCCGTACGCAGCACGAGCCGAAGGGTGAACAAAGGTCCACAGGCACAGGGCGGTCAAACGGCGCGGCGAACGCGAATCGCTGGGAGACACGGATCTGTCGCCGAAAATGAGGGCCGGCCCGTCATCCGGGCGTAACATGGCGTCGATATACTTTCGCATCCGCCGGGGGGAGCGCCATGCACAACATCCTGCTCGTCGACGCGTCAGAGGAAATGCGGCCGCTCGCGGCCACACTGGAAGAAGCGGGCTTCGCCGTGTCGCACGCCCCGATGGGTCGCGTCCTCGACGATTCGCAGGCCGACGCGCCGGCGGTCATCGTGTTCAACCTGTTCGGCCGCCCCGACACGCCGTCGATACGCAATCTGTTGCGCTCGGCGCAGATGCCGCACGGCATCGCGTCGCTGGCCGTGATACGCAGCGACCAGCTTGCGACGTTCGACCCTTCGATCGGCTTCGACGACTTCATCGTCTATCCGGCGATGGCCGATGAAGTGAGCGCGCGCGTGCGCCGCGCGATCTGGCTGAAGTCGGGCGTTGAGAGCGACAACACGCTGCACGCGGGTGACCTGCACATCGATCTGTCCAACTACAAGGTGTTCGTGGGCGGCCGGCCCGTCGACCTGACGTACAAGGAGTACGAGCTGCTGCGCTTCATGGCGACGAACCGCGATAAGGTCTTCACGCGGGAGGCGCTGCTGAACCGCGTCTGGGGCTACGACTTTTACGGCGGCTCCCGGACCGTCGACGTACACATCCGGCGGTTACGCAGCAAGATCGAGGACCGCGCGCACACGTTCATCGAAACGGTGCGCAACGTCGGGTATCGATTTCACATCGACTGACGTGCCGCGTCGCCGCCGCGTGCCCTTCAGGCGCCTTCGCGAGCGCAGGCTGTGCCGTCCGCCCGACCGAGCACTATCGCCGCCGTCGCCTGCCGGTACACTCCCCCTGATGGCGCATTCGACCGGGCCGCAGCGTCCGCACGATCCCCGGCATCACGAACCGGACCATCTGCTCGAAACGGCGGCCGAGGCGGTCGCGCGCCGCGCCGAGTCACCGCTCGACCGGTTCGTGATGCGGTCGACCGGCTGGTTCGCGGACCACACGGCGATCCGGCTGGCGGTCATCGTGACGGCGTTGGCGCTCGCGCTGGCGCCGGGCGTCATCCTGGTCATCTTCCCGGATCTGACCGATCCCGTCGCCGGATTCAGCTACGGGGGCGTGTTCCTCACAAATCTCGCGAGCACCGCGACGTTCTTCTTCCCCGTACCTGGGCTGACCGCCGCGGCGCAGACGCTGGTCGCGACGGAGGGCGAGAAGTCCGGCGTGCCGTGGCTGGTCGGGGTCGCCGGCGGGGCCGGCATGGCGGCGGGCGAAATCTCGGCCTACTACGGCGGGTACCTGGGGGCGGAGCTGGTGCGCGGGCGGGAGTTCGGCGGCCCGCAACGGCTGCGGCGCGTCATCGAACGCGTAGTGGGCGGTGTGAACTGGTTGATGCAGCGCTGGGGGATGGCGACGCTCTTCGTGCTGTCCGCGATCCCGAATCCCGTGTTCGAGGTGGCGGGGCTGACGGCCGGCTCCGTGCGGATGCCGTTCCGCCGCTTCTTCGTGTCTGTCACGGCGGGCAAGATCCTCAGGGGTATCCTGCTGGCGTACTACGGCGCGAACACGTTCGACGGCATCAAACACCTGCTGTCGTTCTGAGCGGTGCCGTTCAGACGAGATGAGCGTGCACAACGGTACGCCCGCGTGCGCCCCTGCATCCACGCGCGGGCTACCGCGGCAGCGGCACCGTGCGCGGACCGCTGAGCTTGGTGATGATGTTCTCGGTGAGCTTCTGCAGGCGGGCATCGGCGAAGGCGCCGTAGCCCTCGTGGCCGTAGTCGTCGAGGCCCCAGCTCCAGGCGATGGTGCCGGCGGCGAAGACGATCGCGCCGCTTGCGGCGGTGTGGATGGCGGAGACCGAGGTGTCGCTGCCGAGGAAGCCGCTGACGGGCGAGCTGCCGACGACGACGAGACCATCGGGGCGCTCGTCGGCGGGCGCCATATGGTCGTACTCGTAACCGACGATGCCCGGAAACGCGTCGCCCTCCGCGATGCCGGTGCCGTCGAAAATCCAGGTGTCGACGTTCGCCGGCTTCCAGGCGATGTAGTCGGGCTGCGTGTTCGATCCGTAGGCGAGGCCGGAGAGCATGCTCTGCGGGCGGCTTACCGGCGGATCTTTGAAGAGCACCGTCGCTTCCTTCGGGTTGTCGCGCGCCTTCGGATCGAGAGAGGCATCCTTGTAGACGGTGAGCACGCGCGCCTTCTCGCCCTTCGATGATGGCTCGAGGCGGCTCTGCCAGTACACCTCGTTGCCGCTGAAGAAGGCGATGTTCACGCCCGCATCGCGCGCCGCCTCGACGGCATCACGCTGCTGCTTCGTCCAGTACTCGTCGTGGCCGAGCGAGACGAAGAGGCGATGCTCCTTCAGGCCGTCGCCGCGGAGCGAGACGTCGACGTTGGTCGTGTACGTCATCTCGAAGCCCATCGACTCCGCCCAGCGCACGAAATTGTACTCCCAGCGGAAGAACTCGCCCGCTCCGAGCTGCATCTGGTCGTTGATGTTGACGTCGTACGGGCGGTCGTACGACACGCGGTACGCGCGCCGTGTCTTCTCGATGTAGCGCCGGTCGGCGCCGAACGCGCCGTACGTGCTCGCATCCCCCCACGCGTTGTATGCCTGCCAGGTGTTGGTCGACGCCTGCACGACGGTCGGCGCGTCCGAGGCGTCGTCGCGCACGACAAAGACGGCGTAGACGGACGTGTCGGTCTTCAGATCGTGCATCTTCACGAGGTAGTAGCCGCTGACCCAGTCGTCGCCGACCTTGATCTGCAGGCTGCGCTTCCAGTCGCACTCGATCAGCAGCGTGTCGGTATCGACCTTGCAGGTCTTGCACTCCTGTA
Source organism: uncultured Gemmatimonadaceae bacterium (assembly GCA_964585655.1). Lineage (GTDB taxonomy): Bacteria > Gemmatimonadota > Gemmatimonadetes > Gemmatimonadales > GWC2-71-9 > JADJOM01. The sequence goes on along the minus strand of CAZPER010000047.1, from coordinate 1,128 downwards.
CGCCGCGCAGCGGGTCCCAGCGGCCCTGATTCTCGCCGTCGATGTTCTTGATCGATCGGACGTTGCGGCCGCCCGCGCCGCCGTACCAACCCATGCGATAGACGTCCGCCTCGTACTTCGCGCCGTCGGTCATCGTGCTGACGTGCACGGCGAGCGTGTCGCCGCGCAGGACGCTGACCTGTCCGCAGTACGCACTGATCTCACCGATCAGCGCGGGGCGGTCGATCTTCCAGCCATCGTCGCCAACGAGCTGGTTCTCTTCGGCGATCGTTCGGATCTTGCGCTGAGGCGTGTTCGTTGGCGGCGGAACGCCCGGCGTGCCCGGCGCCGGTTTGCCGTCGCCGCCGCATGTCGCTGCGACGACCCCGGCGCCAAGCACGCCGAAGAGGAATCGCCTCCGTGCGATGCGGGTCTTGAGGCGAGCCGGGGGTTTCGGGGAGGAATCGTCGATGCCGTCCATGCACGGCCGTTGTAGCAGATTCGCGACCCGAAGCGTACGTGCATCGCGCCGGATGGCCGGCGAACGGAATTCGGTGAGTGCCGCGAACCTACCGCAACCCGAGCCGCGCCAACTGGTCGTCCGGCGCTTCGATCTCGACCAGCGCGGCGCGCAGGCGATCGGCCGCCTCGTGCTCGCGGCGCTCGCCGGCTCGGTTCTCGATTTCCGACGGGTCGTTGTAGAGATCGTACAGGTGGTTGCCGCTGAACGGTCCCAGCGCCCAGAACGGCAGCAGGTCGCCCTGCTGGAACGGCTGGGGGATCACCGGTACCTTCGACCCCGGCATGCGGTCGAGGAACGCGCGGTCGTCCGGCACGGGCAGCCGCAGCTTCGGCCTCGCCGCGATGGGCATCGTCGACCAGCGGTTCGACCACATCGAGATCGGCGCGTTGTCACCGGCGGGCGCGCGCGCGTACTTGCTCGTCTCGTCGATCAGGTGCACCTCGCGGCCCCACACACCGGACAGCGCGTGCCCGAGCACCGACCGCGCCTCGCCGCGGATCACGGGAATCAGCGACCTGCCGTTCGTGCGGTGCTTCACCGTCGCGCCCGAGAGGTCGACGGGCGTCGCGAAACTGTCGACGTTCGTCGAGAGGGCGGGGGTCCTTCCGGGATAGACCGCTGGCCAC
>CAZPER010000046.1:0-31089 GCA_964585655.1 uncultured Gemmatimonadaceae bacterium | reverse complement strand
GGGGGGGGGGGGGGGGGGGGGGGGGAGGGCGGGGGAAGGGGGAAGGGGGAGACGGGGGAACGGGGGAACGGGGGAACGGGGAAACGGGGAAACGGGGGCTCATCGTCTCGCCGCCGCCCTACCGCCCTACCGCCCTACCGCCCGACCGCCCGACCGTCCTACCGCCCTACCGCCCCACCTCCCGATACACATACTCCAGCGGCGCCGTGGTCTCGGTGAGCGCCGCCTCGATGATCCCGTGCTTCGGCGAGAGGCTGCACACCGGATCGGTGGCGCGCGCGTCCCCGGTGAGCGCGAACGCCTGGCAGCGGCAGCCGCCGAAATCCTGTCCCTTCCGCGGGCAGCTGCGGCAGGGCTCCTGCATCCAGCTGTCGCCCCGGAAGGCGTTGAAGATCGGGGATTGGCGCCAGATCCAGGCGAGATCGTGCCGCCGCACGTCCACGAACTCGAGGTCGGGGATCTGGGTGGCACCGTGGCAGGGGAGGGCACGCCCGTCGGGGGTCAGCAGGATGTAGACGTTGCCCCAGCCGCCATAGCAGGGCTTGGGGTACTGCTCGTAGTAGTCCGGCAGCACGTAGATGATCTGCATCCGCCCGCGGTACTCCGCCAGCGCCCGCTCCGCGATCCCCCGTGACCGCTCCACCTGCTCCCGGGTCGGCATCAGCATCCCCCGGTTCTTGAGCGCCCACCCGTAGTACTGCGTGTTGGCCAGCTCCAGCCGGTCGGCTCCCGCCTCCGCCGCAAAGGCGATGATCTCCGCCAGCCGGTCGAGGTTGCCGCGGTGCAGGACCACATTCACCGAGAAGGCCAGCCCCAGCTCCTTCACCAGCGCCGCCGCCTCCTGTTTCTGGCGCCCGAGCTTGATGCCGGCGATGCGGTCGGCGTTGGCCTGGTCGGTGTCCTGGAAGGAGATCTGGATGTGGTCGATGCCCGCGGCCTTGAGGCGCTCCGCCCGCTGGCGGGTGAGGCCGAGGCCGCTGGTGACGAGTGTGGTATACAACCCTTCCTGCCGCGCGTGCGCCACCAGCTCCTCGAGATCCTTGCGGACCAGCGGCTCGCCGCCGGAGAGCCCGAGCTGGAGCACCCCAAGGTCGCGGGCCTGAGTGAAGACCCGCTTCCAGTCGTCGGTGCTCAGCTCCGCCTCGGCCCGGGACATCTCCAGCGGATTGGAGCAATAGGGGCAGTGGAGCGGGCAGCGATAGGTGAGTTCGGCGAGGAGCGTCGTGGGCTCGCCGAGCACCGGCGCGACCGGGGCCCGCTGGGCGGCGGGGGAGGGCGACGGGAGCGCCGGCACGGACGGTAGCGCGCCACCCTGCACCAGATCCCGGCGGCCGAGCAGCGCCAGATACTCCGTGACATCCGCCAGCACATCGGCCTGGTAGCGGGTTCCCAGTTCCTGCGCGATCTGTTCGACGCTCCGGGTGCCGTCGCACAGCTCGAGGATCGCCTTGCCGGTGTCGTTCAGGAACATGGCGCCCTCGGGATACAGCAGCACCGGCCGGTTCCGCACCCGGTCGTGCCCGATGCGGGCCAGGCGCCAGAGGCGCGGGCGGGCGTCAGTCGCGGTAGGCATGATGAATCACGTCGATGAGCGACCAGAGCATCTCCAGCTTGAACTGCAGCGCCTCGAAGGCCATGCGCTGGCTCTCGACGGTGGTGCAGTGCCGCTGCACGATGGCCAGGCCGTGCTTCACGTCCCGCGGCGCCTGCACCAGCCGGCTCTTGAAGTAGTCCATGGCCTCCGGCGGGATCCACGGGTAGTGCCGGGGAAACGATTCCAGGCGCTGCTGGTGGATCCGGGGCGCGAACAGCTCGGTGAGCGAGCTGGCGCAGGCCTGCACCCAGGGCTTCGACTTGCAGAACCAGACATAGGACTCGCAGATGGTGCGGACGGCGGGGAGCACGTGGCGCTCGTCCTCCATCTCCTCCCGCGGCACGCCCAGCGCCACCCCCAGCCGGATCCAGAGCTCAATGCCGCCCTCCCCGGGCCGGGTGCCGTCGTGATCCACGATCCGCTGCAGCCACTCCCGGCGGACGTCGGGGTCGGGGCAATTGGAGAGGATCGCGCCGTCCTTGCGCGGCACCACCCGCTGGTACGCCAGCCGGTTGGCCACCCACCCCTGGAACTGCCGCCGCGTGAGTGTGCCCTCGTACATCTGCCGGTGAAATGGGTGTTCCACGTAGTAGGAGCCGTGAAAGCTCCGGAGCGCCGCCTCGAGTTCGTCCGGGGTCAGCGGGCGGCTCAGGTCGGGCAGTGGGGCCCGGGGCGGGGTGGCCAGTTCGGAGGCGCGGAGGGCTGAGGGCATCGGGTCGGCTCAGATCCGGAACCGCATGCCGTCGTCTCCGACCCGCAGGCCGGCGGCAAGCACCGCGGCGCGTTCGGGGGAGTCCTCGATCAGCATCGGGTTCGAATTGTTGATGTGGGTGTAGAGCTTCTCCCGGCAGGGGAGCCGGCGCAGCCGCTCGAGGCTGCCGTCGGCCCCGCTCACCGGCAGGTGGTCCATCTGCCGCGCGGTGCGCTCCGAGAGGCCGAGGGCGATCATCTCCTCGTCGGTCCAGAAGGTCCCGTCGAAGAGCAGCAGCTCCGCGCGCGCCAGCCGGTCGAGGAGCGCGGCGTCCAGGGCGCCGCACCCGGGCACGAAGGCCAGCACCCCGCCGGTGCGCGTGTCCTCCACCAGGACGCCCACCGTGTGTCCCGGCAGGTCCCTCCGGGCGAAGCGTGGGGGATCCCCCGCCACCGCAAAGGGCGTCAGCACCAGCCCGGTGGCGGAGCCATCGTGGTACCGGAGCATGCGCGGCGCATCGAGGGCGAGTTCATGCTCCGCCACCCGGGCAAAGGCGAAGGTCACCGGCACGATCCGCGAGTCGTGGTTGAGCACCTCGAGCACCGCCCGTGTGGCGTAGAGCTGCAGCAGCCGCCCCTCCCGCAGCAGCGCGATCCCCATGGTGTGGTCCAGCTCGGCGTCGGTCGGGACGATCCCCTCCACCGGGACGTGGCGCACCGTGCCGGCCGGCCGGCCATCCAGCCGGAGCAGCTGCTCCCGGACGTCGGGTGAGGCATTGAGGAGGAACCAGCGTACCCCGTCCGCGGAGATCGCCACCGACGACTGGGTGCGGGGATGGGCCCGCGCCGGCTCGGCGCGGGCCACGCGGCAGGAGGGGCACCAGCAGTTCCACTGCGGGAAGCCGCCGCCGGCCGCGGTGCCGAGCAGGATGACGTCCATGAAAAAGCAAACGGGGCCCGCGAAATTCGCGAGCCCCGTTCGGTGCGTCGCGCCTTACAGGGTCGCGACGTACGCGGTGACTTCCATGGTCACGGCGACGACTTCGGCTTCGGGCTTGGTCCAGGTCATCGAAGACTCCAGTGAGAGGAGGTAGGGGCCACTTGGGTGGGATCACCCAGTCAGAGCGAGGGAATCCCTGACGTCGCCCGTAAGAATGCAGAGCCCGTGCCGGAATCGTCGTCCCTTGGCGCTTCGTGCCTAAGTCTTTGTCCATTAACCGCTTATCGCGCTAGTTGGTGGATTCCCGCCCCCGGCGACGCACTGGGTCAGGGGCCCCAGTTGGGTGATTTCACCCACTCAGCCCGTGCTTCTTCAGGCGGTAGCGGAGGGTGTCGCGGGAGATGCCGAGCCGCTGGGCGGCCCGGGTCTGGTTGCCCCCAGCTTCCCGGAGCGCCTCCTCCAGCGCCGACCGTTCCATCTGCTCCAGGGTCAGCCCCGGCTCGGTCGTTCGACGGCCCGGCGGCTCGGCGGCTGCAGGAACTGCGGCAGCGCCTGGCTCGCGAGGAGTCCCCGGCGATGACGAGCCGTCCAGCCGTCCAGCGGTCGTACCGCCCGGCATCGTCAGGGCGAGATGCTCCGGGGTGAGCTCCGCGCCTTTGCTCCAGAGCACGGCCCGCTCGATGACATGGGACAGCTCCCGCACGTTGCCCGGCCAGGGGTAGACGCGGAGCAGGTCCCGCGCCGCCGGGTCCAGCCGGCGGACCGGCTTGCCGTACTTGGTCGAGAAGCGCCGCAGGTAAAACTCGGCGAGAAGGTAGACATCGTCTCCGCGCTCGCGGAGCGGCGGCAGGTGCAGGATGATCACCGCCAGCCGGAAGTAGAGGTCGCGGCGGAACCGCTCCCGTTCCGACTCGTGGGTCAGGTCCCGGTTGGTCGCGGCGAGGATGCGCACGTCGATCTTCCGGTCCCGGACCCCGCCCACCCGGCGCACCACCCGGTCCTCGATGGCCTTGAGCAGCTTCCCCTGCAGCGCCGGCTCCACGTCGCCGATTTCGTCCAGGAAGAGGAAGCCTCCCTCGGCCGCCTCGAACAGGCCGAGCTTGGATTCCTTGGCATCGGTGAAGGCGCCGCGCTCGTGGCCGAACAGCTCCGCCTCCATGAGGGTGGCCGGGAGGGCGGTACAGTTCACGTCGATGAACGGCTTGTCGGCACGGGGTCCGGAGGCGTGGATGGTGCGCGCCACCAGTCCCTTTCCGGTGCCGGTCTCTCCGGTGATGAGCACCGGCGGGGTATCGTGCAGCGCGGCGATCTGGCGCGCCTGTTCCAGCACCGCGCGCATGGCGGCGGACTGTCCCACCACGTCGCTGAAGGGCTGGTCGCGGACCGCCTGCTGCCGGTAGTAGGAGAGCTCCTGCCGGAGGGCACTGGTTTCCCGGGCCCGGTCGGCGAGGAGCTTTACCTCCTCGAGATCGAGCGGCTTCTTGAGGTAGTCGAACGCGCCGAGCTTCACCGCCTCCACCGCGCCCTGGATGGAGCCGTGCGCGGTCATGACGACGACCGGGATGCCCGGATCGAACTCACGGATCTTGCGGAGCAGCGCGATCCCGTCCATCCCCGGCAGCCGCACGTCGGTGAACACCACGTCCGGCCGGAGCGAGCCGAGCAGCGGCAGCGCGGCCTCGGCGTCGTCGGCCACGGTGGCCTCGTAGCCCGAGGCCTCGAGGAAGGCCTTGATGGCGCGGGCGAGGGTGCGCTCGTCATCCACCACCAGCACGGTGCCGGCGCTCATGCCATGACTCCGACAGGCGTGAGCGGGAGCCACAGGTGGACGGTGGTCCCGGCCTGCGGCTCGCTCCGGATCTCCAGCGTGCCGCCGTGCTGTTCCACGAACCGCCGCGCGGTGGCCACGCCCAGCCCGGTGCCCTCGGGGCGGGTGGTGAAGAACGGCTGGCCTACGTGGGGCAGCGCCTCGGGGGCGATGCCGCGGCCGGTATCGGTGACGGTGAGGCGGATCCCCGCCTGGCCGTCGCCGCCGGGAGCGGGCGCCGCGGCGATGCGGACCCGCCCCCCGCCGGGCATCGCATCAAAGGCGTTCGACAGCACTTCCACCAGGGTCTGCTCCACTCGCGCTCCGTCCACCTGGAGTTCGGGAAGGTCGTCCGGCAGGGAAAGGTCGAGCATGATGCCGGCGTCGCGTCCCCGCTCCACGAACGCCGGCAGCACCTGCCGCACCAGCGCGGCCAGGGACTGAGGCAGCGGCTGGAACGGTACCGGTCGCGCGAAGGTGAGCAGGTGGCTGATGCGCCGGTCCAGCCGGTCCACCTCTTCGATGATCGCCGCCAGCTGCTCCGGCGCCGCCGGAGACCCGGGGTGCCGCAGCACCAGCTGGGCCGACGCGCGGAGGCTCGCCAGCGGATTCCGGAGGCCGTGGGCCACGGCGGCCGACATCTCGCCGATGGACGCCAGCTTCTCTGACTGCACCAGCCGCGCCTGGGCCCGCTGGAGCTGGTCCACCTTGGCCTCCAGCTCCGCCGTGAGCCGGTCCTGGTCGCTGCGGGCGTCGCGCAGGCTCGCGGTCATCCGGGAGAAGGCCCGCGCGAGATCCCCGATCTCGTCGTGGGAGCGCGCCTCCACCGGGTGCTCCAGGTCCCCCGCCGCCACGATGGCCATCGCCGATTGCAGCTCCCGGATCGGACGGGCCAGGCTCCGGGCCAGGAGCCAGGCCGACACCAGGCCGGCGATGACCGACGCCAGGAAGATCGCGATGAGGCTCCGCTGTTCGGTGCGCACGATCTCCGTGACCCGCGTGAAGGCGCCGGACACGCTCGATTCCCGGGTGCGGCGGTAGATCTGGCGGTTGAGCGCGGTCAGGGCCGGCTGCAGCCGGCTGCGGATCTCGAGCTGGGCGGCGCGGTAGGCGCGCGGGCGCTCCCCCCGGTCCACCAGCGCGAAGACGCTGTCGCTCACCGTCTCGAACTGCTGCTGCAGCGCCCACACCGGCTCCGCGAGGCTGGCCTCCTCGGGACCGAGTTCGGACTTCCAGCGATCGAACCAGTACCGCACCACCTCGCCGGCGAGCTGATACTCCTTCCGCGCCCCGGGGTCGAGTCCGGTGAGGTAGCGCCAGACCACCTCGGTCTGGTTGAACATCGCGGTCTCGAGCTCGGCGTAGGTGCGGCTCCGGCCCAGGCGTTCGCCCAGGGCCTCGATGGCGCGGCGCTCCAGCGCGTTGCCGCGGATCGCCTGCACCCCGATGAGGAGCGCCGGGAGCACCATCAGCGAGACGCCGAGCAGGAGCTTCCGCTGGAAGGTCATGGCGGGGAATTAGCGGCCCGCCCGGGGTGGTGGCAAGGGAACCGCGCCACCGCGGATCAGGCGCCCGCTTCCAGCTCCCGGGCGGTGCGGGCCAGTCCCGCGAGCAGCCGGTCGAGGTGTTCCGGCCCGGTGCGGGGGTTCATGATGGTGGTGCGGAGCACGCGGCGGCCCCCGAGCACGGTGGTGGTGATCCACCCCTCGCCCGAGGCGTTGTAGCGCTGCCGCAGGGCGAAGTTGAGCTGGTCCAGCGACTCCGGGGTGGCGTGGCCGTCCCCCACGTACCGGAAGCAGAGGATGTTGGACTCCGGGAGGTGCAGCGCGAGGAAGTCCCGGCGCTCCCCGAGCTTCTGGTGCAGCAGCAGGGTGGTGTCGCACAGCCGGTCGTAGAGGCGTCCGATGCCGTCCGCGCCGTAGCGCTCGAGGGCCACCCAGATCTTGATGGCGTCGGCGCGGCGGGAACACTGGAAGCTCCGCACCCCCTGGTCCCAGATCCGCTCCCCCGCCTGGCCGTGGAACAGGTACGGCGCCCGCTGGGCAAAGGCCTGGTCGAGGTCCCGCTCCTCCCGGGCCAGCACCAGCCCGGCGGCGAGCGGGAGCAGCATCATCTTGTGCGGATCCCAGGCGATGGTCCGGGCCTGTCCGATGCCCGCCACCCGGTGGCGGTGCCGCGCGGAGAGCAGGGCCGAGGCGCCGTGGGCGCCATCGACGTGGAGCCAGAGGCCGCGGGCCGTGCAGAGGGCGCCGATGGCCTCGAGGTCGTCGAACGCACCCACGGGGGTCGACCCCGCCGTCGCCACCACGGCCATGACGGCGCGGCCCTCCCGCGCCAGCCGGTCCAGGGTGGTGGTGAGCACCTCGACGTCGAGCCGGTGGTCCCGCGCCGGAATGGCGATGCCGGCGCGGAGCCCGAGTCCCAGTTCGGCAATCGCGCGGGTGACGGCGTAGTGCGCCTGCTCGCCGTAGACCACCACTGGCGGATGGGCCCCCACGCCCTGCTCCCAGGCGTCGGGGAGGGCCGCCGCCCGGGCGGCGAGGAGGCCGGTGAAGGTGGCCTCGGTACCCCCGCTGGTGAGGGTGCCGCCGCAGCCCGGGCCGTAGCCGGCCAGGGTACCGAACCAGCGCACCAGCTGGTGCTCGATCGCGTTGGCGGTGGGGGACATCTCGCGCACGGCGGTGGAGCCGTTCACCGCGCTGATGACCGCCTCGGTCCAGATGGTGGCGGGGAGCGGGGCGGAGACCTGGTGGCCGAGGTACATCGGGTGCACCAGGCGGGTCACGCCGTCGAGCACCTGGCGCTCGAGCCGGGACAGGACCGCGTCGAGCGGCGCGCCGCCGGTCGGGAGGGGTCCGTCGAAGCGCGCGGCGATTTCCCCGGGGGACTGCGCGGTGGACACCGGTCCTTCGCCGCGCCCGGTCGTCTCGAGGTAACGCGCCACGAGGTCGAGAAACCGGGCCCCGGCTTCCCGGGAGGCGTCGGCCTCCAGGGCATCGAGCAGCGGATCGCGATCGGGCATGAGTCCACCAATCTACACCGGGCCGCCACGGTCCAAGGTTGCGGCCACGCCGCATGCACGCCGTGACCGCCGGCGCTCTTGTGGCGGCGCGCGGGTAATCATAGCTTTTCAGGTACTCACCGCCGGAGGTCCTCTTTGATGCCGGACCGGTTCCTCAGCTCCGACGATTACGACGAACACGCGCACCAGCTGTACAACGAAGGCCGCTTCGACGAAGCACTCGAACATCTCCGCGAAGGTCTCCAGCTTTATCCCAACGCCGTGGAACTCCACGTGGGGCTGGCCTATGCCTTCCTCGCGCGGGAGGATTACGCCTGGGCGCGGCAGAGCTTCGAGCGGGCCCTCGCGCTGGACGCGGATCACGAGGACACCCTCGCGGGCTACGGGGAGGTGCTGCTCAAGCTGGGGCAGCGGCCGCCGGCGCTGGCCTCGTTCGACCGCATCCTCGCGCTCGGATTCCGCGAAGACCACGAGCTGATGCTGCAGATCGGCCGCGCCCTCTTCCGGGAGGGGATGCTGGCCGCGGCCCAGCGCTTCTTCGAGTACGCGGTCAACGCCCAGACCGACTGCCCCGAGGCCGCCGCCTGCGTCGGCTACGCCTGCCACCGGCTCAACGACGACAGCGGCGCCCTCTACTGGCTGCGCCGGGCGTTGCAGATTGACCCGCAATACAGCGAGGCCCGGATCTACCTGGCCAACATGCTGTACGATCGGGGCGAGTCCGAGGCCGCGATGCACCACCTGCACCAGACCCTGCCCGAGGATCACTTCGACGAACTGGGCATCTGGCGCTACGTGGAGCTCAAGAAGACGCTGTTCCGCCTCCGGGAGGACGACGCCGAGCTGCGCCCCTGGCATGCCCGGCTGCTGGAAGTCTCCGGTGAGCCGGACCCGCTGGACACGATGCTGGCGGAGGTCGAGGCGCTCCAGCCCGACGGCACGACCCGCGACCCCACCCAGCTGGAGCTGTTCGGCACCCTGCTCACCGAGCTGGCCGCGATGCAGAAGCGTCCGCAGCCGGTGGGAACCCAGACGGTGGCCACCCTCTCCGGCCGCACCTTCCGTGGCACCTGGGAGGAAATCCTGGAGCAGATGAAGAACGCGGAGCATGAGTGGGTGGACGCGCCGCTCGCCGAGTTCATGGAAGACATGGCCCGCCACGGCGCCGCGGAGACCGGGGTGGTCATCCCCACCACCGACGCGGAGGCCTTCATGCGCGGGAGCGTGCGGGCCGGCATGTTGCGGATCATCCCGTAGGGGCGGCCACCGGGGCCGCTCCACCTCACCCGGTTCACGCATGGGCGGCCACCAGGGCCGCCCTTACATTTGGTGTCCCATGCCCAGCACCGCTCCTGCCTGGACCACCGCCGTCCGCCGCGAGGTCCTCCCCAACGGCCTGACCCTCCTGGTCCAGCGCGACCGTTCCGCCCCGGTGGCCGCGGTCGTCACCCACGTCAAGGCGGGGTTCTTCGACGAGCCGGATGCCTGGACCGGCATCTCCCATGTGCTGGAGCACATGTTCTTCAAGGGCACGCCCACCCGGGGGGTGGGACAGATCGCGCGGGAGACCAAGTCCGCCGGCGGCTACCTCAACGCCTCCACCACCTACGATCACACCTCGTACTACGTGGTCCTGCCCGCCGCCCGGCTGGCCGAGGCGATCGCCGTCCAGAGCGATGCCCTGATGCACGCCGCGATCGACGCCGGCGAGCTCGCCCGCGAGCTGCAGGTCATCATCCAGGAGGCCAGGCGAAAGCTCGATCACCCCGGCGCCGTCACCGCGGAGACGCTGCACGAGGTGATGTACGACCACCACCGGATCCGCCGCTGGCGCATCGGGTACGAGCAGCAGCTGGCGGGCTTCACCCGCGCGGACGTGCACGGGTACTATGCCTCCCGCTACGTCCCCAGCCGCACCATCGTGGCCATCGTGGGAGACATCGATGAGGAGGACGCCCTGCGACTGGGCCGCGCGGCCTACGGCGGCTGGGCCCCCGGCCCCGGGGCGGTGGATCCCTCGCCCGCCGAGCCGGCACGGCGGGAGGTCCGGGCGCGCACCCTGCGGGGTGACGTGACCCAGACCGAAGTCGCGGTGGGCTGGCGCGGCGTGCCGGCCCTCGACGAGCGGGCGATCCCGCTCGATCTTGCCGCCGGCGTGCTTGGGGCCGGCCGGGGCAGCTGGCTCTACCGCGCGCTCCGGGAGACCGGACTCGCCACGTCGGTGAACGCCTGGCACTACTCCCCGACCGAGCTGGGCGTCTTCTCGGTGGGCGCCGACTGCGACCCCGACCGGGTGCCGCAGGTGCTCGCGGCCGTGGCCCGGGAGACCCGCCGGATGGCGGAGCACGGTCCGTCCGCGGAGGAACTCGACCGGGCCCGCACGCTGCTGGTGGCCCGCTGGTCCCGGGGGATGGAGGAGATGGACGGCCGGGCGGCATCGCTCGCTGGCGCCGAGGCCCTGGGCGACTACCGCCTGCTGGACCAGGAATTCGCCCAGCTCCAGGCTGCCACGGCGCGGCAGGTCCGCGACGCCGCGGCGTCGATCCTCGATCCCGGCGCCGTGAGCGCCGTGATCTTCCAGCCCCGCGGGCGCGGCGCCGACCTGACCGGAGCCGAGCTCGGCGCCACCTTCGCGGTACCGGATGGAAGGGGCGATGGAGCGGGGGCGGCCGCAGGAACGACGAGCCCACCGGTGCGTCCAATCCCCGTCAAGCGCACCGCCCCCGTGGCGGAGGTGCACCACGTGGCGCTTCCGGGCTTCGACCTGCTGGTCCGGCGGAAGCCCGGGGTGCCGCTGGTGACCCTGGGCGCCTACGTGCCGCGCGCCACCTTCGATCCCGCCGGCCAGGCGGGGGTGAGCGCGCTGGCCGTGCGGAGCGCTGTTCGCGGCGCCGGCGACCTCGATGCCGCGAGCCTGGCGTTCGCCCTCGAGCGCCTCGGCGGTACCCTGACCACCAGCATCACCCTCGACTGGCTGGGCTTCGGAACCTCGGTGCTGGCCCCCGCGATCGGCGAGGCGGGACGGCTGCTGCACCTGGTCCTCACCGCGCCCCGGCTCGAGGAATCCCAGGTGCTGGCGGAGCGCGGCCTGCTGGTCGAGGAGACGACCCAGGTCACCGATGACATGTTCCGGTACCCCTTCCAGCTGGCGTTCGGCGCGGCCTTCGGCGACCAGGGCTATGGCGTCCCGTCACTCGGCACGCCGGAGGAGCTGGCGAACCTCACGCTCGAGCAGGTGCGCGCCTGGCATGGGAGCGCGCTGCTGGCGCCGCGCGGGGTCGTGGTGGCGGTGGGAGATCTGGACCCAGAGGCCGCGCTCGGATTGCTCGCGGGGGTATTCGACGATGGCGCCACCCGGGTCAGTGCGCCGCTGGTCACGCCGGTGCCCTGGCGGGTCGGACCGGGAACGGCTCCCCGGGTGAGCGTGCGGCAGAAGGCCCAGTCGGCATTCGCGATGGCGTTCCCCGGGCCCTCCCGCCGGGATCCGGCGCGGCACGCGGCCGAAGTGTGGAGCGCGGTGGCGAGCGGGCTCGGCGGGCGGCTGTTCGAGGCGCTGCGCGACCGCCGCTCCCTGGCCTACACGGTGGTCGCCTCCAGCTGGCAGAAGGCGCGGGCCGGCGCGTTCCTCGCCTACATCGCCACCGGCCCGGAGCGGGAGGAAGAGGCGCGGCGGGAGATGCTCGCCGAGCTGTCCCGGTTCGCCGCCGAACGGGTGACGCCGGAGGAGCTGGCGCAGGCGGTCAACTACCTCGCCGGCCAGACCGAGGTGCAGCGGCAGCGCGCGGGCGCGGTGGCCGGGGAAGTGCTGGAGGCGTGGCTGGCGGGGGAGGGGCCTGGAGAGCTGGCCGCTCCGGCGGAGCGCTACCGGGCAGTCACCGCCGAGGCGGTGCGCGCGGTGGCCGAAACGACCCTCGGCCCGGAGTCGCTCCGGGCCGAGGGGGTAGTACGGGGGACCGGCGGCGGGAAATAGCCGCGGTCAGAACGCCGGCTTGAAGGCGTTGGACGTCAGGTCGCCCAGCAGGTTGTGCCAGGGGTGCTTGGCGTTGTTCTCGACCTCGCTCACGATGGCCCGCATCCGGGTCAGCACCTCCGGCTCGTCGTCATCGTACACGTCGCCCTGGAGCAGCTTGAGCACGTCGAGGCGGTAGCGCGGGTCGCGGATGAACGCGGTGAACAGCACGTTCAGCCGGTAGTAGACCGAGATGAAGTTGTACCAGTTCTTGGTGCCGCGCCGGAGCGTCGCCTCGTAGGTCGCGAAGGCTTCGCGCTTGGTGTTGCCGGTCTTGAGCGCGTTGATGATGTCGGTGTGGAGGAAGCGCGCGCTGTTGAGCGCGATGCTCACGCCGGTGGAGAAGATCGGGTCCACGAAGCGGCCCGCGTCTCCAACCATGACCCAGCCATCGCCGGCGATCTGCTGCATGGCGTAGCTGTAGTCGCCCTCGTCGGTGAAGGGGCGGACCTGGGCCGACTTGCGCAGCGCGTCGTGCAGCTCCGGGCGGCTGCTGACGGCGTGCCAGAAGAACTCCTCCCGCTCCGACTTCGCCTTGGCGAAATGCTTCTTCTGCGTCACCACGCCGACGCTGGTGATGGTGTCGGTGATCGGGATCTGCCACACCCAGCTGTTGCTGATGGGCAGGAAGTGGACGTAGATGTAGTCGCCCTTCTGGGTCGAGCCCTTGCCCATGGTGGCGGTGCGATCGAGGCCATCGAACCAGGTGTGGATGGCGTACTGGTCGAACACCTCGTCCTTGAGCTTGAGCTTCAGCCGGTTGCCGAGGAAGGTGCGGCGGCCGCTCGCGTCGGCGACGATGCGCACCCGGCAGCCGATCTCGCGCTGTCCCATCTGGTAGCGGATCTCGGGGAAGGGACCGTCGAAGTTGACGTCGCGTACCGCGACGCCCTCGAAGACGTCGGCGCCGAAGCTCCGGGCGTGGTGCAGCAGCAGGTTGTCGAACTTGCCGCGATCGACGTGGTAGGTGTAGTTCTGGTCCACGCCCTGCTGCTTGCGCTCCTCGAAGCGGATGTCGGCGGTGTTCTCTACCTCCAGCCCCTCCCAGCCGTGCTCGAACTCCCGCCGCCCGCCGGTGGCGGTCCAGACCGCCCCGAACTTGTGGGGGAACTTCTCCGCCTCCATCACCTTCAGGAAGTCGAGGTCCTTGAAGACGCGGTTGGACGACGGAACCAGCGACTCGCCCACGTGGGGCCGGGGAAAGAGCTCGCGCTCGAACACCACGCAGCGCACGCCCGCCTTGGCCAGGTAGCAGGCCAGCCCCGCGCCGGCGGGGCCGGCGCCAATGATGCCCACGTCATAGTCAGGTGCCAGGTCCATCCGTCCACTCCTCAGGGTTTGGGCCTCCCGGGTGGGAAGCCGGTCAGGGTCGTTCAGGCGGCGCCGGTCGCCGCGGGCTTCTGGCTGGCTTGCTTCGGGACGCCAAACTCCCCCGTCTCCGCCTCGAAGCGGCGGGCCGGGTAGATCAGCTCGAGCAGCGGCTTGGTCATCAGGGTCGTGACCAGCGCCATGATCACCATCATGGTGAAAAGGGCCGGGGAGATGACCCCGATGTCCAGACCCAGGTTGAGCACCACCAGCTCCATGAGGCCGCGGGTGTTCATCAGGGCGCCGATGGCCCCGGCCTCGCGCCATTTCATCCCGCCGACCCGGGCCGCGAGCATGGAGCCGCCGAACTTGCCGGCCACGGCCACGAAGATGATCAGCCCCGTCATCAGCCAGGCCTCCGCCCCGCTCACCAGCGCGATGCTGGTCCGGAGCCCGCTGAAGGCGAAGAACAGCGGCAGCAGCAGGACCACGACCAGGTCCTCGATCCGTTCGGTCACGGCCCGGACGAAGGCGGGATCCTTGGGCAGGATCGCGCCCACCAGGAAGGCGCCGAAGAGGGCATGGATGCCCAGGTGCTCGGTGATCCACGCCGATACCAGCACCAGGAGCAGCATGAAGCCAAGCAGGTCCTGGGAGACCCGTCCCCGCCGCTCATACACCCGCTGCAGCCACTGCAGCGCCGGCCGGGCCACGAAGATCATCAGCAGCACATAGAGCGCCGATCCGCAGAGCGTCAGCCAGAGCGGGAGTGACCCTTCGCCCGTCCGCACCGCCGCCACGACCGCCGCCAGGATGCACCAGGCCGTGACGTCGTCCACCGCGGCGCAGGCCAGCGCCACCGCTCCGACCGGGTGATGGATCAGGTGCCGCTCCGCCAGGATCCGCGCCAGGACCGGAAAGGCCGTGATGCTCATGGCGGTCCCCACGAACAGCGCGAAGTTCGTGAAGGTGACGCTATCGTCGGAGAGCCGCGGGTACAGGTACAGCGCGAGCGCGGTGCCGAGGCAGAACGGCACCACGATGCTCACGTGGCTGGTCAGGATGGCGGTGTGTCCCCGTCCCCGCATGAGCTTCGGGTCGAGCTCCATCCCCACCAGGAACATGAAGGCGATCAGGCCGACCTGGCTCAGGGCGCTGAGCGCCCCGAGGCTGGCGGCCGGGAAGAGCGAGGCGGACACGCCAGGCGCCAGCCAGCCGAGGACGGAGGGCCCCAGCACGATGCCGGCCGCCATTTCGCCCACGACCTGGGGTTGCCCGATGCGCCGGAACAGGAGCCCGATCAGCCGCGCGAACACGATCACGACGGCGATCTGCATCAACAGCGTCGCGAGGTTCGGCATCAGTGCGCCCCCGGCTTGGCGCCGGCCCCTGCGGCGCGGCGGGCGACGATCTGCCGGCTGGGCCCACCACCGCATGCCGGGTCGATCAGCTGCACCCTGAGCAGCGCCGGCACCGAGTCCCGAAACGCCTCGCCCGTCAGGTGCAGCTCGCCCTGCGTCGCATCCACCCGGATGCCCCCGCCAGCGTGCGGCGCGGTGGTATCGGGCCGGGCCCCCACCGCCCCGGTCAGCTTCGCTGCAGCCAGCTCACCCCGCAGCAGCAATGTCACCGCCGCCCCGGATTGTGCAATCTGGATCTCCAGCAGTGGTCCGAGGGCGCCGGCAGGGGTGCAGGTCGGGCTCGGCTCGCCACCCTCCACCACCTTCCAGGTCCCCGCCACGGACGGAGGCGCCTCAAGGTGGGTCCCCACCCGCAAGGCGAACGCGACTCCCAGGAGTGGAACGCCGACCATCGGCGCGTAATGCATGAGAGCCTTCATGCCGCGTCTACTCCTCTCGCTTGGGCCCCACGGGGGTGGAGGCGCCCCGGTCCAGCGAGGTAAGCTGGTCGGGCGTTGGTGCTTAGGTAGTGGTCTGGTGACACTGATAGCCCCCCCGACTCTGGTTGGAGGCGGTGACGGGCCCGTTCAAGGAACGGAATTTATCAACTTGCGTGCCCGGCTGGTGGGCCGCGAGGGAAATGTCGAGGGGGGCCAGGGAGTCGGGGCAGGTGGTCCTAAGGGACTGTCATCCATCAGTTTAACCGCTGGTAGGGTGAACCAGAGGGAACCCGGTCTCAAGCCCCAGACAGTACCCTCCACAAAGGTGTGGCATCGGTTCCCCACCCGTGGGACGCGCGGTCACACCCGCCACACCAGGGCAATCCCCGGCTGGCGGGTCGCCTAGGGGTGCCCGGCCTGGCCGAGGGGAGCGCGGACCGTCGTCCCCAGGATGACGATCTTCTGCCAGATCTTGCTCGAGAGGCCAGTCGTGAGTTCCTCCAGTTCGTTCACCGCCGCCAGCACCACCGGATCATCGAGCTGCTGGGCGTAGAGCGCCGCGACCTTGCCGGCGATCGACAGCATCTCCGAGCAGTAGTCCAGGTAGCGGGTCAGCTGGCCCGGGGTGAGCAGCCGCTCGGGGGAGGAGGTCGTCGCGGCCCGGTCCGAGAGGAACTGGTCCGGATCCTTGGTGAGCTGGTGCATGTCCACGATGTGGACCAGGCTGCGCAGCTCGTGCAGCGCCGCCAGGGCTTCCTTCCGCCGCAGTCGCCCCTCGATCGTGACCAGGAAGGCGATGGCGATGCCAAGGAACACCACGTCGTTGATGGCGGATTCGAGCAACTGCACGAAGGCGCCGAGGTCGTTCACCGAGGCGGGCCAGCGCATCGCGACGATCGCGAACGCGGCCACCGTCAGCAGCAGGAGCACGACCACCCCGGTGGCCAGGCGAATGCCCCAGCGCGGCTGGCGCAGCGCGGCGATCCGGGCGCTGGTTTCCTCCGCCACCTGTGCCAGCTCCACGGCCACCCGGGAGAGGCCCGACTGGGGAAAGCGCTCGCCGATGCGCCGCCCGAGAGTGTGGGCGGTGCCGACGATGAGCGCCGCGTCGAGGCTCCGGTAGCGGTGGGTCATGCCGCCAGCAGCCGCTCGACCGCGCGGGCGCGGAAGTCGAAGATGCGGCGCAGCTGCAGCGCCACCAGGGGCCAGGCCGCGAGGCCGGCCGGCGCCAGCGGCAGGCGGTACCGCACCTCGTCGTCGATCCGGGTGCCGCCCCGCTCATCGCGGAACCGGTGCCGATGCACCCACAGCGCGTACGGGCCCTCGATCTGCTCGTCCACGAACCCTTCCCCCGGCCGCCAGGCCGTGATGAGCGTGCGCCACCGGATCGGGAGGCCGAACAGCGCCAGCCGGTAGTCGATCACGCTTCCCGCGCCTAGGTGGAGCGGGGCCGGTGTCTCGATGCGGAAGCGAAGCTCGGGCGGGGTGATGCGCTCCAGGTTGCTCGCGTCGCTGAAGAAGGCGAAGGTCTCCCCCCGCGGGCGCGGGAGCCAGAGGCTCCGGGTCAGCCGGTGGATCACCGGGCGGCGAGTGCCTTGGCCACCCGGGCGCGATAGCTGTCCGCGATCGTCCGCCCGGATTCGGTCTCCCGGGCGATCCACTCGGTGTTGCGGAACGCCCGCGCGCTGGAGAGCCCGCGGATCTCCGCCAGGTACGGCTCCACCCGGGCGAACAGGAAGAGGCCCTCGGTGTTGTTCTCCACCAGGAAGTCGCCCTGGATGATGCCGTGCCGCGCCATGCTGTACACCATCTCCCAGTAGCCGGTGGTCTGGCGCCAGGCGCGGTTGAGCGGGTGGTCGGAGCGCAGCACGCCGGTGGCTTCCTCGCTGGTCCGGGGCCAGTAATCGCGGTTGATCGCGTCGCGCGATTCGCGCATGACCGCTTCCCGGCGCAGGTCGTAGATCTTGAGCACTAGGTCCGCGTCCAGGTGGTCGGGGGATTCCTTGAGCATGGGTCGGCTCGGCGAGACGGGGATCAGGGAGTGGGGGCCACGCCGAGGCGGCGCGCCACGACGTCGAGGGCGCGGCTGGGCGGCGTGGGGTTCGGAGTGACCACGTCCACCAGGCAGGAGCCGTTGGCGGGGCGGGCGTGGAGGATCACGTGGCCGCCGTGGCCCAGCAGTCCGACCGCGATGCCCTGCGGGCCGGTGCGGGTCGTGGGCGGCCCGTGGGGAGTGAGGCCGAGGGCCCCGGCGGCGGCGATCGCGAGCGCGGCCAGGGCTTGCTCGTCCGCGAGCGTGGGGGCGGTGATGCCGGTCAGTTCGGTGAGGGCGTGCTGCACGTGGGGCTCGGCGGCACGGCGGCTCGGCGGCTCGGCCGAGCCGCCGCTAGAACATCGAGATGGCCAGGAGGGAGCGGAGGTTGTCGTTGGTGACCCGCAGCCGGGAGGAGAGCAGCCGCACCATGGACCAGAGGATCTTGTAGGCCATGTCCCGGTTGAAATCGAGCAGGATCTCGAAGTCGGGACGGGAGATCGTCATCAGGGTAACGGGGCCGTTGGCGATCGCGTCGGTGCTGCGCTCGGAGCGGTCGAAGACCGCCATCTCGCCGAAACAGCTCCCCGGCTGCAGCACGGCGAGCGCTTCCTCGCCGGAGCCCGGGATATTGCGGCTGATGCGCACCTCGCCGGCCACGATGATGTAGAACCGGTTGCCCGGCTCCCCTTCCTTGAACACGTACTGGCCACCCTGGTACTTCTGCTCCTTGCAGATTTCCGCGACCCGCGCAAGTTCACCCTCGTCCAGGTCTGCGAAGATGGCCGTCTTCTTCAGGAGCTGAAGGTCCATGGTCGTGACCGGTGAAGGGTGAGCGATGGACGGGCGACGCGACCTTCCTGCCGACCCGGAAGCCCAAGGTAGTCCCCGGCCCGGAGGGGAGCAAGGTCAGCCGTCACCGACTGCCGGGCGATTCACGGTGGCCGACGCGCTCACCCTCGCCCGGCTGCCGCTGGCCGCGGCCTTCCTGCTGGTCCCGCACGATTCCTGGCGCCTCGTGATCCTCGTCGTCGCCGCCGCCACCGACCTGCTGGACGGCTTCCTCGCCCGCCGCATCGGCAGCTCCCGGTTCGGCGGCTTCATCGATCCGGTGGCCGACAAGCTGTTCATGCTCGCCGCCTTCATCGTCGTCGCGGTCTCGGGGGCGCTGGCCTGGTACGAGATCGCCGGGGTGCTGATTCGTGACCTCGTTGCCACGATCGCCTTTCTGGTCACGCTTGTCTCCGGCCGCCCGATGGCCATCCCCGCCCGGCTGGGCGGCAAGGCGGTGACGGTGGCCCAACTCCTGACCATCGTTGCGTTCCTCACCGGCAGCCCGCTGCTTCGCCCCCTGGCATGGGCCACCGGCGCCATCGCGCTCTACGCCATCTGGGATTACAGCCAGGCCGGCCGGGCCCGCCGCCCGGTGGGCGGCTGAGCCGGCTGAGGCTCCGCGGATCTCCGACCTCCTCCCCTCTGCATCGATCCTCATGACGAACCTGCGGCACGCGACGCTTACCTGGTCCCACCAGATGGTGTTCTCCGGCGGTGAGACCGGCGGACCCTCGATCCCGATCGATGGCGACGGCGTCGCCGGCCCGAGCCCGATGATCCTGCTGCTCCTCGCCGCCGGCTCCTGTACCGGCTCCGACATCGTCTCCATCCTCGAGAAGATGCGGGTGGAACTCCGCAGCCTGGCGATCGATGTGACCGGAACGCGGCGGGAGGAGCAACCTCGCCGGTACCTCGCACTCCACCTCCGCTTCCGGCTCTCCGGCGCCGGCCTGGACCAGGCCAAGGCCCAGCGGGCGATCGACCTTTCGCTGGAGAAATACTGCTCCGTCGTCCACACCCTGGCGCCGGACCTGGCGGTGACCCACGAGCTGGTGCTCGAGTGATACGCTGGGCCCTCGGCGCGGTGCTGCTGGGACTGGCGGCGCCGGTGGCGGGACAGGAGCCGCGTGGACTGGAGGCCGGGGCGGCGGGGCTGGTCACCACCGGCCGAAACGGGTTCACCGGCGGCGGGCTCACGCTCGCCGCGCGCCCCGGCGGCAGCGCCCGCATCCAGGTCCTGCTGGCGGCGGGGGACCTCTCAGGCAGGACCGTGGGTCGGGGGGAGCTGGTGGGGCACCTGCTGCTGACGCCCGCCGGGAGCGGGGGGATCGGGCTGTATGGCCTCGCGGGCGTGGCGGCGACCAGCGGGCGACGCGCCCGCGGAGACCTGGTGCTGGGGCTGGGTGTGGAGACCCGGCCGAACGGGAGCTGGGGAGTGGCGGTGGAGGCGGGGGTGGGCGGCGGGGCCCGGTTCCTGGTCGGGGTCCGGCGCCGCTGGCTCAGGCCGCCGGCGGCCCGGTAAACACGACGCCCCGGCGCGCAGGGGGCGCCGGGGCGTGTGGCTGACCGAAAGCGGTGGAGCCTCGGCTCAGGTGACCGACGCGGTCTCGGTCTCGGGTTCCGCCGCCGCCGCCGGGCGGTTGGCCACCGGCTGGCAGTAGCGCTCGCCGAGGGTCCGCAGCTGGCCCAACTCTTCCTCGCTCAGGTCCTCATACCGCTCGGCGAGGTAGAGCATGGTGTCATCGAACCACTCCTTCATGTGCTCCGGAAGGGCTTCCAGGACCCCACAACGCAGGATGTGGCTGAAGAGCTCGTCGCGGGCCTGGTCAAACAGCCGGGGAGCCTGGGGCGGGGTGGTCCGACGGGGCTTCGCTTTCGCCATGCTTTTCTGTCTCCAAGGGGCCATGAGGTACGGCCGGGAATATAACCTGCGCACCCATGGCCCGGCAATTCCAGCCGGTCCCCCTCCGCGGCCGGTGGCTGATTAGATTCCCTGCCCTATCGCGACCGGGTGGAGGCCAGGCTCCCGGCCGCCGACGAGGCAGGCATGAGCGAGCACGACGAGATCTACCCCGAGGCGCGCGCGGCGCAGCTGCTCGCCCTGCTCCGGCACCTGGCGGAGCGCATCCAGGCCCTGGATGGCCGGGGCGACCTGCTGGCGGCCGCGCCCGAGCTGCAGCGCCTCCTCGGGGACGCGCGGAGCGAGTTGTTCCATTATGAAGTCCGTTGTACCTACGACACGCCGGAGGTCAGCGAGAGCCGGCGGATCGTTGAGGAAGCCCAGCAGCATCCCTTCACGACCGATGAACCGGAGGACGACGAGCCATGGCGGCCGCCTCAAGCGGGTTGAACCGTTTCTATTACCTGCTCGGCGCAGCGGCGGTGGCCGCCGCCGTGGCCCTGGGCTTCCTGGCGCTGCGGAAGCCCGCGGTGAGCATCCCCGCCAACGTGGTGGTGCAGGTCGCCGACACCAGCGGCTTCAGCGGCTACTACCTCGGCTCGGCCACCGCGCCGCTCACGGTGACGGAGTACGCCGACTATGAGTGCCCCGCCTGCCAGCAGTGGTTCACGGTCCAGTTCCCGACGATTGAGGAACGGCTGATCCGGACCGGCAAGGTGCGCTGGCGCTACCGGGATTTCCCGCTGGAGCAGCACCGCAACGCGCGACCCGCCTCGCATGCGGCCGCCTGCGCCGACGAGCAGGGGAAATACTGGGAGATGAGCCACCGCATCTACACCTGGGAGCCGGACTGGACCCTCAAGGCGGACGGCAACAGTGTCTTCCGGGAGCACGCCAAGGCGCTGGGACTCGACCTGGCCCGGTATGACGACTGCATGGAAACGGCCCGCTTCGCCGGCCGGATCCAGGCGGGGCGGAACGAGGGCGCGGCGGCCGGCGTCGGCTCCACCCCCACCTTCCTCATCAACGGCCGGCTCTATCCCGGCGGCGGCGCGGTCCACTACGACATGCTCAAGGCCCTGCTCGACTCGCTCGAGCGGCAGCCGGCCCGGTAAGCTGCGCCCGCGGCCGGTCGCGGCGGCATGAGCTACACCCACGGCGGTCCGCCCCCGAAGGGCAAGGCGCTCGCGGCGCTCTCGCTGGCGGCGCTGGGCGTGGTCTACGGCGACATCGGCACCAGTCCGCTCTACGCGCTCAAGGAGTGCTTCGGCGCCCAGCACGGCATCCCGCCCACGCCGGAGAACGTGCTGGGGGTCCTCTCGCTGGTCCTCTGGTCCATGAATTTCGTGGTGTCCTACAAGTACATCGCGGAAGTGATGCGGGCGGATAACCGGGGCGAGGGCGGGATCCTCGCCCTGCTCGCGCTGGTGCGCGGGGAGGACAGCAAGCGTCGCACCGTGCTGGTCATGCTGGGGCTGTTCGGCGCCGCCCTGCTCTACGGGGACGGGGTCATCACCCCGGCCATCTCCGTGCTCTCGGCTATCGAGGGGCTGGAGTACGCGACGCCCCTGTTCCGGAGCTACGTGGTGCCGGTCACCGCGGTGATCCTGGTGGCGATCTTCGTCATGCAGCGCCACGGGACCGCGCGGGTCGGGGCCGTCTTCGGGCCGATCATGGTCCTCTGGTTCACCTGCATCGCCACCCTCGGCGTCCTCGGCATCCTGCACCGCCCGGAGGTGCTGGCGGCGGTGAATCCCTGGTACGCCTTCGATTTTCTGCGCCGGGACGGCCTGCAGGGCTTCCTCATCCTGGGCGCGGTGGTGCTGGTCCTCACCGGGGGCGAGGCGCTCTACGCCGACATGGGTCACTTCGGCAAGCGCCCGATCCGCCTGGCCTGGTACGGAATGGTGCTGCCGGCGCTGATGCTCAACTATTTCGGCCAGGGCGCGCTGCTGCTTGAGCGCCCGGAATCGGCGACCAATCCCTTCTATGCCCTGGTGCCCCCCTCGCTGCTCTATCCGATGGTGGCGCTCGCGACCGCCGCCACGATCGTCGCCTCCCAGGCCCTCATCTCCGGGGCATTCTCGCTGACCCAGCAGGCGGTCCAGCTGGGCTACTCGCCCCGGGTGACCATCCGGCATACCTCGGAGAAGGAGAAGGGCCAGATCTACGTGCCCGAGATCAACTGGGCGCTCATGGTCGCCTGCCTCGGGCTGGTGGCGACCTTCCGGAGCTCGGGCAACCTCGCCGCAGCCTACGGCATCGCCGTGACCGGCACCATGGCCATCACCACGATCCTCTTCGCCTTCGTGGCGCTCGAAAAGTGGCGCTGGCCCCGGTGGAAGGTGCTCATGATGTGCGGCAGCTTCCTCTTCGTGGACCTGGCGTTCCTGTCCGCCAACCTGGTCAAGTTCAGCCACGGCGGCTGGTTTCCCATCGTCGTGGCCATCCTGATCTTCATGCTGCTCAGCACCTGGAAGCGGGGCCGGAGCCGGCTGACCCACATCATGGAGAGCAGCAGCCTCCCGATGGACCTCTTTCTCGGGGATGCGGTGAAGCGCACCGTGCGCGTCCCAGGCACCGCGGTGTTCATGACCTCCCATGCCGGCGGCGCCCCGCCGGTGCTGCTGCACCACGTGAAGCACAACAAGGTGCTGCACGAACAGGTCATCCTGATGTCGGTGCGGACCCGCGACATCCCCTACGTGCCCGAGGACGAGCGGATGACGTTCAAGGAGCTGGGGGAGAGATTCTACGAGCTGCACGCGGAGTACGGGTTCATGGAGAGCCCGAAC
Source organism: uncultured Gemmatimonadaceae bacterium (assembly GCA_964585655.1). GTDB lineage: Bacteria > Gemmatimonadota > Gemmatimonadetes > Gemmatimonadales > GWC2-71-9 > JADJOM01. The sequence continues at coordinate 8,318 of CAZPER010000046.1, read as the reverse complement.
GTGCCGGAGCTGCTGCGGGGGCTCCAGGCCCACGGGGTCTCGGTTCGGCCGCTCGAGACGACCTACTACCTGGGCCGGGAAACGCTGATCGTGACGCCGGAGAAGAAACCGCGCGCCGAAGATGCCCCGCCGCCGCTTTCCACCTGGCGCAAGCGGCTCTTCGTGATCATGAGCCGGAATGCCCAGTCCGCCACCGCCTTCTTCGGGCTGCCGCCGAACCGGGTGGTGGAGATGGGGGCGCAGATACAGTTCTGACGGCACGACGGCACGACGGCACGACGGCACGAACGCGAAGGGCGGCTCCCGGTGTCCGGAGCCGCCCTGTTTCCTTCCAGCCATCCAGCCGCCGAGCCGCCGAGCCGTCTAGTGCTTGGCCCACACCGTCGTCTGCCCCGCGACATCAAAGGTCAGCACGTCGTACGGGTCCTTCCCGGTGTTCATCCCGGGGGAGGCGCCTGGCATGCCGGGCGCGGTGAGGCCCGCCACCTTGGGCTTCTCGCGCAGCAGGCGGTGGATGTCGGCGGCGGGCACGTGTCCCTCCACCACATACCCCGCGACCACGGCGGTGTGGCAGGAGACCAGCTTTCTCGGCACCCCCAGTTCGGCCTTGATGGGGGAGACATCGGCCTGCTCGATGGACTTCACCGTGAAGCCGTTCGCCTCGAGGTGCTTCACCCATTCCTTGCAGCAGCCGCAGGTGGGGGAGTGGTACACCGTGATGTTCGTCGGCGCCGCCCGCTCACCGAACGACGGAGCCGCGGCGGCCGCGAGGGTCATCAGGGCGGCGGCAATCGAAACTGTCTTGACCAGGCGCATGGCACGTCCCATTCCGGTGAACTGATCCCGCCACGAATCTAACCGCCCAACCGCCCAACCGCCTCCTACCCTTCCTCACTCTCGTACTGATCCTTGAGCCGCGCCACCACTGACGGGTCAGCCAGGGTCGTGGTGTCCCCCAGGGCGCGGCCTTCCGCGATGTCCTTGAGCAGCCGGCGCATGATCTTCCCGCTCCGCGTCTTGGGGAGGTCGGCGGAGAAGAGGATGTCGTCGGGCCGGGCGATGGCGCCGATCTTCCGTGCCACGTGATCCTTGAGGTCATCCTTGAGTTCGGCGGTGGCCCGGTTCCCCTCCTTGAGCGTCACGAAGGCGGCGATGGCCTGACCCTTGAGGTCATGGTGCTTGCCCACCACCGCCGCCTCGGCCACGGACGGATGGTCCACCAGCGCGCTCTCCACTTCCATGGTGCCGATGCGGTGGCCAGCCACGTTCAGCACGTCGTCCACCCGGCCCAGGATCCACCAGTACCCGTCCTCGTCCAGCTTGGCGCCGTCGCCGGCGAAGTACTTGTCCCCGAACCGGGACCAGTAGGTCTGGCGATAGCGCTCGTCGTCGCCATAGATGGTCCGGAGCATCCCCGGCCAGGGCTCGGTCAGCACCAGCAGGCCACCGCCCACCGTGAGGGGGACGCCCTTCTGGTCCACCAGCTGGGCGGAGATGCCCGGAAAGGGGATCGTGGCGGAGCCGGGCTTGGTGGTGACCACGCCGGGGAGCGGGGTGATCATGATCCCGCCGGTCTCGGTCTGCCACCAGGTGTCCACGATGGGGCAGCGGCCCTGGCCGATGTGCTGCTGATACCAGATCCAGGCCTCGGGGTTGATCGGCTCGCCCACGGTGCCGAGCAGGCGGAGGGTGGAGAGGTCGTGCTTCGCGGGGAGCGCCTCGCCCCACTTCATGAAGGCGCGGATGGCGGTCGGGGCGGTATAGAGGATGGTGACGCCGTACCGGGCGATGATCTTCCAGAAGCGATCCCGCTCCGGCCAGTCCGGGGCGCCCTCGTACATCAGCACCGTCGCCCCGTTGGCGAGCGGTCCGTACACCACGTAGGAGTGACCCGTGACCCACCCCACGTCCGCGGTGCACCAGAAGAGGTCGCTTTCCTTGAGGTCAAAGACGTGCCGCATGGTGGAGGTCACCTGGGTGAGGTAGCCCCCGGTGGTGTGCACGATCCCCTTCGGCTTCCCGGTGGTCCCCGACGTATAGAGGATGAAGAGCAGGTCCTCCGCGTCGAGCGGTTCCGCCGGGCAGTCGGGGGACGCCTGGTCCAGCAGCCGGTGCCACCAGTGGTCCCGGCCCTCGACGATGTTGGCGAACGACTCATCCCCCGCGGCCGCGCCAGGCCGGCGCTGCACCACGATCACGTCCTTGATGGTGGGGCAGGCGGCCACGGCCTCGTCGGCGAAGCGCTTAAGCGGCAGCACCGTGCCCCGGCGGTAGCCGCCATCCGCGGTGATGAGGCAGACCGCCTGGGCATCGTTGATCCGGTCGCGCAGCGATTCGGCCGAGAACCCGCCGAACACCACGGAATGGACGGCGCCGATGCGGGCGCAGGCCAGCATCGCGATGGCGGCCTCGGGGATCATCGGGAGATAGATCGCGACCCGGTCCCCCTTCTTCACGCCCAGCTTGCGGAGGGCGTTGGCGCAGCGGCCCACCTCGCGGTGCAGCTCCCAGTAGGTGATGGTGCGGCGGTCCCCCGGCTCGCCCTCCCAGATGATTGCCGCCTTGTTGCGCCGCGCGGTGTGCAGGTGCCGGTCCAGGCAGTTGGCCGCGATGTTGAGCTTGCCGCCCACGAACCACTTGGCGTGGGGTGGGGTCCACTCCAGCACCGTGTGCCAGGGGGTGATCCAGTCGAGCGCCCGGGCCTGCTCCTCCCAGAAGGCGAGCCGGTCCGCCCGGGCGGCCTCGTAGAGGGCCGGCTGGCCGTTGGCCGCGCTGGCGAAGGCCGGGTCCGGGGGAAAGCGCCGGGTTTCGGAAAGCAGGGTGCTGATCTGGTCGGTCATGGGAGACGGGGGTGCGAGGAAACCGCGTGGCCGGAAGGCACGCCGCAGCCGGATGCCGCGCGTGCCCCCGGAGGATGCCGCCCGCCCCGCCGGTATGGCAAGTGGGGCGTGACAAACGTCACGTTTCGGGGGCGCCGAAGTCGAGGCTTGCAGTTGGCGGAGGAGTACCGCGCGGTGCGAGGGAAAAGTCGTGGCGGGGGCCCAACGACACTTTGTAACTCCAATCCATGTAAGGGGTTGGCCGGGTGGCACCGGGCTCGCTTTTTACCCGGGCGGAGGCCACAAGGTCTCCGACAACCGATCCGCCCGATAAGAGCACACCCGGAGTGATCCGGGGCCGCAAAACTAGAGGTCTCGAGCGCACCGAATGGCGCGCGAGAGATAGCTCGGTGCCGAAGGCGGGTGCCCCGCGCGATCCTGCGCGATGCACCCCGCGCGAAGTCCAGGCCGGCGGAAGCATCGCGCTCTCCTTGAGGGAGCGCCGGAGGCAACCATGCAGGCGACCCACCCCGCAGTTCTCGAGCTGTCCGCGCCCGAGCACCTTGGCCTCGAGAGCCGGACCATCTTCCGTCAGCACGCCGTGGGCCTGCTCGATCAGCTGCCGGAACGCACCGGCCGCCTGGTCATCGACCTGCGTGGCACCCGTACGGTGGACTCGGCCGGCCTCGGCGCGCTCATGCTGATTCAGCGCAAGGCCTCGGAGCGCCGCCAGGTGGTGGTGCTCAAGCGGCCCAACGACGAGCTGCGCTTCCTGCTGGTCCTCACCAAGCTCGATGACCTCTTCGAGGTCGAGGCCGACGCGGCGTAGGGCTTATATTGGGGCATGGGTGCTTCCGAGTCCCGGCGGCGGGTGCTCTTCGTCGAGGACGAGCCCGCCCTGCGCCTGAGTTACGAGCGCGCCTTCCACGCCCGCTTCGCGGCCTCCTTCGCCGCGACGGGCCGGGAGGCGCTCGAGCGCTTCCGGGAGTCGCCGCCCGACGTCGTGGTGCTCGACCTCCGGCTGCCGGACACCGACGGCATCGCGCTGCTCCGGCAGTTCCGGCTGGAGCGCCCGGAGCTTCCCGTCATCATCACGTCCGCCTACATCAGCCTGGAGCCCCAGCTCCAGGTGCTGGACCTGCCCCATCACGGATACCTGGTGAAGCCTTTCGACCTGAGCGACCTCGCCCGCCGCATTGATGCCGCCCGCTGACACCCCGTTGGTGGAGGCGCGCGGGCTGGCCCGCCGCTACGGCCCGGTCCACGCCCTGCGAGGCGTGGATCTCGACCTGCATCCCGGAGATGTCCTGCTGCTGCTGGGCCCGAACGGCGCCGGGAAGTCCACCCTGCTCCGGTCGCTGGCCGGGCTGCTGCGCCCGCAAGCGGGCAGCGTGAGGGTCGCGGGCCGCCGGCTCTCGGGTGACGATCCCGACGCCCGCCGCCCCATCGGGCTGCTGTCCCACCAGTCGCTGCTCTACGACGAACTCACCCTGCTCGAGAACCTGGTGCTCGCCGGCCGGCTGTACGATCTCCCGGACCCGCGGGCCCGGGCGGAAACCGTGCTGGTGCGCCAGGCGCTGCTGGAGCGGAAGGATGACCGGCCGCGCCAGCTCTCCCGCGGCATGCAGCAGCGGGCGGCGATCGCGCGGGCGCTGATGCACGATCCCACGCTGCTGTTGCTGGACGAGCCCTTCACCGGGCTCGACGCCGTGGCGGGCGACCGGCTGCGGGCGCTGCTGGGGGAGCTCCGCACCGCCGAGCGCGCGATGGTCATCGTGACCCACCACGCGAGCGAGGCGTGGGACCTGGCCACGCGGGTCGGGGTGCTGGTGGGGGGGCGGTGGGGCTTCCTGGGCCCCCGGCCGGCCGACCTCGCCGCCTTCCACCTGACCTACCAGGAGGTGGCGCGTGGGTAAGGCCCTCCGGCACGCGCTCGCGATCGCGGGCAAGGACCTGCGGATGGAACTCCGCACCCGCACCAGCCTGCTCTCCGCCGCGGTGTTCGCGGCCCTGGTGCTGATGGTGTTCAACTTTGCCCGGGACCCGACCGCCGTGGCGACGGTGGACCTGGCGCCGAGCATCCTGTGGGTGACGGTGACGTTCGCCTCGGTGGTGGCGATGAACCGCGCCTTCACCGTGGAGCGGGAGAACGGCGCCTTCGACGGGCTGCTGCTGGCGCCGGTCTCGCGGGAGTCGCTCTACCTGGGCAAGTACCTGGCGAACCTCGCCTTCGTGCTGATCGTCGAGGCGATCACGCTGCCGCTCTTCGTGCTGTTCTTCAACCTGGACCTGGGCGGCGCGCTGCCGGGGCTGCTGCTCACCCTGTTGCTGGCCACAATCGGGTTCGTGGCGGTGGGCACGGTGTTCAGCGCCATGGTGGCCAAGACCCGGTTCGCCGAACTGATGCTGCCCATCCTGCTGCTGCCCTTCATGGTGCCGCCGCTCATCTTCGCGGTGAAGACCACCGTGCCGCTCTTCGCCGGCCGTCCGTTGAGCGACGTGCTGCCGGGGCTTAGGTTCCTTGCGCTGTACGACGTCGCGTTCGTGACCCTCTCGGTCCTGCTCTTCTCAGCCGTGGTGGATGAATGACCCCTGATGCCGCGCGTGCCCGCTCGCTGATGACCCGGGGCGTGGTGCTGACCGTGCTGGCGCTGATCGGGCAGGCCGCCGTGATGCTGCTGGCGATCCAGTTCACCCCCGTCGAGGCCCGGCAGGGGATGGCCCAGAAGATCTTCTACGTCCACGTCCCGGCGGCGTTCATCGCGCTGTGGGTGGCGGTGCCGCTCACCGCCGTCGCGGGGCTGCTCTACCTCTGGCTGCACGATGCGCGGCTGGACCGCTTCGCGGCCGCCAGCGCGGAGGTGTCCACGGTCCTGTGCGGCATCGTGCTCGCCACCGGCCCGATCTGGGGCAAGCCGATCTGGGGCACCTGGTGGACCTGGGATGGGCGGCTGACCCTCACCCTGTTCCTGTTCTTCCTGCTGCTGGGCTACCACACGCTGCGTGCCGCGATCCGTGACCCCGGCGACCGCGCCCGCTTCAGCGCCGTGCTGGGTGTCATGGGCCTGGTGCTGGTGCCGTTCATCCACCTGAGCGTCTACCTCTGGCGCGGCCTGCATCCCCAGCCGGTGGTGCTCAAGCCGAGCGCTCCCAGCCTCCCCCCCGAGATGCTGCGCACCCTGCTGAGCGGCTTCGCGGTGGCGTTCCTGCTCTATGTCGGCTTCGTCACCCTGCGGTACGGCATCCAGCTGGCGCGGGACGCCCGGGAGGCCGCCCATGCAGGCTGATTCCACGCCGGCCCCCGCGGATACCGTCGCCCTGACCGCGCCGGCCGAGGTTCCGTTCATGCCGCCCCACAATGGCGGCTACATGGTGGCGGCCTACATCGTGGCGGGGACGGTGTACCTGGTGTATGCGGTGTCGCTGATCCTGCGGGCGCGGGCCGAACGGCGGTAGGGGCGACGGTCCGGCACAGGCAGGGGCGACCGGCCGGTCGCCCCTCGTGTCAGTCGGCCCGGCGGAACACCAGGCAGGCGTTGATCCCCCCGAATCCGAACGAATTCGACAGGATGAATTCCGGGTCGGCCGCCTGGCCGGCGCCGGTGAGGTAGCCGAGGTCGCAGGCGGGGTCGGCCTCGGCGAGGTTGACGGTGGGCGGCAGCCAGCGCCGGGACGTGGCGAGGGAACAGATGGCCGCCTCGAAGGCGCCGCTCGCACCCAGGGCATGGCCGTAGTACCCCTTGGTGCCGCTGATGGGAATCGTGGCGGCGGCCTCGCCGAAGACCTGCCGGATGGCGCTGGTCTCGGTCGGATCGTTGAGCGGCGTCGAGGACCCGTGGGCGTTGATGTAGCCCACCTCCCCCGGCCCAATGTGCGCCCCCGCCAGGGCCTGGCGCATGGCGCGGGCGGCCTGGGTCCCGTCGGGGCGGGGCACCGTCATGTGCCAGGCGTCGTTGGTGGTGCCGTACCCCACGATCTCGGCGTAGACCTTCGCGCCGCGGGCCAGCGCCCGGCCCCGCTCCTCCAGCAGCAGCACCGCCGCCCCCTCCGCCATCACGAAGCCGTCCCGCGCCCGGTCGAAGGGCCGGCTGGCCGCGGTCGGATCCTCGTTGCGCGTAGACATCGCGCGGATGATGGCGAAGGAACCGAAGCAGAGCGGCGCCAGCGGCGCCTCGGAGCCGCCCGCCAGCATCACGTCGGCGTCGCCGCGCGCGATGGCCCGGTAGCCGTCGCCGATCGCCATGGTGCCGGAGGCGCAGCTCATCCCGTTGGTGGCGTTGGGGCCGGTGATCCCGAACTCGATGGCGAGGTTGCAGCTGCCGGCGCCGGCAAAGACGGTGAGCGCCAGCGCCGGGTTCACGCCCCGCGGCCCATCCCGCAGGTAGCCGGGGTACTGCTCCTCGGCGTAGGCCACGCCGCCGAGCGCCGTGCCCATCATGGCGCCAATCTGGTCCCGGTCCTCCACGGCAAGGTCCAGCGCGCCGTCTTCCAGCGCCAGCCGCGCCGCCGCGATGCTGAACTGGCCGAACCGGTCCAGCCGCTTGCTGCGCTTGGCGTCGAGGAAATCCTGTGGGCGGAAGTCCGGCACCTCCGCCGCGATCCGGGACCGGAAGGGGGAAGGGTCGAAGCGGGTGACCGGCCCCACCACCGACTTCCGCTCGGAGAGACCCTGCCACAACCCCTCCACCCCGGTGCCGATGGGGGTGATGGCGCCGATGCCGGTGACGACGACGCGACGGGACGGGTTCACTCGACGCTCCGGGCGATGCCGGCCAGGGTACGGGATGCGATGCCGTGCACGAACACCGGGCCGATCACCCAGTTGGCCGCCACCCACGAGATCAGGGGCCACGGCGGCCCGGTCCATTCGTGGACGATGCGCACGAAGGTCTGCGCGCCCCGCGGCTCCAGCTCCCACAGCACGTCCATGCCCCGGGTGACGCCCCGGATGTGCCGGTAGCGCACCGTCCGCCGCGCGCGGTCCACCCACATCTCCGAGGTCCACCAGGTGGGCCAGTTGAGCGGCCCGAAGGGCCGGTGGGCGCTCATCTCCACGACCCCGCCGCCGTCACGCCGCTCGACCATTCGCACGTAGCGGTAGTGCGGCAGGATGGCGGGCCAGCGCTCGACGTCGCTCGCCGCCTGGAACACCCGGTCGGCGTCGGCCGCGACCAGCCGCTCATCGACGGTCCGCATCACACCTCTCCCGTCGTCCAGGTGGCCACCAGCCGGAAGCCCGGCGAGCGCACCACCCGGGCCCGCGCGCCCGCCCGCCGGAGCAGGTCGGACAGTTCGGCCTCGGTGAAGCCGCGCCGCACGCTGGTGAGCCCATCGGCCCGGGTCACGGGATCGAAGCCGAGCAGCCGCGAGCCCACCCGGAACCCGGCGGCCGCGACGGGGGAGCGGCGCAGGTCCGCCACGATCACGCCGCGCCGCGCCAGCCGATCGGCGGCGCGGCCGATCGCGACGATCGTGTCCGGCGCGAAGTGGTGCAGCAAC
>CAZPER010000045.1:0-31533 GCA_964585655.1 uncultured Gemmatimonadaceae bacterium | reverse complement strand
GGGGGGCGCGCATCCCCGGGGGGTTCGACCGGCGGGGAGGTGGCTGTTCGCCGTGGCGCACAACCCGGATGGCAGGCTCGCGCTCACCCGGGCCATCGCCCGGGCGGACCTGCCGCGCCCCATCCATGCCCTGGTTTCCATCCTGGGGGACAAGGCCTGGCCCGACATGCTGGTGCGGCTGGACGCGGCGGTGGACCGCGGGGTGCTCACCGTGGCCCCCACCGCGATGGGCCGGGGGTGGGACCTTGGCTGGCTGGACGCCTGGCTCCGGGAGGCGGATCGTCCCCCGGCCCGAGCCCCCTGGACCCTCACCCCCGACTTTCGGCAGGCCATCCGTGAGGCGGAGGCGGGGGCCGGCACCGTCCTGGTCACCGGGTCCTTCCACACGGTCGGTGACGTCATGGCCGAGTTGGGGATGGAGCCGTAGGGTGGTTTGAGGGGTCGGGCCGGGCTATTTTCCCGCCCTATGCAACCCCAGCCCCTGCCGGGCTTTCGGGACTTCTACCCCGCCGAATTCGCCCTCCGGGCCCACATCTTCGACCTCTGGCGGCGGACGTGCGCCCGCTACGGCTTCGAGGAGTTCGACGGCCCCCCGCTGGAGCCGCTGGAGCTGTACACGGCCAAGAGCGGGGACGAGATCGTCGGGCAGCTCTACAACTTCACCGACAAGGGTGGGCGGGAAGTGTCGCTCCGTCCGGAGCTGACGCCGACGGTGGCTCGGATGGTGGCCGCGCGCGCCGGCGGGATGAAGAAGCCGATCCGCTGGTTTTCGATCGGGCAGATGTTCCGCTACGAGCGGCAGCAGCGGGGACGGCTCCGGGAGTTCTTCCAGCTCAATTGCGACCTGATGGGGGAGCCGGGCCCGCTGGCGGACGCCGAGATCATCGCGCTCGCCGTGGACCTGATGCGGGCGTTCGGGCTGGGGCCAGGGGAGGTGCGGGTGCGCCTCTCCGACCGCCGGGTGCTGCAGGCGCTGCTCCGAGGGGCGGGGGTGACCGAGGCCCAGCTTCCGGTAGCCTATGGCGTGATCGACAAGCTGGAGCGGATGAAGCCGGAACAGGTCGCGGAACTCCGGGACGGCCGGGACACCAGGTTTGGTCCCGGGGTCGGTTCCCGGCTGCTGGAGGTGGCGGCGCTGCGCGGCTGGCCGGCGGTGCGGGCCGCCCTCGAGGCGACCGACGGTGCTGCCGAGGCGGGGGCGCCGCTCGGCGAGGTGCTGGAGGCGCTCGGCGCGATGGGGCTCGCGGAATTCGTCGACGTGGACCTGACCATCGTCCGTGGCCTGGCCTACTACACCGGCACCGTCTTCGAGCTCTTCGACGCCGGACGATCGCTCCGGGCGATTGCCGGCGGCGGCCGGTACGACGGGCTGCTCAACCTGCTGGGTGGGGTGGACCTTCCGGCCGTGGGTTTTGCCATCGGGGACGTGGTGCTCGGCGAGCTGCTGCACGAGCGGGATCTTGCCCCCGCGCCGGCGGCGGCGGTGGACGTCTTCGCGGCCGGCGTCACGGCCGAGGACCTGCCCCATGTGCTGCGCCTGGCCCATGAGCTCCGCGATGAGGGGCTGCGGGTCGAGTTTGCGCTCCGCGCCGAGGGGCTGGGGAAGCAGCTCAAGCTGGCGGATGCGCGCCAGGCGGCGTTCGCGGTGGTGATCGGCCCCGATGACCGCGCCCGGGGGGAAGTGCAGCTCAAGGACCTCCGGGGCAAGACCCAGCGGGCCGTTCCCGCCGCCACCGTGGCGGCGGCGCTCCGGGCCGCGCTCGAGACCTGAACCGAAACGACTGGCACCCGATGGCCGACGACAAGAAGCTCACCACCCGCGCCGCCGACTTCAGCGCCTGGTACAACGAAGTGATCATGCGGGCCGAGCTGGCCGACTACAGCCCGGTGCGCGGCTGCATGGTCATCCGGCCGAATGGCTACGCCATCTGGGAACAGATGCAGCGGAAGCTGGACGAGATGTTCAAGGACCACGGGGTCCAGAACGCCTACTTCCCGCTGTTGATCCCGCAGAGCTTCCTCTCCAAGGAGGCGCAGCACGTCGAGGGGTTCGCGCCGGAGCTGGCGGTGGTGACCCACGGCGGCGGGAAGGAGCTCGAGGAGCCGCTGGTGATCCGTCCCACCTCGGAGACGATCATCTACTCGATGTATGCCAAGTGGATCCAGAGCTATCGCGACCTTCCGATGCTCATGAACCAGTGGGCCAACGTGGTCCGCTGGGAGATGCGCACCCGGCTCTTCCTGCGCACGGCGGAATTCCTGTGGCAGGAGGGGCACACCGCGCACGTGGACGAGGCCGAGGCGGAGGCGTTTACCCTCAAGATCCTCCAGACCTACCGGACCTTCGCCGAGGAGTGGATGGCGATGCCGGTGCTCACCGGACGCAAGACCGACAGCGAGCGGTTCGCCGGGGCGCTCCGCACCTACTCCATCGAAGCGCTGATGCAGGACAACAAGGCGCTGCAGGCGGGGACCAGCCACAACCTGGGGCAGAACTTCGCCAAGGCGTTCCAGGTCACCTTCCAGAACGCCACGGGCGGGTTGGACTACGTGTGGAACACCAGCTGGGGCGTCTCCACCCGGCTGGTGGGCGCGCTGGTGATGACCCACGGCGACGACAACGGGGTGATCACGCCCCCGCGGCTGGCGCAGTACCAGGTGGTGATCGTGCCGATCTACAAGACCGACGAAGAGCGGGCCCAGGTGCTGGCCGCCGCGGATCTCACCTTCCGGGAGCTCAAGGCGGGCGGCATCCGGGCCCACCTCGACGCGCGGGACGGGATCAAGCCCGGCGCCAAGTACTACGAATGGGAGGGGCGCGGCGTCCCCTTCCGGCTGGAGATCGGCCCGCGGGACGTGGCGGCCGGCAAGGTGATGCTGGCCCGCCGCACCGGCGGCCGGAAGGTGCCGGTGGACACCCAGGGGCTGGCCCACACGCTCCGGATCGAGATGGACAGCATGCAGGTGGAGCTGCTCGAGGCGGCCCGCACCCGGCGGGAGCAGAACAGCATCCGGGGGATCACCAAGGCCTCGTTCCTCGACTTCCTTGCCCGGGACGGCGGCTTTGCCTACGGCGGCTGGTGCGGCGACGGCAAGTGCGAGGCCGAGATCAAGGAAGAGACCAAGGCCACGATCCGCTGCCTGCCGGACGAGGAGTTCCAGTCCCCGACGCGGCCGGAGACCTGCATGTGGTGCGGCCGCCCCGCCACGACGGAGGCGGTCTGGGCCAGGGCGTACTGATGGACGACGGGTCGGCGACGGGCTTCCGGGCGGCGCTGTTCGCGGACGCCGGGCTGGAGCGGCGCCGGCACGGGCTCCACTTCGGCGGGGTCCGGCTCTCCGAGGTGGCCAAGCGGGTGGGCACCCCGGCGTATCTCTACAACGCCGACGTGATCCGGCGGCAGTACCGTGCGCTGGACGAGGCGCTGGCACCGGTGCCGCACCGGATCTGCTTTGCCGTCAAGGCCAACAGCAACCTCGGCGTGCTGCGGGTGTTCCGGGACCTGGGTGCCGGGGCGGACATCGTCTCCGGCGGTGAGATGGCGCGGGCGCTCGCCGCGGGGTATCCGGCGGAGCGGATCGTCTTCAGCGGGGTGGGGAAGTCGCCCGAGGAGCTGGAGGCGGCGCTGGCGGCGGGGGTGGGGCACATCCACCTCGAGTCGAGCGACGAGCTGGAGAAGCTCACCGTCATCGCCGACCGGATGGGCCGCTCCACCGCGATCGGCATCCGGGTGAACCCCGACGTCACCGCGGAGACGCACCCCTACATCGCCACCGGGCAGGGGGGGATCAAGTTCGGGGTCCCCTTTGACCAGGTGCTGCCGCTGGCCAAGGCGGTGCACGCCCATCCGCGGCTCCGGCTCGACAGCATCGCGATGCACATCGGGAGCCAGATCCTGGACCCCGCGCCCTACCGCGAGGGGGTGTCGCGGCTCCTGGGCCTGATCCGGGAGATCCGCGCCGCCGGCGTCGAGACCCTGCGGAATCTCGACATCGGCGGCGGCCTCGGCATCCGCTACCGGGACGAAGTCCCGCTCGACCCGGCGCGGTTCGTGGCGGCGGTGCTGCCGCTCGCGAAGGAAACCGGGCTCACGCTGGTCCTGGAGCCGGGCCGCTTCCTGGTGGGAAGCGCGGGGATCCTGCTGACCACGGTCCTCTCCCGGAAGCACTCCGGGGGCAAGGACCTGGTGCTGGTGGACGCCGGCATGAACGACCTGGTCCGGCCCAGTCACTACATGGCCTACCACGACATCGTCGAGCTCGAGGCCGCGAACCGGCCCGAATCGGTGGTGGACGTGGTGGGCCCGGTGTGCGAGACCGGCGACTTCCTCGCCCGGGACCGGACGCTTCCCGGGCTCAAGGCCGGGGAACGGCTCGCGGTGCTCGGGGCCGGGGCCTACGGCTTCGTGATGGCGTCCACCTACAACGGGCGGCCCCGTCCGGCCGAAGTGCTGGTGGATGCCGGCCGCTGGGCGGTGGTGCGGGAACGGGAGACGGTCGCGAGCCTCTTCGCGGGCGAGTCCGCGGAGCCGCGGTGGCAGCTCTAGGCAGGGAAGCGGCGCGCGCGGCCGCGCACGCCCACGGTCCGACGGGGGAGAACAACGCGTGACCCAGCATCACGGCGGGATCCTGATCATCGATTTTGGCTCGCAGTACACCCAGCTGATCGCGCGAAGGGTGCGCGAGGCGCACGTCTACTGCGAGATCCACCCGCCGAGCCGCACGGTTGAATGGATCCGGCAGTGGCAGCCCAAGGGGATCATCCTCTCCGGCGGGCCCAACTCGGTGTACGGCGAAAACGTGCCGACCGCCGAGCCGGCGCTCCTCGACCTGGGGACTCCGGTGCTCGGCCTCTGCTACGGGATGCAGCTCCTGGCCCAGCTGTCCGGGGGCAAGGTGCAGCGCGCCGACCGCCGGGAATACGGCAGGGCCATGGTCGAAGTGAAGGGGGGCCGGCTCTTCCGCGGCTTCGGGGCGGGGGAGGAGACCCCGGTCTGGATGAGCCACGGCGACCATGTGGACACCGCCCCCGCCGGCTACACCGTCACCGCCTCCAGCAGCAACGCCCCGGTCTCCGCCATGGAGCACCAGAGCAAGCCGCTTTACGGCGTCCAGTTCCATCCGGAAGTGGCGCATACCCCGCGAGGCGGGGAGATGCTCGACAACTTCCTGTTCGAGATCTGCGGCTGCACCCCCGACTGGACGCCCGGCAACTTCATCGACGGCGAGGTGGCCCGGATCCGGGAACTCGTCGGGAAGCGCCGGGTCATCTGCGGGCTCTCGGGCGGGGTGGACAGCTCGGTGGCCGCGGTGCTGGTGCACCGGGCCATCGGCGACCAGCTCACCTGCATCTTCGTGGATCATGGCCTGCTCCGGCTGCACGAGCGGGACCAGGTGGAGCACACCTTCCGGCGGCACTACGGCATCGACCTCCGGGTGGTGGACGCGAGCGAGCGGTTCCTGGCCGACCTCAAGGGCATCACCGACCCCGAGACCAAGCGGAAGCGGATCGGGCACGCCTTCATCGACGTCTTTGAGGCCGAGGCCCGGAAGGTCGGGAATGACATCGGGTTCCTGGTGCAGGGCACCCTCTACCCGGACGTGATCGAGTCGATGTCGCCGCTGGGCGGGCCCTCGGTGACGATCAAGACCCACCACAACGTGGGTGGCCTCCCCGAGAAGCTCCCCTTCAAGCTGATCGAGCCGCTGCGGGAGCTGTTCAAGGACGAGGTGCGCCGGGTGGGGCGGGAGCTGGGGCTGCCGGAGGAGATGGTGGGACGGCACCCCTTCCCGGGGCCGGGACTGGCCATCCGCATCCTGGGTGAGGTCACCAAGGGGCAGCTCGACGTGCTGCGGAAGGCGGACCACATCTACATCGAGGAGATCCGCGCCGCAGGGCTGTACGACGACATCTGGCAGGCGTTCGCGGTGCTGCTCCCGATCCGGTCCGTCGGGGTGCAGGGCGACGAGCGGAGCTACGACCAGGTGGTGGGGCTCCGGGCGGTCACCAGCCGCGACGGCATGACCGCCGACTGGTTTCCCTTCCCGCCGGAGGTGCTGGCGCGAGCCTCCAACCGGATCGCCAACGAGGTGGAAGGGGTGAACCGGGTGGTCTACGACGTGAGCTCGAAGCCGCCGGCGACGATCGAGTGGGAGTAGCCGGCGGCCGGACGATAGGACCCCAAGGAGGCCCCGCGAGGGGCCTCACTCGTTCACGGAATACGCCTGGGCCTGGTCGAGGCCGCGGCGGGCGCGGAGCCGGTTCGGCTGGCGCACCAGGGTGGCGCGGTACTCGGCGGCCGCCTCGCGGGGGCGCCCCACCTGGAGCAGCATGTCGGCGTAGAGCTCTCGGGCCGGGAGCACCGGTCCCGGCGTCACCGGGTGCTTCTCGGTGATGTCCTCGGTGTCGGCGGCCGCCCGCGCCTCCCGCAGCGCGCCGGCCGAATCCCCTCGGAACAGGGCGATCCACGCCTCGGCGGCGAGGCGCTGGTTCCTGGCCTGCCCGGCCCAGTAGAGCTGGGGCCCGGCCGCCCGCTGTAATTCATCCTCGATCCGCCTGAGTTCCCCTGCCTCGGCCACCGCCATGGTGCTGTCGCCCCGGCGTGCCGCGCCGATGGCGCGCGCGAACCGGGTGATCGCCTCGGTGCCCCGCCAGGCGGCCGCAGGCCGTACCGCAAGCCGGGAGGCGCCAGCCCAGTCATCCCGCTCGAGGGCGTACCGGGCCGGGATCGCGGCCAGGGCATAGTACCCCACCAGGTCCTGCATGGGGGTCATGTCGGTGACACCCGCGGCCAGGGTTACCAGCGCCCGCGCCGCACTGTCCTGCCCCAGCTGGAGGTGGGCATAGGCTTCGTAGTCGAGCGCATGGAGGCGTTGGGTCCAAATCGCGGTCCACCCCGCGGCGACCTCCGCCTCTCGCGCCGCCTCGGCGGAGTGCTGGTTGGAGGCGATGGCCTCGGGCCACATCCCGAGCCGGATGAAGATGTGGGAGGGCATGTGCAGGGCGTGCGGGACCGACGGCGCGATGGCAGCGTAGTGATTCGCCGCGTCCAGGGCATACCGGGCCAGCACCGGGCTGTCGAAGGCGTGAATGATGTAGTGCGTGAGTCCCGGGTGATCGGGGTAGCGCGGGATCAGGGGCGTGAGCTCCGCCGCGGCTTCGCGCTGGCGACGGTACGTGGTGTCCGTCGGATCGAGCTGGCCGGCCGCAATCAGGGAGAGGCCGTGGAAGATCCGGGCCTCGTCATCCTCGGGATGGAGCCGGGAGACGACCGCCATGGCGGACTCCCAGGCAAAGATCCGGCTGCGGAAGTCCCGCGTGGCGTAGTTGGCGAAGAAGCCGTGGATGGCGTCGGCGTAGTGCCGCTCCCGGGTGCCAGGCCGGCTGGTGCGGACCGCCCGCTCGGCGGCGGCGAGTCCGGCGAGGTTTTCCGCCTCTGTGGGCGGGGTCCAGAGCGGATGCAGGCGGCTCATCGCCGCGCCCCAGTGCGCCAGCGCGCAGGTGGTATCGCGCTGAGCCACGGCGTCGAAGGTGTTGCCCGCCTCCGAGTACCAGAACGAATGCAGCAGCGCCACCGCCGACTCGAGCCGGGCCTGTACCGCCGGCGCGCAGCTGTTGGCAAAGGCGACCCGGCCGATTTCGGCCCGGTCGTGGTGGGCGTGATCGGCCTGGGCGGGGAGCGACACCGGCGAGGCGGCCAGGAAGAGCAGGGGGACGAGGCTACGGGGCAGCGAGGGCATGGCGGTGCTCCTTTCCTCGCGGAACGCGGCGGGGACCCGGAAATTCTCACCGGGGTCACTGCCGCGTCCAGAGCCGAAATTCAGACGCCCTTTTCGTCCAGGAGGGCGAGGAACTGTTCGGGAGTGGTGAGGCGCGCCAGCCGCTCGGGGACGTCCGGTTCCTTCGCAAACGTGGCGATCTTGCCGAGGATCGGCAGGTACTGGTTGCTGACCTCGATGGGCGGGGCCACGATCAGGAAGAAGTGGTGCGCCGGCCGGTCGTCGATGGACTTCCAGGGGAAGCCCGCCGGGGCGTGGCCGTAGGCCAGCCGGACCCGGTTGACCACCAGGGAGCGGCCGTGCGGAATGGCGATCCCGCGGCCCACCCCCGTGGAGCCAAGTTCCTCCCGGCGGACCAGGATCTTGAGGAGCGCCTGGGAGGATCGGGGGTCGAGGCCGAGGTTGCCGACCAGCTCGGGGAGGACCTCCGCGGCGGAGGCAGCCCGGAGCGGGAGGGCGATGGCCTGGGGCTCGAAAAAGTCGCGGAGGCGCATGAGCACGGTAGCTTAGGCGGCCCACGCGGTGCTGTCAAAGGGGCACCGCGCCTCTTTCGCCCGGGTGGAATTCCGGTAGGTTTGCAGGTGACGCCAGGCTGGCCGCCGGCTTCGCCCTCCCAGAGGCATACCGACAAATGAAATCGGACCTGATCGCCTGGCTGGCCCTAGCGGGCAGCTGGGCCTGGCATAGCGCCCTCACCCTCTTCGTCGTGGTCAACGCCGGGGCGGGACTCGCGGTGCTGGTCAACCGCAGCCAGTCGATGGTGGACCGATGGACTCCGCGCTGGCTGGCCGCCAATATCGCCCTCCTCGGCTTCGGGCTGGGCACGCCCGTGGTGAGCTGGGCGCTGCGGCTCGGTCTGTCGCTCCTTCCCGACCTCGGGTCATCTGCCGTCGTCCTTCCCAAGTAGCCCCAGCCGCCGCACTTCTCAGGCGGGGCCGGGGTTCGTATCTTTGTGCCCGTGAAGCAGTTGCCCTACCTCACCAGCCCGCGGGTCCCGCTCATCCTCGCCCCCATGGCGGGGGTGAGCGAAGCGCCGTTCCGCCAGATCTGCCGCGGGATGGGCGCCGATGTAGTGCTGTCCGAGTTCCTCAGCTCCGAGGCGATCCGGCGCCGTATTCATCGGACGCTCGAAGGGGCGGAGTTCGAAGCCTGCGAGCGGCCCATCGGCATCCAGATCTACGGCGCCGACCCGCGCGCCATGGCCGAGGCGACGGCGCTCATCACCGAGCACTATCAGCCGGAATTCATCGACATCAATTTCGGCTGCCCGGTGAAGAAAGTCGTGCAGCGGAACGGCGGCTCAGGCTGCCTCCGGGACCTGGACCTGGTGAGCGGGATCATCCGCGCCTGCGTGGCCGCCACCCACCTGCCGGTCACCGTGAAGACGCGGAGCGGCTGGAACGACCAGATGCGGGACCCCGTCGGCATCGCGCTCCGCATGCAGGACGCGGGCGCCCGGGCGTTCACGCTGCATGCCCGGACCCGGACCCAGATGTTCAGCGGTCACGCCAACTGGGATGAGATCGCCCAGGTGGCCGCGGCCCTGGACATCCCGGTGATCGGGAACGGGGACATCCAGTCGGCGGAGGACGCGGTGCGCATGGTGGCCCACACCGGCTGCGCGGCGGTGATGGTTGGCCGGGGCGCCTTCGGCAACCCCTGGCTGTTCCGGGATGCGAGGGCGCTGCTCGCGGGCGAGCCGCGCCCCGCCGCCCCCACGGCCACCGAGCGGTTCCAGGTGGCCCTGGCGCACGCCCGGCTGGCGCTCCGGCTGCAGGGGGACACGCGCAAGACGGTGGTCGAGTTCCGCAAGCACTTCGGCTGGTACACCAAGGGGCTCTACGGCGCGGGCGAGCTGCGCGGGCGGCTGTTCCAGGTGGAGAGCATGGCGGAAGCCGAGGCGATCTTCGAGGCCTACCTGCACCCGGCGGCGTCCGTCGCCGGCGCGGCGTGAAGCCGGACCAGCTGGAGCGGCTGCTGCGCGAGGTGGCCCAGGGCCGCCTCGACCCCTCCCAGGCGATGGACCAGCTGCGCCACTTCCCGACCGAGACACTCCCCTTCGCCCAGCTGGATCATCACCGCGCCCTCCGCCAGGGTCACCCCGAGGTGATCTTCGCCGCCGGCAAGACGGTGGAACAGGTTGTCGCGATCGCGGAACGGCTGCAGGCGGCGGCGGGCGGGTTCCTGGCGACCCGGGTCTCGGCGGAGCAGGGCGCGGCGCTCCAGCTCCGGTTTCCGGAGGCCGTGTGGAACCGGCTGGGGCGGATCATCGCCAGCGGGCCGCGTCCCGACCCTTCCGGCGGTGGCACGGTCCTCATCGTGTCCGCGGGGACGAGTGATCTTCCCGTGGCGGAGGAGGCCGCCGTCACCGCCGAGGCGATGGGCCACCGGGTGGAGCGGCTCTCGGATGTGGGGGTCGCCGGCATCCACCGGCTGCTGTCGGCGGGGGAGCGGCTGCGGGAGGCCGATGTCCTGATCGTCGTGGCCGGCATGGAGGGGGCGCTGCCGAGCGTGGTGGGGGGGCTGGTACAGGCGCCGGTCATCGCGGTGCCGACCAGCGTGGGCTACGGCGCCTCGTTCGGCGGATTGGCGGCGCTCCTGGCCATGCTCAATTCCTGCGCCGCGGGGATCACCGTGGTCAACATCGACAACGGGTTTGGCGCCGCGATGGCCGCGCACCGGGTGCTCGAGCGCCCCGCGCCGGTCCGCGGCGGGGCGGAGGGGGCCTAGGCGATGCTGCGCACCGTTGTCGAGTGCGACGAGCCGCGCTTCAGCTGGCTCGACCTCGTGGAACCATCGAAGCGGGATCTCGAGGAGGTCGCGCTGCGGTATGGTCTCACGCCGACCGCGGTGCAGGACTGCCTCGACCCGGAGCACCTTCCCAAGTTCGAGCGCTTCAACGGGACGACCTTCGCCATTCTCCGCGCCCAGGATGAGCACGCCGACCCGACCGCCGACACGGTGCAGGCCCTGACCCGCAAGGTGGCGATCTTCTGGGGCGAGGAGTTCCTGATCACGATCCACCGCAAGGACCAGCCCTACCTGACGGCGGTGATGGAGCATTGGCGCGGGCGGGTGCTGCATGGGCGGGAGCGGACGGGGATCGTCGCCGAACTGCTGGTGGACATCACCAACGCGGTGGTGCTGAGTTACGAGGCGCCGCTGGTGGAATCCGAGACCCGGGTGGACGGATTCGAGGCGCGGTTGATGTCGGACCATGATGTTGCCGACCTGCTGGGCCGGATGTACCACATGAAGCGGCGGCTGGCGCTGATCAAGCGGCTGCTGTGGCGCACCATGAGTATCACCGCGCGGCTTCCCAGCTTCGGGGAGCGGACCGGTCCCCTGATGCAGGACCTGCGGGAAAACGCGGAGAGCATGCATTTCTACGCCGAGGAGCTGCTCGAGGATATCAACAACCTGCTGCATATGCAGTTGGCGCTCGCGGCGCACCGGACCAACGAAGTGATGCAGGTGCTGACGGTGTTTTCGGCCTTCTTTCTTCCCCTCACTTTCATCGTGGGCATCTACGGCATGAACTTCGACTACATGCCGGAGTTGTCGCAGCGCTACGGGTACCTGGTGATCTGGGGCGTCATGGTGGTGGTGAGTCTCCTGATCTGGCGCTGGTTCCGGCGCCGGGGGTGGCTGACATGAGCTCGGTTGCGTGGCTGCTGGGCGGGATGGCGGCGGGGGCGGCGGGCGCCATGATCATTCGGCGCGGGCCGCTGGAGCGAGGCCCGGGCCCGGGGGTCGATCCGGTGCTGCTGCCGGATCCGGCCCTGGGCTGGCTGGCGGAGGCGCGGGCCGCGCTGGGACTCTGGGTGGCCCATCCGCTCCGCGAGGGCCAGGAGCGGCCCGACTGGCACCGGGTGATCCCGGGCGGGCGGCTCGGGGTGAGCGCCATCTCCGCGGTGGAGGACCGGCTGGCGGCGCTGCGGGACCGGGCGGCCTCCGGGGCGGAGCGGATCGAGGCGGGGGTGCTGCTCTACGCCTCCGCGGGCGGGCTGATCGCGGGGATGCTGCTGCCCACCGACGCCGCCGCGGACACCCTGCGGCGGGGCGGCGAGGACCTGGTGGCGCTGCTCGACGGCCTGGGCCGGAAGCCGCTCCTCGATCGGGCGTTTGCGGAGGACGAGCACGCGACGGAGTCGCTGGGGAGCATCGGGCTCCGGCTGGCGTACCAGCTGGAGCGGATCCTGAACGCGGAAGTGATCGTGGCGGTGGAGCTGCAGGGGACGGTCCGGGTGATCGGCACCTCCGGCCGCGCCGACCGCCGCCTGCTCGAGACCTTCGCCCAGCCGGGAAGTCCGCTCAGCCAGGTCGCGCGGGGGGAGGTGCCCTCGCTGACCACCATCGCCGACCCGCTGGGCGGGATTGTCCACGACCGCCGCACCCACTTCACGCCCGCCATCATCTTCCCCATCCGCCACTTTGACGAGACCGTGGGCGCGGTGGCGTTCTGGACCGATGACAACGGGGAACCGATCGGCCCGGTGATCGCGGAGGTGCAGGAGGCGCTCCGCAACGCCGGCCCCCGGATGGTGCGGGCGCGAATGACGGAGGAGGCGGGGAGCGCCGCCATCACGGATCCGCTCACCGGCCTCAAGAACCGCCGCGGCCTCGACGAGGAGATGCGGAAGGTCGGCATCACGCAGGGCACCCTCATCTACGCCGACTTCGACAAGTTCAAGCTCCTGAACGACACCCTCGGGCATCATGCGGGGGACGCGGCGCTGGTGCATTTCTCCCGCCTGGTGCACGACATGATCCGCGGCGGGGATACCGCCGCGCGGATCGGCGGCGAGGAGTTCGCCATCTGGCTCCCCGGCGCCTCGATGATCTACGGCGCCAAGGTGGCGGAACGGATCCGCATCCGGCTGGCGACCTCCCCTTGGGACTGGCAGGGCCGCACCTGGCCGCTCAGCGCCAGCTTCGGCGTCTCGGCCGTCCCGGACACCAGCCGGAGCATCGAGAACCTGGCGGCGCAGGCTGACGGCGCGCTGATGGAAGCCAAGCGCCAGGGCCGCGACCGGGTGGAAACGGCCCGGCCGCTGTAGGCGCGTGCGCCTACCACGGCTCCGTCGCCGGGGTTAGATTTCAGGCACGTCGGGGGCGACTGGCTTCGACGGGTTTGATGAAGGAATCGCTGCGTGCCCAGGTCCAGGTTCCTGGTAAAACCGTCTGGAACGATTTAACTGCCAACACTGACTTGGCGATGGCTGCGTAAGCTGAGCTTCTAGCTCGCTTATGGCACCACCACCGAGGGTAGCCCGTCCGGGGCGATTCTCGGGGGAACGAAAAACCGGGCTGGTGACCGTCGCCGCCCCGACGGCGGTCACGAGAATTCAGGGGATAGAGCCTGGGAAGGTTGGTGCAGCACCGGTCCAGGTCGACGGCAAGAAGATGCACCTACGCACGTAGGCGCGGCTCTGGAAGCTCACTCGGACGAGGGTTCGATTCCCTCCGCCTCCATCAGTTCCTCCAATGCAGAAGGGCGGCCAGCGTGGCCGCCCTTCGTGCGTTCGGGGAGCCGCGGGCGCTACTTGCCCGGCGTCACCGGGATCGTCACCCGGGTCTTCTCCCACTCCAGCAGCAGGTTCACCGCGCCGGCGGCCCCCGCCTCGGTGCGGAAGGTGAGCGTCTCGACCGGTGTGGCCAGGGCGCTGCTCTTCGCCGTGCCATGCCCGACCTCCTGCGCCTTCACCGCCTCGGTGTAGGTGGATTCGTGTCCCCACTGCGTGATCGAGCGGTTGGGGATCACGTGCCACTCGGACGGGTCCGGGATGGTGTACAGGGAGTAGGACCCCGCGGCCAGGGCGATGCCGGCCACGACGATTGGCCCGGTGGTGTGGATCATGGTGGGCTCGTTGGCCCCGGTGCGCCACAACTTGCCGAACGGGATGGCCTCGCCACCAAGCATGGTGCGGCCCTTGGCCGAGGGCCGGCCGTAACAGAGCTTCACGTCGGCGGTGCCAACCTTGAAGCTGATCGAATCCAGCGGACTGGCGCGGCGGCTGAGCGGCTGGCGGTCGGTGTTCATGGTCTTGCAGGCGAGCGCCGCCTGGGGCGCCGGATCGGCGGCCGGGAGGGTGAGCAGCGCCAGCAGGGGAAGCAGCAGCATGAGTTCCTCGTTCTTCCGTGATGGTACGGGGGATCAGGGTGTCGTCAGGCGTTCCCGGGCCGCGAGCGCCGCGGCCAGCGCGGCGTCGGCGGTGGGCGCCAGGACGTTGATGTGCCCCATCTTCCTGCCGGGGCGGGGTTCGGTCTTGCCATACAGGTGCAGCTGCGCCCGCGGATCCAGCAGGGCGCGGTCCCACTGTGGTTCGCCGGCGGCCCAGAGGTCTCCCAGCAGGTTGACCATCGCCACCGGCTGGAGCAGCGTGGTGTCTCCCAGCGGCAGCCCGGCGAGCGCCCGTACCTGCTGCTCGAACTGGTCGGTGGCGCAGGCGTCGAGAGTGTAGTGCCCGCTGTTGTGCGGCCGTGGGGCCATCTCGTTCACCAGCAGGCGGCCACCGTCCACCACGAAGAATTCCACGGCCATGGTGCCGACGTAGTCCATCGCCTCCGCCAGGGCGGCGGCGGCCTCCCGGGCCCGTGCCGCCAGCGCCTCGGGGATGCGCGCCGGCACTACCGAGGTGTCGAGAATCCCCTCCACATGCCGGTTCTCCGCGACCGGGAAGGTGACGATGGCCCCGTCCCCTCCCCGGGCCAGCACCACCGAGATCTCCAGGTCCAGCGGGACCCGCGCTTCCAGGATCGAGGCCCGGCCGCCGAAGCGCCGGAAGGCGGCCTCGGCGTCGGCCGCGGACTCCACCGCCGCCTGCCCCTTCCCGTCATACCCCAGTTGGGCCGTCTTGATCAGGGCCGGGGCACCTATCTCGCCAAAGGCCCGGGCGCAGTCCCCCACCTCGGTGATGGGCCGGAAATCGGCCGTGGCCAGTCCCTGTGCCCGGGCGAAGCGCTTCTCGACCAGACGGTCCTGGGTCAGGGTGACCGCCTCGGGTCCGGGGCGGACGGGACAGAACTGGCGCAGAAAGGTCAGGCTGCCGGCCGGGACGTTTTCGAACTCGGTGGTGACGGCCCGGGCGACGGTACCAAGCTCCCGCAACGCCGCCTCATCGGTATACGCCGCACGGAGGTGCCTGGATCCAATCCGGCCGGCCGGGCTGGCGGGATCCGGGTCCAGGACCACGACCTCGTACCCCATCCGCTGTGCCGCCTGCGTGAACATGCGACCCAGCTGTCCACCGCCCAGGAGGCCGAGCGTGGCCCCGGGCAGGATCACCTGGGCTCCGGGAGGGTGAGGCCGAGGACCTTCTGCGTCTGGGCCTGGCGGAAGGCATCGAGGCGAGTGGCGAGGGCGGGGTCGGTGCCGGCGAGCAGGCTCACGGCGAAGAGCCCGGCGTTCCGGGCGCCCGCCTCCCCGATGGCGAAGGTGGCCACGGGGATCCCCCCCGGCATCTGTACGATCGAAAGCAGCGAGTCGAGGCCATTGAGGTGCCGGGAGGGCACCGGAACCCCGAGCACCGGGACCGACGTCTTGGCGGCGAGCATCCCCGGGAGGTGCGCGGCGCCCCCGGCCCCGGCGATGATGCAGCGCAGCCCCCGGCCGGCCGCCTCCTCCGCGTAGCGGTAGAGCAGGTCGGGGGTGCGGTGCGCGGAGACGACCCGGGATTCATGCGGCACGGCGAAGTCCTGCAGCTGCCGCGCGGCATGCTGCATGACCTCCCAGTCCGAGTCACTGCCCATCACGATGCCGACCAGCGGTGCGGTCATCCCGTCCTCGGGAAAGGGGGGCTCGAGGCCGTCCGGCGATGCGGCAGGAATTAAGGCATCCGGGGGGGCGCGGGCAAGCGTGCCCGGCTCAGGGCTGCGGGCTCCGGAACACGAAGTAGACCGCCCCCATGATGCAGAGCGCGGCGTAGAAGTAATCCAGCCGGAGGGGCTGCTTCATGTAGAACACCGCGAAGGGGATGAACACCGCGAGGGTGATTGCCTCCTGCAGGATCTTGAGCTGGCCCAGGTCAAGCGCGGTGTAGCCGATCCGGTTGGCCGGGACCTGGAGGAGGTACTCGAAGAGGGCGATCCCCCAGCTCGCCAGCGCCGCGATCCACCACGGCCGGTCCGCGAGGTTCCGCAGGTGGGCGTACCAGGCGAAGGTCATGAACACGTTGGAGAGGAGGAGCAGGCCGATGGTACGCAGGAGGACGGTGCTGATGGCAGCCTCAGCGATGGAAGTGATGGACGGAACGCCGTCAGGTCCCCGGCCAGGCCACGACCCGGCTGCGGCGCTCGAGGAGCACGCTGTCGCGCCAGACCCCGTGGCGCACGCCGAGCCGCTCCCGTCGGCCCACGAGGCGGAAGCCCACCCGCTGGTGGAGCTCGATGCTGGCGCCGTTCTCCGCCAGGATCACCGCCTGCAGGGTCCAGAACCCGGCGGACTCGGAGGCGGCGATGAGCTCCTCGAGGAGCGCCCGGCCCAGCCCGCGGCCCCGCGCGTCCGCGGCGACGTAGACGCTGACCTCCGCGACGCCCTGATACGCCGCGCGAGCGGAGACCGGTGAGAGTGCGGCCCAGCCGGCGACCACCCCCTCGAGGGTGGCCACCAGCCGGGGTGCCACGACATGCCCCGCATCCCAT
Organism: uncultured Gemmatimonadaceae bacterium; assembly: GCA_964585655.1. Lineage (GTDB taxonomy): Bacteria > Gemmatimonadota > Gemmatimonadetes > Gemmatimonadales > GWC2-71-9 > JADJOM01. The sequence goes on along the minus strand of CAZPER010000045.1, from coordinate 15,111 downwards.
GCCGGCCAGTCGGGAGCCACCGTCTCCAGGGTGGAGTACCCGGTGGCGAGCCCCTCCTCGTAGATGGCCCGCACCCGGGGCCAGTCCTCCGGGGAGAGGGCCCGGATGCGGGCTCCCGTCACCAAGGGAGAGCGCCGACTCGGCTCAGCCCTGTTCCTGCACCTTGAAGACCGCCGCGGCAAGCGCCCCGCCCAGGAAGGGGCCGACCAGGTACAGCCAGACGCTCGCGAAGGACCCGCCTCCCATGAGCCCGTGCACCAGGGTCGGTCCGAGGCCCACGGCCGGGTTGAACGCGCCACCCGACACGCCGCCTCCGGCGAAGGCCGCCACGACGATCGTGAAGCCGATGGCGAGGCCGTAGAACGAATTGCCCTTGGTCTTCTCGCTGCACGCCGAATTGAGCACCACGAGCACCAGCGCGAAGGTGAACAGCGTCTCGACCAGCAGGGCGGCCACCGGCGAGGCCGTCGGCGACGGGGCGGGGGCGAAGGTCTGCCCCATGATCACGTACCCCAGCAGGCTCGCCACCACCGCCCCCAGCAGCTGGGCCACCATGTACGGCACCAGTTCGCTCGCCGCCAGCTTGCCACGGAGCATGGCGCCCAGCGACACCGCCGGGTTGTAATGTCCGCCGGAGATGTGCCCGCCCATGTACACCATGATCATCAACGAGCAGCCGATCGCCAGCGGTGCCATCGGGGACTGGCCGAGGACGGTGAGACAGACCGTCAGCACCAGGAACATCGTGCCGATGAACTCCGTGAGATACTTGGACATCGGATGACCTCGGGTGAGGGAAGCCGCCACCCCTCAGGGGCGGGCGGGGAACTGCGGGCCGGCTGGAGCCAGCCGGGGCGGGGTAATCTCGGCGCCCCGCTTCCGGCCGCAAGAGGGCCGCTGGCGGTGGGCACCGCCGGAGGGTAGCTTGGCGGTCCTCAACACACTGGGAGCCGGGATGGGGTCGGGTGGCTTTAGCTGGAGCGGGCTGGTCTTCCGCCTGGTGGCGGCGCTGGTGCTGGTGTACGCCACCTACAACCCCGAGGGAATCTCCTACTTCCACTGGGTGTTCAGCCGAACGCCGGGGGAAACCGGCCTCGGTTCCTACCTGCACGGCTTCACCCCGCTCAAGGCGCTGGCCGGCATCGGACTGGTGGCGCTGTGGGTGGTGTTCCTGCAGGCCGCCCGGCGCTCCCTCGGCGTGGGCGGCGCGGTCCTGGTGCTCGCCCTCTTCGCCTGCGTGATCTGGGCCATGATCTACTACGGCGCCATGTCTCCCACCAGCAGCCGGGCGATCGCGCACCTGGTGCTCATCGCGGTCAGCCTGGTCCTGGCCATCGGGATGTCCTGGTCCCACGTCAGCCGCAAGATGAGCGGCCAGATGGACACCGACAACGTCGGCTGACGCGCCGCTCAGGCCGGCTCACCGCGCCGGCCGAAGAGCAGCCTGCCGGTGGCGCGGAAGGCCAGAACAATCAGACCGATCACGGCCGCCAGGCAGAGGAGCGGCAGGAAGATGGCGAGCAGCGCGGTGCCGGTGGCGCCGATGAGCTCGGCGGTGGCCACCACCGGGTTGGCCACGCCCCCGGTCAGCGTCGTTGACTTGAGCCGGAACAGCACCGACGTCCCCTGAATCAGCCCCGCCACCCCGCCGCCGCCGACCAGCGCCGCCCCCCATTTGAGGAGCGGCGGCAGGTCAGTGATCACCGCGGCCGAGGCGAGGATCCCCGCCACCAGGGCCGCCGGGGTGGCCACCGCGTCCAGCGCATGGTCGAGCCAGGGGACGTAGTAGGCACCGATCTCCAGCGTGGTCGCGGTGGCGAACGCCACCAGGGCGGGCAGACTCCCGACCCACTCGAAGCCGCCCGCCAGGGGGAGCCGGCCGGTGTAGCCGGCCACGCTCGCCACCAGCAGCGGCACGAAGACCCGGAAGCCGCAGGCCGCGGCGAGCCCCAGTCCAACCGCGACGCTGAGCAGGGCGGTCACGCTCTGGGCCCCGTCCATGGTTCAGCCGCTGCCGCGGGTCCGCAGGTGACCGATCCGCTCGACGAGCTGCTGCATGAGGAGCTGCATCTCGACATGCTCCGGGTGCAGGCCGCGGTTCCCTTCGGTGTCGATGTCCTGCGCGATCTGCTTGAGGATGTCGATCCCGCGGCGCGCCCGGAACCGGGCGATGAATCCCGGATAGTTCGTCGACCGCGATGCCGAAAGCACCGCCCAGACGCTGGTCCGCAGGTTGTCCACCGCGACCTTGAGGTCCTCCAGGCCGTCCACCGATCCCCCGCTCTTCGCCAGCTGGCCATCCACCGCGGTGAGCTGGGCCCGCAGCTGCGCGACCTGCTGTTCCAGGTTCTCTTGCGTCATCACTCTTCCTCAAAGGGACCGGGGTGCGTGCCGGGAACTACAGGGTCTTCCGCACCCGCTTGAAGCCTTCGCGAATTTCGTCGGCCAGTTTCCTGGCCGCGTCTCCCACGTCGTCCAGCGCCTCCCGCGCCTCGGTCCCCGCGGCATCGGCCCGGAGCCGGAGCTCGGCGAGCTTGCCGTCGAGCCGGGTCCACTCGTCCCGCCCGTCCGCCTTGGCCAGGTGCAGCTTGAGCTTGAGCTCGTCCCGCTCCCGCTCCAGGTCCGCGACGACCTGCCGTAACTTCTCGCGCCAGTTTGCCATCGGTCCTCCAGGGTTCGACCGGCCCGCGGCCGGCGCCCAAAGTTACATCACTCCGAGTCCAGGTCGTAGGACAGGATCACCCCTGGTTGCCCCTGGACGGCCCGGGGCTCCCGGATGCGCCAGCCCTGGCGCACGGGTGCGCGCCGCCTCCCGCGCCAGTTCGATGGGCCAGCCCGGGATCAGCTCCCCCCACTCGGCATGGTGCCATTGGGCGAGGGCCGGATTCTGCTCCGGGTGGTCGGCGAGGTAGGCGAGGCGGATCAGGGCAGGGGGCAGGCGGCGCGGGCGTACCCATAGGTGATCGTGCGCTGCCGGTCCCGGACCGTCCCGCTGATCACCGCCACCAGGGACTCGGCGCTGACCCGGGTGTAGCTGATCAGCTGGGGGAAGTCGTGGGTCAGGTTCTCGAAGGTGATGGCACTGTCCCCGCGCGCCGCGGCCAGAAAGGCCGCCGCGGGCTGCCCCGCCGGGGCGGCCTCGAGGACCAGCCCGTTGGCCCCGGCGCGGATCAGCATCAGTTCATGGCCGCGCAGGGTGTCGCGGCTCACGGTGCGGCTGAGCCCGATCATGGAGCCGCCCAGCGGCGTGAGCCAGACCTCCTCGATGACCTGATCGGGTCCGGTCAGCCGCCAGCAGCCCTGCAGCCAGGCGGGGAGGGCGGCGGCGGCTTCCTGCCCGGCGAGCGGCGCCCCGGGCAGGCTGGCCGCCAGCAGCAGGCAGGCCAGCCGGACCGCCGACTCACCGCGTGTCGTACAGGTAGCTGTTGAGCTGGGCAATGGTCAGCGCCTGCTCGGAGACCTGGTACGCCAGGAGGTCGCCGATGGTGATGACGCCGGCCAGCCCCGCCGGGCCGAGCACGGGGAGGTGCCGGATGCGGCGGGCCGTCATCAGGGCGGCGCACTCCTCCACCGTGTTCGCGGGCGTCGTGGTGGTGAGGCCGGTGGACATGACTTCGCGGACCGGGATCACGCCGGGCTTCCCCTCGGCGGCCACGACCCGGCGCATGATGTCTCGCTCGGTGAAGATGCCCAGCAGGGCGCCCTGATTCATGACCAGCACCGCGCCGATGCCCCGCTCGTTCATCAGGCGGGCGGCGTCCAGGACGGTCGTGTCCGGGGCGACGGTGACGACGTTGGTTCCCTTCCGGTCCAGGATCTCGCTGACGGTGGCCATGGTGGCTCCGCGGTCGGGGGATGCTGGCGATAGTAGCCCCCGAACCCGGAACGCGCCAGCCAGTGCCGCTACAGCCGGAGGGTGAAGACCAGGTCTTGCTGGGGGTCGTTGCCCACCAGGAAGGTCGTCCGGCCAGCCTCCACGAACCCCTGCTTCCGGTAGAACGCGATGGCCTGCGCCGCCCGCTCCCAGGTCGTGAGCCAGAGCAGGGTGGCGCCGCGTCGGCGTGCGTCGGCGATCATGGCCTGAATCAGGGGCCGTCCGATCCCCCGCCCGGTCCAGGCCTGCTCGAGGTAGAGCCGACGGAGCAACCAGGCCCCCGCGGACGGGAGCGCGACCGGCGGGGGTTCCGGAAGGCTCTGGGCGTACCCCACCGGCACCCCATCCACCTCGGCGAGGAGGGTGGTCCACGCCGGATTGGCGATCTCCTCGCGCTGGCGGGCCTCGCCGTAGTTGGCCGCGAGGTGGCGGGCCAGCTCGGCGGGGTCGTTGAGGGCGCCGAAGGCGTCGCGGAAAGTCCGGGCCCCGAGTTCCGCCAGCAGGGCCGCATCCACCGGCACCGCCGGGCGGATGCGGAGCGAGTCCGGGGCGCTCACCGACCGGGCTCGGTGGACGTCACGGTCGTGCCCCAGCCGTCGTACACCCCGCCGTCGGCGTCGGCCAGGCGGTTGAACCGCTCCCGCAGGGTTCGGAGGGCGCCCAGATCGGGCACCATCTCGCGGGTGGCGAAGCAGAGCCAGTCCTCGCCCTCTCCCTCGCGGGACACCTCGGTCTGGTACCCTTCGGCCTCCAGGATGCGCGCCGCCCGGAGCGCCGCCGGCTGGTCCGGGAAGTAGAGGAAGAACTCGATCTCGTGCGGCAGGGAGAGGTTCGACCCCGCCCGGGCCAGCTCGTCGAGCGGCGCGGCGTCGGGATCTGCCACCCGTCGCGCGCGGGCCTGGGCCAGGTGGCCCCGCAGGTAGAGATACAGCCCGAGGGCGCCGAGCAGGAGCAGGAAGGAAAGGGGCATGAGTCAGTCGCTGGGCGGGATGACGCGGCGCGCCAGCTCCAGAAAGGCCTCCTCAACCTGGTCCCCGGTACGGGCGCTGGTCCGGAAGACCGGCCCCCGGCGGGCCAGCGCGGCCTCCTCCGGCTCCGGCAGGGCCCACTGCCCGGCGAGGTCGGACTTGTTGAGCAGGAACAGGAAGGGGGTCGCCGGCGTCCGGTCGGCCACCTGCTCCTGCAGCGCGAGCGCGGCATCGAGGGAGGCGGGCCGGGTGCCGTCCACCACCACGAGATAGCCGGCGGCACCTCGCAGATAGCGGAGCCGGACGCTGCGGTACTCCGTCTCGCCTTCGATGTCCCAGACGACCAGCTGCACCCGGTCGGCGCCAACGGCGACTTCCTTGCGATCGATCTTGACGCCGATCGTCGTCAGGTAGGCATCGGAAAAGATCCCTTCCATGAACCGGCGCACCAGGCTGGTCTTGCCCACGCCGGCGGCGCCAATCAGGCAGATCTTGCGGTCCCAGGTGGTCATGCCCGGCCCCGCGGCCGCCACTGGAACCGTTCCAGGGACACCCTGCCGCTCTCGGTCACGGTCACCCCTTCCGCGAGCAGCCGGAGCCGCTGATCGATGCCGCCGGCATCCGGGGGCAGGCTGATGCGGCCCGCGGCGTTGATGATCCGGTGCCACGGGACGGTGGTCCCCGTTGGCAGGGCGTGGAGCGCGTAGCCGACCTGTCGCGCGGCCGGTCCCAGCCCCGCCAGGCGGGCCACCTGCCCGTAGGTCGCAACGGACCCGCGCGGGACCCGGCGAACCACCGCGGCGATGCGGCCATAGGTCGTGGACGGGCGGCGCACGGGCGGGGTCAGGGGTGCCGGGGCGCCGGCGTCATGCCGCCGCCCGTTCCACGATCCGTCGCAGGTGATGCGACGTGTGGTACACCGTGAAGGCGAGCATCTCCCGTACGGTCAGCGGACCCAGCAAGGGGTGGGGCAGCGCCAGGCCATCCAGCGCGGACTCGGGCCAGCGGCCGATCGCGTTCTGCAGTTCGACGGTGATCCGGGTCCACTCGGTCATGATCTCCCGGCGACGCTCCCCCGGTGCGGAGGACGCGGCCTCGGCGAACGGCACGAACCGGCCGCTTGCCCGCCCGCCCGCCGCGAGCGCCGCGAGGTAGTGTTCCCGCAGTTCGATGAAGCTCCGGGAACGGCCGGGCCCGCCGCCGAAACGGAGCCGCAGCATCCAGCGGGGGAGGCGGAGGCCCTGCGCCAGCGGTGCGCTCGACTGGGTCAGGTGCCGGATATGCTCGGCGGGGGACCAAGCGGAACCCTGCGGGGCAAAGAACTGGGAATCCGGGAGCGCCGCCAGCGCGGCGCTGCCGGCGGCAAGGAGGGCGCCCAGGGCATTGCTCAGCTCCGTCCCGGAATGCGGGGCGCCAGTTTCGAAGGCAGGGGGCATCGCGTCAGTATATCCCGCGGACCGGGGGGAGGCCAGCGAATCGGCCGGCGTCAGAGGTGCAGCTCATACACCAGGTACAGGTCATCCCGCTGGTAGCCCAGCGACTGGTACAGCGCCTGCGCCTCATGGTTGTCCCGCGCGGTCTGCAGGAAGAGGCCGGTCGCGCCGGTCTCACGCGCATGGGCGGTGGCGCGCTCCATCATCGCCCGCCCCACGCCGTGGCGCCGTCCCGCGGGCGCCACGAAGAGGTCGTTGAGCAGCCAGAGCCGACCCGGCCGGGCCCCGGCAGAGGAGAAGACCGGATAGAGCTGCACGAACCCGAGCCCGGCGCCGGCCCGCTCCGCGAGGAAGATCACGGAGTCCTGGAGCCGCAGCCGGTCCGCGATGAACTGGCGGGCGACGATCGGGTCCGCCGGATTGTGGTAGAACTGGCGGTAGCCGTCGAACAGCGGCGCAACCAGGTCGAGGTCCGCGGCGGTGGCCTGGCGGATCTGCATGCTGGACTCGCGGGTCAGGGTCGGGCTCCGATGCGGCCGGTGAGGGGCCAGGTCACGGGCCGCGGCGCTTCCACCGCTCCCCAGGCTCGGGTCAGGACCGGCACGAGGAGTTCCAGCGGATCCGTCCCCCGCTCCCGCCGGTAGCGTTGCACGGCGGACCAGGTGGCGAGGTACTCCCGAAACTCCGCCAGGGTCCACTGATGCCGCATCTCCATGGCCGGGAAGGGCTGGTCCGGGAACGGAAAGTCCAGGTCGCGGTAGCCGGTCTCGATGTGGCGCCGCTCCGGGGGCCAGTAGGGACCCACGATCTCGTGGTAGAACCGCTCCACCAGGCCATCGATCCCGGGGGTGACGCGGCTGAAGCCGTAGCACCAGAGGGCGAGCACTCCGCCGGGCCGGAGGACCCGGGCGGCCTCGGCGTAGAAGCGCTCGAGGTCGAACCAGTGTGCCGCCTGGGCCGCGCTCACGAAATCAGCGGAGCCGCTGCCCAGACTGCTCTCTGCCGCGGTGCCGACCTGGTACTCCACCCGCGGGTGGGCCGGCGCCTCCGCCAGCTGGGCCGCGCTCGGGTCGGTGGCGACCACACGGGAGAAGAACTCCGCCAGCCCCAGCGCCGCCTGGCCGCTCCCCGTCCCCGCGTCCCACGCCAGGCCCCGCCCGGGCGCGCGCCGCGCGAGGGCGGCGAAGAGCTCCGCCGGGTAGTGCGGCCTGGCGCGGGCGTATGCCGGCGCATGTCCGGAGAAGTGATCGTGGAAGGTCACCAGCGGCGGAGCCCCGGGTCAGGAGCGGGGCCGGGCCCGATCGCCCAGCTCCGCCAGCAGCCCCCGGATGTCGAGTGGCCGGGTGTACATGGCGATCTCTCCCGTGGGGCCCCGAGGCCAATCGGATTCCGGCCGGTCCCAGTACAGCTCCACGCCGTTCTCGTCCGGGTCCCGCAGGTAGAGCGCCTCACTCACGCCATGATCCGCCGCTCCATCGAGCGGAAGGCTGGCATCACGCAGCCGCTGGAGGGCGTCGGCCAGCTCGCGACGGGTCGGGTACAGGATGGCCACATGGTAGAGTCCGGTCCGGCCCGGGGGCGGAGGGGTGCCCCCCCGGCTCTCCCAGGTGTTCAGGCCGATGTGGTGGTGATACCGCCCGGCCGCGAGGAACGCCGCATCCGCCCCGAACCGCTGGGTGACGGGGAAGCCAAGCACGCCGGAGTAGAACCCGATCGCGCGCTCGAGATCGGCCACCTTGAGGTGCACATGGCCGATTCGTACGTCCGGATGGAGGGGGCCGCTCAGGGGAGGATCTCCGGTGCGCCCCGGCGCGCGATCAGCGCGCCGAGGCCGGTGCCGAGGATCCCCCCAACCAGCCCGTGCCAGACCGTGCCCATGCGGCTCCCGATCCACCAGCCCACCGCCGCGCCGGCGAAGGGGGCGAGCAGTGCGAGCAGCTCCCGGAAGGAGGGCAGCACGGAATCGGTCGGCCCAGTCGGGGGGGAGCCGGGGCGGCCGGGCGGCCGGCGGACTGGGCGCTTGGGAGTGGGCATCCGGGGAAGGTGCCACGATTGCGGGCACGACGCCACCACAGGGGCGTCAGTGGTGCCGGGCGCCGAAGCGGAGGCTCTCGGTCGCCAGGAAGACCTCGCGGAGGAAGCTGAGGTAGCCGCCCACCAGGGCGACCATCGCCAGGATGAAGAGGCCCGCGAGCAGGACGGTCAGCTCGAGCCCCAGCACCGCGCCGATGAACAGGCCGGCGATCAGCAGGCAGATGAGGAGCGCGCAGGCGGTGCAGAGGGTGATGGCGCGGTTCACCAGCGCGGCACGCCGGGAGAGGGTGTGCAACTCGGTGGCGGCGACCTCGTGGGTAGTCCCGGTCGTGACGGGGAGCGACGCCTCGAGCGTCCGCGCCCGGTCGATGATCCGCCCCAGCCGGTTGACCAGCACGCCGAGCGTGACGCCGACGCCGGAGAGGAGGAACACGGGCGCCACGGCAAGCTGGATCACGTGCGGGATGTCGAATTCCCCTCCCGCCAGCTGTCCGATCATGTCGTGGCGCCCGGGGCGGCGGATCAGCCGCGGGGCAGCTTCGGCGCCTTGCCCGTGCGGGTCACCGCATCGAGCCAGGCCTCCGCGGCCGCCAGCGCCTTCTGCTTCCCGCCGTACTTCACGTCGCTGAAGTAGGCGCGGAACTTCGGCCGGTAGCCGGTCTTGGTCAGCTTGTACGCCAGCCGCACCATGTAGCCGGTGGCCCGCTCATAGTCGAGCCGGATGATCCCGGGTGAGAGACGGCGGCCCTCACGGGCGCGCGGAAGGGGCACCTTGAGCTTCGTGGGCCGGGAACGCTTGGGAGTCTTGGTCGCCTTCATCTCGACTACCTCATGGGGGGAGAGTGGCACCAGTAGTATGCACGGGTTCCCCGGCGGGCGGAAGGCACCCGCCCCCGGGTTCCAACTAGCGGGGAACTTCCGCCAGCGGCCCGACCACCGTGGTCCATGGCCGCACCCGCCAGGCGGTGACCAGCCCATGCCGAACATATGGGTCGGATTGGGCGAATCGTTCCGCCGCCTCGGGGCCGGGGCCCCGGAAGAGGAGCACGGCGCCATCCGCGGGGTCGGCCAGCGCACCCCCGAGCACGAGTTCCCCGCGCGCCACCGCCGCGTCCGCCAGCGCCAGGTGCTCCCCCCGGTAGGCGGCGCGCCGGGCGATGTACTCGGGGACTACGTCATAGAACAAGATGTAGTGCACCGGCGCCCTCAGGGCTGGGTCCCGAGGGTGGCCGCCTGGTCCGGGCCGAGAACGGCGGGCGGGTCCGACGCCCGCTCGGCGACGACGACGGCGATCGGGAGGCTGGCCGACGTGCCGAGGCGGCGGAGCGTCCCGTCAGCCTCACGCCGCAGGATGGTCACCTCGAGCCGGCCGCTGCGCCGGGTCGGCCGCAGGAGCGCGGCGACACGGCCCGCGGGCAGGTCGAGCTGGAACGGGGTGCGGTCGCGCCGTCCCTCCAGGGGCCAGCTCTCGTCGGGGAAGATTGCCCAGTCCACCTCCACCCCCTCCCGGTCCCCCGTCGTCACCCGGACGACATACGAGGCGGTGGATGCCTGGGCCGCAGGGGCGGCCCCGCCCGGCGACGCCACGGGGGCGCAGGCCAGCGCAAGCAGGAGAAGGACCAGCGGGACGCGGGAAGCTCGCATGACCGGACCGGGGTGGGAGGGGCGGGATGGGCTCGCCCTCGAAAGTAGGGAGCCGTCCCGGCGGCCGGAAGCGCCCGGCCCCGGGGCTAGCGGGTGTCGAGCCCGACGGTCGCGGCGCTGAATTCCTCCCAGCTCCGGGGATCCACGTGCTGGTACTCACGCCAGTGCGAGATCTGCCCCTCGTGAAGCCGGATCAGCGCCACGCCGTGATAGCGGCGGGTGCCCTCATAGCTGTACTCCGCCGCGCCGAGCTGGCGCGCCTCGTCGAACAGGACCGCGTGCCACGCGGTGCGCTGGGGCAGGCCATCGTCCGCCGTGAAGAACGCCAGCAGCTCCTCCCGGCCGTGGAAGGCGTAGCGCAGCGGGTCGGCGTAACGGACGTCGGGGGTGAAGTGCGCGGCCGCCGCGGGGTAGTCCCGGCGGGTCCAGCAGGCGGCGAGGTGATCGAGCAGGGCCTGGAAGCCCGCGCGCTGCATCAGGAGCCGACCCGGGTCATCCGGTAGGTCCGGGTCCGCGGGGGATTCCCGCTCCCGGGCCAGGTCAGGCTCGCGGTCCAGCCGTCGTGATCCCCCGGGATCCAGTCGAAGCTGTTGCCCGCGCCATGCTCCGGCTCGAAGTGAATCCCGCCACTGTCGAACCGGGTCGCCACCCACGACGCCGCACCACCGACGACCCGGGCCGCGCCCCCGCGCCAGCGCACCACCCCACTGTCGCCGGCCTGACGGAAGGTCGAGTCGGTGTAGGTGAAGCTCCGGATGGTGGAATCATCGAGGAAGAGATAGCTCTCGAAGAAGGGCGGGTCCCCGTCTTCGGCGCCCCGCCAGTTGCCCTGCAGCCAGCGCAGCCCCTGGAACTGCTCCAGGGTCACCGCCGCCGGCGTGGGCAGGCCGGGCGCGTCTCCGGCTTCCCCGCGGCAGGCGCAGAGCGCAAGAGACAGGGAGAGGGCGAGCAGCGCGGGCGTGCGGACGGTCGCGGTCATCGCTCGGTCAACGTGAGGGGGAGGGGTTCGGCATCGCTATGGAGGTGAGCAGATCGGTCGGTGCGCCGTCACTCGGTCGCGATCAGGATCCTGCCGCTCGGGTCCACGCTGCGTACCAGCGAGATGATACCGTCCATGGCGGGCTGTGTCGAGTTGTACCGGCGACCGTCGAGCAGGACCACCGTCACCCGGCGGTCGCGGCGCTGCATCACGGCGCGGACCGACTCCGGCGTGGCCCGCACCAGCCCTTCCAGCCGCTCCCAGGAGACGGTCGTGTCCAGGCCGCTGTCGAACACCGACGTGGGCCCCGCGCCCCGGGCGGCAGCCGCGCTCTCGGCCACGGCGGCGGAATCGAGGGCCGCGTCCCCCCGGGTGGCGCGGCCCACGCGCTCGCCCAGCCCGGAACAGGCGGCGAGCAGGAGCACCACCCCGAGCACCCGGGTCATCCCACGCCCTCGGGCGGCGTCACGGCGGGGAGTTCCAGGTGGGGGGTGCGATCCGAGACCCGCGGGGCCCGCAGCGCGGCGGTGAGCGCCTGAGCCGCGGCCCGCCCCTGCTCCCGGTCCCCCCGCGCCAGCCACAGGCGGACCACCCCACCGGCCTCCCCCGGGACGATGCGGAGCAGGTCCACCTCCCACGCTTCCAGCTCCAGCCGGGGCCGCCACCACCCGCCGCGGAAGTCGGCCCGGCGCAGGTACGCCACCGACAGCTCCATCTGCTCCGAGGGGAGGGACAGCGTCCGGGAGTTGACGTCGAGGGTCGACACCTCGTCCACCGAGGCGGAGCCGGCCCACTCCAGCCGCAGGATCTCGCCGTCGAACCGCAGCATGCCGTGAAACTTGAAGCTGCGGGAAATGATGTCAGTGCCCTCGAAGATGTCCTCTCCGGGCACCTTCAGGCGGAAGGGGAGCGCGTGCATGCCGGAGGAATCTAACGTCATCGCTAGCCCTTCACGTAGGAGCGCTTCTCCGCGACCCGCCCGTCGCGCACCCGGAACAGGTCCACCCCGCGCACGTGCCCGGGCACTCCGTCCCGCACCCAGTGATAGACCCAGCGCACCACGGCGCGGTCGCCGGCGGCGAACGCCTCCTCGGTCTCGAACCGGGCCGCCGGGGAGCGGGCGAAGAACCCCTCCCAGAACTGCCGCACCGGGCCCTGGCCCACCAGGCGCTCGCCATCGGGCGGCGGGCGGGTGCTGTCGAAGAGGCAGTCGTCGGTCATCATCGTCATGATGGCGGAGACATCGTGCCGGTTGAACGCCGCGTTGAACGCATCCACGACGGCGAGCGTCCGGGCGGCCTCCGGGTCGGTGACGGGTGGCGGCATGCGTCCCTCCTGGTGGGTCAGGCGGCGCGGCGGGTGCCCTGGTGCTCCTGCAGCGCGAGCCAGCACAGCGTGCAGCCGACGGGGAGCGCCAGCCCGATGACGTCGGCACTGCTCCAGAAGATGGCCCCGCGCAGCCGCGCCAGCACCGGGACGCCGGCCTGAAGCCCGAGGATCGCGAGCGGCAGCCAGGCTCCCGCCAGGCTGGCCAGCGCGACCCCCGCCAGCGCCCGCTCCCGCGGCCAGCGCCACGCGAAGGGCGCCAGCAGCAGCGCGGCGGCGAAGCCGCCGCCCAGCATCCAGTACCCGTCGAACAGGCGCAGCACCGGGTCCGATTCGACGATCGCCGTCCGGATCGCGAGCCCCAGCGCCAGCAGCCCGGCGCTGGCCGCCACCGCCCGCCCGGCGCGGCGGGAGGCCATCATGCGACCGGCCGCGCTGACGCGAGCTCGGGGATCGCCGTGGGGCCGATGCTGCCCCCCTCTCCGGTGACGGCGCGCCGATGGTAGTCCACCTGTCCAAGGTGAAAGGCGCAGTGTCCGGCAAGGTGGATCAGGAAGTCCCCCGTGAACAGTCGACTCCCCGCCACCGGCTGCGGGTACGGCTCGGCCAGCTTCGCGGGGGGCAGCGCCGGGAGGATCCGGTGCAGCATGGACTCGGTTTCGGAGAGGAGCGCGAGGAGCGAGGCACGAGAGACCGGCGGGGCGCCAAATTCGGCCGCGCGATCGCGCCGGTAACCGCTCTGCCCCAGCTCCGCGCCGACGAAGTGCTGGAGATTGCCGCACACATGGCGCACCAGGCTTCCGGCGGAGTTGGGCAGTCCCGGGAGGAGGGCCCAGGGCGTGGCGTCGTCGGGGTAGCTCTCGATCTCGCGCGCCAGGGCCCGCAGGTCACGCCGCAGGATCGCGGTGAGGGACTCGCCCAGTCCGGGCGCGTCCCCCCGCTCAACCGAGGACCCGCCGGTCGGCTGCAGGCTCACATGGGGCTCGAGGTCGGGGTAGGTCGGCACGACACTGGGGGCAACGGGGTTCAAGATAGCGCCGTGGACTCGCCCCGAAAGTGCGCCGGGTTCCGCCGGCCGCCTGGCCTCAGGTAATCTCCCCCGTCGCCGAGACCGCGGTCGCCATCGATGTCACCGCCAGCTCCGGCTCCCCGCCGCAGGAGGAGAGGAAGTTCCTCGCCAGGCGGCGGAGTTCCTCCCAGTCGGTGTATTCGTAGTCCCGGGAGACATCGGTCCCGCCGCCGGCCTTCCGGGCGATGCGCCGCATCGCCCAGCGCCGGAAGAAGCCATACCGCGAGTAGCTCAGCGCGCCGGCCACGGTCTTCATGGCGCGGGGCCGCCACCCCGTCGCGCGTACGAAGCGGGTCAGGATCCGCTCGAGCTCCCGGTGGACCGCGGGATCCTGCTGCAGCACCGAGAGACACACCGCCAGGAAGATGTGGGGCCGCGCACTCAGCGCCGCCCGGTGATGCCGCACCCAGCGGACCAGGCGGCGCTGAAACCCCCCGGCGTGGATGGAGCCGGCGACGATGACGCCGTCGTACTCCGAGAGCTCCGCCGGCACGGGCTCCCCCTCGGCTTCGACCAGCGTGACGCCGGCTCCGAGGCCGCGCAGTTCGGCGTCGAGAAACTTCATGATCTTGGCCGTCTGGCCGTCGGTGGTGCCATAGAAGAGCAGCAGGCGTTTCACGGTGGCCTCCGGAGCTGGAAGGTGGTGCCTGCTTCCAAGCTAGGGGAGGTGGCGGCGCCAACCATGAAGCGCGGATGAAGGTCCGTTCGGTTCACCCCCCGGGGAGGAGCTGCGCATCCAGCGTCATCGGGACGGCGGAAAGTGCCTTGGAGATGATGCACCCCGTCTTGGTTGCTTCGGCAAGGCGCTGGAATTCCGCCGCCGCGATGCCCGGCACGACCCCCCGGGTGACCAGGTCGATGCCCGTGATGCCGAAGCCCTCGCCGACCTTCCGCAGGTGAACGGTCGCGGTGGTCGTCACGCTGGTCGGGGCATGTCCCGCGAGGGAGAGGGCCAGCGACAGCGCCATGGAGAAGCACCCCGCATGCGCCGCGCCCAGCAGCTCCTCGGGATTGGTGCCGGACCCGCTCTCGAACCGGCTGGTGAAGGAGTACGGGCCCTCGAAGGCCCCGCTGCCGACCCGGATGCTGCCCTTGCCCGACTTGAGGTCCCCGGTCCAGCGGGCTTCCGCGGTGCGATCCATGTGTGCCTCTTCAGGCTGAGGGTGGGTGGCTGGGACTCGAACGGTAAAGCAGTTGAGGGGCGCCGTCGAGCCGGAGCTCGCGAACCTTGAACATCCCCGCCTTGGTGAGGACCCGGTGCGACGCGAGATTGGCCGGGTGCGTCACCGCGACGATGGTTCGAAGGCCGAGGGCCTGGTGGCCGATTCGGAGGCAGGCAAGGGTGGTCTCGGTGGCCAGCCCACGGCCCCAGAATGCGGGGTGAAAGCTGTAGCCAGTCTCCACCTCATCCACCCCGGCGATGTCGAGGTGCCGGAGCAGCGCCCGGCCTGCCACCTGGCCCGTCTCCCGGTCCCTGAGGATCCAGAGCCCGAAACCGTATTCCGCCCAGTGCCGCAGGTTGCGCTCGAGGTAGGCGGCGGACGCCGCCGCATCTCGGATCCCGCCGAGATACTCCATCTGCACCGGGTCCTGGTGCATGCGGTGCACCTCCGACAGGTGCTCCGAGACCAGCCGCTCCGCGAGCAGGCGGGTGGTCTCAAACCGGTCGAGGGAGGGCGTCATCTGGTCGGGTGGGGAGTGGGGTCGCGTCGCATACGGCTCCGCGGGATCATGGGAGAGACCCCTGAAAACACAAAGCCCCGCTCGGTGTAAGCACCGGCGGG
>CAZPER010000044.1:0-31602 GCA_964585655.1 uncultured Gemmatimonadaceae bacterium | reverse complement strand
CGGCCGCGAGTTCCTTGTGCGGCACCGTGACATTGCCGCCGCCCCCCGCATGGGCCAGTCCCCGGAGCAGCCCCGGGAGTTCCTCGGGCGTGGTCCGGATGGGGACGTAGACCGCGTCCAGGCCCAGGGCGTGATAGGCGGCGTTGTGCATGGCGGGAGACAACGAGTGCGCCACGGGATCGCCGAGGATGGCGAAGACCCGGGTACGGCCACTGATCACCGGGGAGATTCCTTGGCCAGTCGCTGGGCAACCTCGAGCACCAGGGTCTCGAGCTCGCTGAAGGTCTCGCGATAGCCCTCGAGGTCTCCCCCGAACGGATCGCGCACTTCGGCATCCTCCCCCTGGCGGCCGGCGAACTCCCCCAGCAGGTGGGCCCTGGCGCCGCCGCCGAGCTGTTCCACCCGGGCCCGGTGGTGGCGGGCCATGGTGAGCACCATGTCGGCCCCCTGCACCAGTTCCTTGGTCATCAGCCGGGCGCGGTGGGCAGAGAGGTCGAGGCCGTGCTCGAGCGCCACGAGGTACGCCCCTTCGCTGGCCGGCGCGCCATCCCACGCCCCGGTCCCGGCCGACGCGACGGTCACCCCCGCGAGCCCGCGCTCCTCCAGCTTCTGGCGCAGCAGCGCCTCCGCCAGCGGGCTGCGACAGGTGTTGCCGGTGCAGACGAACAGGATGTGCTTCACAGGAGCCGCTCCGCGATCCGCAGGTCTTCTTCGGTCGTGATCTTGAGGTTGCGCGCCGAGCCGGGCACCAGCCGGACCGGGACGCCTAACAGCTCGACCAGCAGGGCGTCGTCCGTGGCGGCCCCGCCGGTCATGGCCGCCCGGGCGTGCGCCGCCTCCAGCACCGCGCGGGGAAACCCCTGGGGAGTCTGGGCCCGGTACAGGCTGTCCCGGGGCACGGTCCGTCGCACCGTGGGCGCCTCGCCCGCGGGACGGTCGGTCTCGGCCTCTTTCAAGGTATCTCCGACCGGCACTGCGGGAACCGCCCCCTCACCCCGCCGGGCCACCGCGATCACGGCGGAGATGATCGCCGGGTCCACGAAGGGCCGCGCGGCGTCATGCACCAGCACCACCTCACAAGCCGCCGGCAGCGCCGCCAGCCCGCGGGCTACGGAATCGCTCCGCTCGGCACCGCCCGCCGTCACGGTGAGGGTCCCGCCCAGGACGGCCGCCAGCCAGGCCGGAGGCGCGGCGGCCTCCGCAGCCGGCAGCACCACGACGGTGTGGCCCACCTCCGGGTGGGCCGTGAACGGCCGCAGCGCCCGGAGGAGGAGCGGTACTCCGCCCAGGGGAAGGTACTGCTTGGGTACCGCGCCGCCGAGGCGGGTTCCCTGCCCCGCCGCGACGATGACCACGCCCACGTCAGGCGGCAAGGGCCGCCACCAGCTGGTCGATGTGGTCGAGACCCACGAGCGTGAGCCCCTGGATCTTCCCGGCCGTCCGGGCGGACGCGAACACGCGCCGGAAGCCCAGCCGGGTCGCCTCGACCAGGCGCCGCTCGATCCCGCCGATAGGGCGCACTTCGCCGCCCAGGCCGAGTTCCCCGAGGAAGATCGCGTCCGCCGGGGCGGCGCGGTTGAGCACGCTCGACACCAGCGCCGCCGCCACCGCCAGATCGGAGGCCGGCTCCTTGAGGCGGACGCCGGCCGTCACCTGCACGAAGACGTCGAGGTCGGCGAAGGAGGTGCCCCCCCGCCGTTCCAGCACCGCGAGCAGCACCGCCAGGCGCTTCTGGTCGAGCCCCGTGGCCACCCGCTGCGGGGTGCCGAAGCCGCTCCGCGCCGCCAGCGCCTGCACCTCGACCAGGACCGGCCGGGTCCCCTCCATGAGCGCCGTGACGGCGCTGCCGGTACTCCCGGTGTCCCGGGCGGCCAGGAAGAGCGCGGAGGGATTGGGCACCGGCACCAGGCCATGCCCGGTCATGGTGAAGACGCCGATCTCGTCCACCGAGCCGAAGCGGTTCTTGGTGGCGCGGAGCAGCCGGTGGTCGAGGGTGGATTCCCCCTCGAAGTAGAGCACCGTGTCCACGATGTGCTCCAGCGTCTTGGGCCCGGCGATCCCCCCGCCCTTGGTCACATGCCCGACAACCACGACGGCGGAGCCGGTCTCCTTGGCGTAGCGCATCAGCCGGGCGGCGCACTCCCGCACCTGCCCCACATTGCCGGGGGCCCCCTCCAGCTGGTCGGTGTACACCGTCTGGATGGAATCGAGCACCAGCAGGTCAGCCGTGATGGCGGTCGCCGCCTCGAGGATCGCCTCCAGCCGCGTCTCCCCCAGCACATGCACGGGGCCCGCGTCCTCCTCCAGCCGGCCCGCGCGGAGCCGCACCTGCTCCGGGGACTCCTCCCCGCTGGCGTAGAGCACCGTCCGCCCGCCCGCCTCGAGTCGCGCCGCCGCCTGCAGCAGCAGGGTGGACTTGCCGATCCCCGGCTCCCCGCCGACCAGCGTCATGGAACCCGGCACCAGCCCGGAGCCCAGCACGAAGTCGAGCTCCGGCAGGCCGGTGCTCCAGCGCACCAGGCGCGACTCCTCGATATCCCGCAGGCGGCTCGGCAGCTCGGCGGCCCGCCGGCTCGCCCCCGCGGAACGCCGGTCGGGGGGCCGGAGCGTGACCGGCTCCTCGGCCACGCTGTTCCACTCGCCGCAGGCCTCGCAGCGCCCCACCCACTTGGGATGGTCGTGGCCGCACTCGGTGCAGCGATAGACGGACTTGGCCTTAGCCACGCGGGACCGGCTCAGACATACTGGGGCTCCTCCCGCTCGCTCATGCTGGCAAAGCGGGTGAACTGCTTGTGGAAGTAGAGATCGAGGTGGCCGGTCGGGCCGTTCCGGTGCTTGGCCACGATCAGCTCCGCCTTGCCCTCGTTGCTGTTGCCGTCCTTGTCCACCTGCTCGTACATCTCGGAGCGGTGGATGAAGAGGACGATGTCGGCGTCCTGCTCGATGGCGCCGGAGTCCCGCAGGTCGGAGAGGATCGGCTTCCGCTCCCCGCCCCGCTGCTCCGACGCGCGGGAAAGCTGCGACAGCGCGATGACCGGCACCTCCAGCTCCCGGGCCAGGGCCTTGAGCGATCGGGAGATATCGGAGATCTCCTGCACCCGGTTCTCCGCGTAGCTGGGGCTCCGCATCAGCTGCAGGTAGTCCACGATGACCAGGCCCACCTCGTTCTCCATCCGGAGCCGCCGCGCCTTGGAGCGCATTTCCAGCAGGGTGAGCGCCGGCGTGTCGTCGATCCAGATGGGACAGCTCGCCAGCACCCCGGCGGCCCGCGCCAGCATCGTGAAGTCGGCATCCGACAGGGTGCCCCGCCGCACCCGCTGGCTGTCCACCCGCGCCTCGGCGCAGAGCAGCCGCTGGACCAGCGACTCCTTGGACATCTCCAGCGAGAACACCGCCACCCCCTTGCCGCTCTCCGCCGCGTGCGCGGCGATGTTGAGGCAGAAGGCGGTCTTCCCCATCGAGGGCCGGGCCGCCACGATGATGAGGTCGTTGGGCTGGAACCCGGTCGTCAACTCGTCCAAATCTCGGAACCCGCTCGGCACCCCGGTAATCTCTTTGCCCTGGGCATGGAGCTTTTCAATGCGCTCCATGGTGGGCCACAGCATCTCCTTGAGCCGGCTGAACCCCTCGGCCTTCTGGTACTGCGAGATCTGGAAGATCCGCGACTCGGCCTCGTCCAGCAGTTCGTTGGCGGGGAGCGCGCCCTCATAGGCCTGGGAGACGATGGCGGTCGAGGCTTCGATCAGGCGGCGCAGCACCGCCTTCTCCCGCACGATCCCGGCGTGGGCCTCGAGATTGGCCGCCGTCACGGCGGCGTCCAGCAGCTCCGCCAGGTAGGACTCGCCCCCCGCCGCCTCCAGTTCGCCCTTCCGCTCGAGCTCGTCCCGCAGGGTGATATGGTCGATCACCACCCGCCGCTCGATCAGGCGCCGCATGGCGCGGAACAGCCGCCGGTGCCCTTCCCGATAGAAGAGGGAGTCATCCAGCAGCTCCACCGCGCGGAGCCCGGCGTCCTGGTCGAGAAGGATGGCGCCGAGCACCGCCTGCTCGGCCTCGTTGCTCCAGGGCGCGGCCCGGAGCGGAGAGGCCGCCTCGGTGGTGCCGCCGGAGCCGGCGTGAGGATGGAACGCGGGACTGGTCATCGCATCAGGTTCTGGAGGAGTGGGGCGGCGCGACGCGGGGTGAACCTATCGTAATGAATCGTGCGCGTCGGGGCCACCGGCTTGACGAGGCGGAAAAGCGCGCGACGGGATTCGCGCGCTTCCCACAGCCTCCACACGCCGTCCACAAAGCTATCCACACCGTGGGACACTACGGCCGATCGAGCAGCTGCCGTGCGATCCGCACATCGTCCCACGTCGGCTTCTTCCAGTTCGGGTTCCGGAGCAGCGCGGCGGGGTGGTAGGTGACGACGAGGGGAATGCTGCCATACCGGTGCACCTGGTTGCGCAGGTGGCCCAGGCTCTGCTTCACGCCGAGGAGCCATTCGGCCGCGGTGCCGCCCATGGCCAGCAGCACCGTCGGCTGCACCAGCGCGATCTGGCGGTGCAGGTAGGAGAGGCAGGCGGTGGCCTCGTCCGGCAGCGGCTTCCGGTTCTGCGGCGGGCGGCACTTCACGATGTTGGCGATGAAGACCGATTCCCGCGGGCAGTCGATGGCGCCGAGGATCTGGTCCAGCAGCTTCCCCGCCGCCCCTACGAACGGCCGGCCGGTCTCGTCCTCGTTGGCGCCGGGACCCTCGCCGATGCACATGAGTCGCGCCCGGGGATTCCCCTCCCCCGGGACGGTGTGGGTCCGGCCCTGACAGAGCCGGCACCGCTCGCATCCCCGGATGAGCTCGGCCACTTCCGCCAGCGACTCGGCGCGGGTGATCTCGTCCCCCAGCAGCGTCACGAGCGGTGGCGCCACGGTGAGGCCCGGGCCGGGAATCGGCGGCGCGTCCTTCCGCCATTTATCCATGGCCGGCTCGGCGGCTGGGGGTGCCGGCTCGACGTCTTGGCGGCTCGGCGACCCGGGCGCGGAAGCGGCAGGTGGGAGGGCCGGCGATCCAAGCGCCCCCGGCGGCAGGGGGGAGCGGGCCCGCGGCTCGGCAACCCGATTCGGCGCCGGCATCGCCGCGGCTGGAGCAGGCGGTGCTGCCCCAGGGACCGCTGCGGGCCTGGGCGCGGTCGGCGGGAGGATCGGCCGGCGCATCGCCTCCGAGGAGAGGACGACTTCCGCGCCGCCCAACTCTGCCTGCTGGTGGAGGTAGCGCGCGAGCCTATCGTCCAAGCCGCGGCTCCACGCTGTCGAGGATGGCGTCCGCCACGACGCGCTTGGAGGCGAGCGGCACGACCCGCTCGCCACCATCGCGGTCGAGGATCACCACCCGGTTGGTGTCCACCTCGAAGGCGGCCCCAGGTTCGAGGGCATCGTTCACCACGATCAGGTCCAGCTGTTTCCGCCCCAGCTTGGCCCGCCCCTTGGCCACGGCGTCGCCGGTCTCGAGCGCGAACCCGACGATGACGCTGCCGGGTTTCCGCAGGCCCGCGGTGCGGCGCAGGATGTCGTCGGTCGGCTCCAGGGCGACCGTGAGCGGCCCTTCCTGCCGGGGCCGCTTGGCGCCCGCGGTCTCGGCGGGGCGGTAGTCCGCGGGTGCGGCGGCCATGATCAGCAGGTCCGCCTCGGGGAGCACCGCGCCGACCGCCGTCTCCATCTGGGCCGTGGTCTCGACCGTCACCAGCGACACCCCCACCGGGGCGGGGAGGGAAACCGGCCCGGTGATCAGGGTGACTTCCGCGCCCCGCTCCCACGCCGCCTCCGCCAGCCGGAATCCCATCTTGCCGCTGGAACGGTTGGTGACGACCCGGACGGGATCGAGCCCCTCCCGGGTGGGGCCGGCGGTGACGACCACGCGCCGGCCCGCCAGCGGCCCCCCGGACCCTACCAGCCGCGCCGCGTGGGCCAGGATGGTCTCCGGCTCGCTCATCCGGCCCGGCCGGTCGGAGGGTCCCTCCGCGAGGGCGCCAGTCTCCGGGCCCACGAACACGAACCCCCGTCCCTCGAGGGTGGCGAGGTTGGCCCGGGTGGCGGGGTTGGCGTACATCTCGTCGTTCATGGCGGGGGCGAGGAGCACGGGCGCGATGCGGGCGAGCAGGAGCGTGGTGAGGAGGTCGTCGCCCAGCCCCTGGGCGACGCGGGCGATCAGGTGGGCCGTTGCGGGAGCCACGATGATCACGTCGGCGGCCTGGGCCAGGCGCACATGCTGGAGCGCGGCGTCCCGGGTCCAGAGCGAGGTCAGTACCGGCCGCCCGGAGAGCGCCTCAAAGGTGAGGGGCCGCACGAACTCGGCGGCCCCCTCGGTGAGGATGACGTGCACCTGTGCCCCCGCCTCCGCGAGGCGCCGGACCAGGATGCAGCTCTTGTAGCACGCGATCCCGCCCGACACCCCCACGACGACGTGGCGGCCCTCCCACCTGGTCACGCTTCCGAGCGGCGCCGGCGGGTGATCTTGTAGGCCAGGGCCCCGGTGCACAGCTTCTCGAGCGCCTGGGTCGTCATCTTGACCTGCTTCTCGATCAGCCGGTCCTTGGGCAGCTCGTTGATGTGCCGCGCGAACTTCGCGGCTACCAGGACGCCCAGGTACTTGTTCCCGGTCTGCATGGCGGCTTCGGTCGGGGTGTAGATCTTCATGGTGCTGCTCCTCTGGGGTTACAGCCTGCGCACCGCGTCCGCGACTTCGCGGCGCAGGCGTTCGGTTCGAGATTCGAGATCATCCTGGCGGCACACCCGGCGGCTCTCGGCCTCGAGAATCCCCGCCACGTCCTGCACCGCCCGCTCCAGCTCTGCATTGACGACGACGTAGTCGTACTCGCTCGCGACGGCCAGCTCGTCGGTGGCGATGGCCAGCCGGCCCTCCAGCGCCGCCCGGTCCTCGGTGCGCCGCGCCGCCAGCCGTTCCACCAGTGCCGCCCCGGTGGGCGGGATCACGAACACCAGCACCGCCCCGGACATCTGGCGCCGGACCTGGCGCGCGCCGTTGACCTCGATGTCCAGCACCACGTGCCGCCCCGCCGCGAAGTGGCGTTCGACCTCCGTCCGGAGGGTGCCGTAGCGCCGCCCGTGATAGCTGGCGTGCTCCAGGAACTCCCCGGCCATGACCTTGGCCTCGAACTCCTCCTCGGACAGGAACCAGTAGTCCCGGCCGTTCACTTCCCCCGGCCGCATGGCGCGGGTCGTGGCCGACACCGAATACCCGATGTCGCTCCGCGAGTCCAGCAGCCGCCGGGCGATGGTGGTCTTGCCACCCCCGGAGGGCGAGGAGAGGACCAGCAGGAAGGGCGTCACTCGAGATTCTCGAGCTGCTCCCGGAACTTCTCCAGCTCTCCCTTCATCGCGATCACCTGCTGCACGATCTCGGCGTCGTTCCCCTTGGCGCCCATCGTGTTCACCTCCCGGCCGAGCTCCTGCGCCAGAAAGCCAAGCTGCTTGCCCACCGGCTGATCCTTGGCGAGGGCGTCGCGGCAGGCCGCCAGGTGGGCCCCGAACCGCACCAGCTCCTCGGTGATGTCCAGCTTGTCCGCCAGGAACGCCAGCTCCTGCACCAGCCGCTGCTCATCCACCGTGCGGCCATCCAGCAGCTGGGTCACCGACTGCCGCAGCCGGTCCCGTTCCCGCACCAGGCGGCCCGGCGCGCGCGCGGCGATCACCGCCGCCGCGGCTTCCAGCTGCCCCAGCCGGTGGCGCAGCTCGTCCGCCAGCACCTGCCCCTCCCGGCGCCGCATCGCCTTGCAGCTGGCGATCGCCTCGGCCACCACCGGCTCCAGGTCGGCCCACTCCACGGTGGGGGCCTCGTCCCGCGCGCTGGTGATCACCTCGGGCTGCCGCACCACGAGGCCGAGGTCGACATCGCCCGGCACCCCGATCTGGCGCTGCAGGTCCCGCAGCGCCTGGGCGACCGCCCGGGCGCGTTCCACGTTCACGGTGAACCCGGCGGCCTGACGTTCCGGCGACTCTGCCCAGTGCGCGAGGACGCTCACGTGCCCGCGGTCGAAATCCCGGCGCAGCCGCTCCCGCAGCTCCCCTTCCAGGGCGGTCAACTCGTGGCTCAGCTTGAGCGACGGGTTGAAGTGCCGGTGGTTGACGGTGCGGATCTCGACCCGCATCCGTCCGCCGGCCACGGGACCTTCCGCGGTCCCGAATCCCGTCATGCTGTAAGGCACAGACCGCTCCGTCCGCAGTTCCGGAAAGGGCCGAAGTATAGCCGGGACCATGGTTTAGGGCTAGGGAGCGGGGTTCCCGGAGGCTTGCGCCCACCCGATTCCACGGGATCTTACTCCCGACCATGGCCTCCGCGACCAGCCCTCGCCCCGCGCCCGACCTCACCCGGACCCTCGCGCGCTGGGCGGGGCCGGTGCTGGGACTGATCGTCTCGCTCCTGGCGCCCGCCGAGCTGCCGCCCACAGCGCGCCGGGCGCTGGGCGCGGCCACCTGGATGGTCATCTGGTGGATCACCGAATGCGTCCCGATCCTGGCCACATCTCTCCTGCCGCTGGTGCTCTTCCCCCTGCTCGGGGTGGCCAGCACCGCGCAGGCCGCCGCGCCGTACGCCAACGAGCTGGTGTTCCTCTTCCTGGCCGGCTTCCTGCTCGCGGCGGGGCTGGAGCGGTGGTCCTGTCACGTGCGGATCGCCTATCGCCTGCTGGCGCTGGTGGGACTCACCAGCCGACGGGCGGTGCTCGCGGTCATGCTCGCGACCGCCTGCATCTCGATGTGGATCTCCAACACCGCCACCGCGGCAATGATGTACCCGATCGCCCTCGCCATCGCCGCGCTGTTTCCCCACGGGGAGGCCGGCGCCGACGTGCGCGCCGCCCTGATGCTCGGCGTGGCCTACGCCGCGTCCATCGGCGGCATGGGTACGCTGATCGGGACCCCTCCCAACCTGGTCGTCGCTGGCGCGCTCAAGGAGCTGGCCGGCAGCCCCATCAGCTTCATTGACTTCATGGGGCTCGGGATGCCGATGGTGCTGCTGCTGCTGCCGCTGTGCTGGGTGATCCTGGTCTTCGTCTGCTTCCGGAAGGCGAGCCGGTTGGGGGAGGGCGGCAACGCGCTGGTGCGGGAGCGGCTCGCGGCGCTCGGCCCGGTACGGGGGGGCGAGGCGCGGATGTTCGCCATCTTCGGGCTGGTGGCGCTGGCGTGGATCTTCCGCGAACCCAAGGCGCTGGGCGCGGTCACCCTGCCGGGACTGACCCAGCTGCTGCCGGGGTTGAGCGATACCGCCATTGGCGTGCTGGCGGCGGTCGCGCTCTTCCTGGTGCCCGGCACCACTCGCGAGGGTGAACACCGGCCACTCCTCACCTGGAGCGAGGCGCGCCTGATCCCCTGGGATGTCCTGCTCTTCTTCGGCGGCGGGCTATCACTCGCCGCGGCGCTCGAGGCCCAGGGGCTCACCACCTGGCTGGGGCGGGGGCTTGCCGGCCTGGCCGGCGCGCCACCGGTGCTGATCTACCTCGGACTCGCGCTCGCGGTGGTGGTGCTGTCGGAGCTGGCGTCGAACCTCGCGGTCGCGACGATGATGATGCCGATCGCCGCCGCGCTGGGCCGCTCCCTGGGCCAGCCCCCCGAGTTGCTGATGCTGGTGGCCGGATTCGCCGCCTCGGCGGGATTCGCCCTCCCCATCGCGACCCCGCCGAACGCCATCGTCTTCGGGTCGGGGGCGATCACGGTGCGGCAGATGGCGCGGGCGGGGGTGCTGCTGGACCTGGTGGCGGTGGCGGTGATTGCGGCGGTGATCGCGTTGCTCGGCCCGGTGATCCTCGGGGCCCGGTAGGGGCGAAGCGTCAGCTTTGCCCGCTGGTCAATTCGAAAACTCCCACTTCACCCCGAACGTGCTCGCCAGATTGGGCATCGGAAACCCGGGCACGAAGGTCTTCCGGCTGAGCTGCAGGTTGTACCGGTCCCAGTAGAGCCGGAACCGGTCCAGGCGGAGCTCGATCTCGGTGCGCCAGAACGAGGCGCCGTCCAGCGCGATCGGGGCGGCGAGGCTGTCGCGGCCGATCACCCCATCGCTCCAGCTCTCGAACGACACCTGCGCCTTGAGGTCGAAGATCCCGCTCTTGAAGCGCCGCAGGAACTTGGAGCGGATGGTGGCGCTGGTCATCGAGTGCGTCGGCGGGACCCCGTCCGGCCCGCGCGAGACGGGGTCGGAGTACCACCCTTCGAAGGTGAGCCACTTCCGCGGACTGAGGCGCCAGCCCACCGTGACCCACTCGGTGCGCGGCGCCGCCGCGACCGCCGGTATGCTGGGGAGGAAGGGGCGGTACGCCAGCGGGCGAAACGCATCGGTCTGACCGTACCCCACCTCGAGCGCCGCCCAGCGCCGCTCCCAGCGAAGCGTCGCCTGCCAGTCGGTCACCTGCTGCTCCGGCTCGGTCAGGAGCGCGGGCGCCGCGATGAGCTTGCCGCTCCGGAGCGCGGCCGACGCGGACAGGCCCAGGGGCAGCGCGAGCCCGCCGCGCACCCCGACCCACCGGCTGTTCCGGTCGCGGTCGTGGGTCTGGTACCCCACCTCTGCCGCGGCGCTCACGCCATCCAGCGGCGCCCACCCCGCCTCCGCCCGCAGGTCCCACGGCGTGATGCGGGACCGGTTGAACGCCCGCACCGTGAGCCCCGCCGTCCGGGTCCGGTAGCCCACCACGACGCCCCCCTGGCGGACGGCATCGTCCACCCCGCTCCCCTTCCAGCTCGTCCGCCCCACCACGCCATCGACTCGCAGGCCGAGATCGCCGGGGCGGTCGCGCCAGGAGACCCGGAGCTGCGCGTCCTTGCGGCTCCCGGTCAGGCGGGACTCGAGGGTGTCGGCGTCCACGAACGCCTTCCGGTCGGGGCTGCTGTTGATGAGCTGCGCCTGGACCCCGAACCGCTCGCTCGGCACGAAGCTGGCCTGCAGCCAGACGTTGGTGATGTCGAAATCGCTGGAGAGGCCGCTCGCGGTGGGGGCCACCATCCGTTCCCCCGCGGCGGCAATGCCGAGCCCGTTGGTGAAGCGGTACTCGAGCGCGCCGGCATAGCGGGCGATTTCCTGGTCGCCGGAGCTGATCCCAACCCGAGAGGCGGGTGCCTTCCGGTCATGCCGATGGGTAAAGAGATGCACCCGGAGGCCTCCCGGCCAGCGCTCGATCTCCACCCGGTCGTACATGCTGAGGGAGAAGAACGAGGGATCCACCCCGAGCGAGTCGGGGCCGATCGGGAGGTACGGCAGGCCATCCACCAGGTACTCGACCGAGGTCGGGCCCCGGCCGCGATAGTTGGGATATTCCGTCCGCCCCAGCCACCCGCCGCGCAACAGGTACACCCCCGGTACCCGCTGCAGCAGGTCCGCGACCGTCTCCGCCATTGCCCAGTCGAGTGAATCGCGGGAGAGTACGATCCGGCCCTGCGGCGTCTTCGGCCCATCAACTCCGAGCAGCGGCAGAACCGGGAGCCGGACGGTGAGCGCCTCCAGGGCCTTGAGGTAGCGCTCGGTGGTGTTGACCGTATCCACCAGGGCGGAGTCGGCCGGTAGCGAGTCGTAGGGAATCTGGGCGGTGAGCCGAGCCGTGCCGCCCGCCATCATGAGCAGCAAGGCGAACGCGAGGAGGGGAGAACCGGGGCCTGGGCGCCTCTCCCGTTCCCCCGTTCCCCCGTTCGCCCGTTCCGGTTGCGTCAACCCGCCCGCCCCAGCACGAATTCCGCGAACAGCCGCATGCACACGCCGGTCGGGCCCTTCACCCGGGTGCCGTCCTCCCGGTCGCTGTAGGCGGTCCCCGCGATGTCGATGTGCGCCCAGGGGTAGCCTTCGGTGAACTCCCGCAGGAACCACCCCGCGGTGATGCTCCCCGCCGGACGGCCGCCAGTGTTCTTGATGTCCGCGATGTCCGACTTGATCAGGTCCCGGTACTCATCCCACAGCGGCAGCGGCCAGACCCGCTCCCCGGCACGGTCGCCGGCCTGGCGCAGTTCCTCCATGAGCTTCTCGTCGGTGCCCATGAGCCCGGAGGCGCTGTGGCCCAGCGCCACCACCACCGCGCCGGTGAGCGTCGCGGCGTCCACCACGCAGGCCGGCTCGAACCGCCGGGCGTAGGACAGGGCATCACAGAGGATGAGGCGGCCCTCGGCGTCGGTGTTGATGACCTCGATGGTCTTGCCGAGGTGGCTAGTGATCACGTCCCCCGGCTTCACCGCCGTGCCGCTCGGCATGTTGTCGCAGGTCGGGATCAGCCCCACCACCCGGACCTTCGGCTTGAGCCGCCCGAGCATCTCGAACACTCCCAGCACCGAGGCGGCGCCGGACATGTCGTACTTCATGTCCTCCATCTTGTCCGCAGGCTTGATCGAGATGCCGCCGGTGTCGAAGGTGACACCCTTCCCCACCAGCACCACCGGCTTCCCGGGCGCCCCCTCGTACTCCAGCACGATGAACTTCGGCTCCTCGGCGCTCCCCTGCGCGACCGCGAGGAGCCCCCCCATCTTTTCCTGCCGGAGCGCCGCGAGGTCGAGCACGCGGCCCTTGAAGCCATGGCGCCGGACCAGGTCCCCCGCCTGCCCCGCCAGGTAGCTCGGGGTGCAGACGTTTCCGGGCAGGAACTGGAGGGTACGGGTGAAGGACTGCCCCGCCGCAATGGCCAGGCCGATCGCGTGGCCCGCGCTCAGCTCCGCGGTCTGCTGCGGAGCCAGCAGCTCGGCCGACTCGAGCAGCGGCTTCTTGTCCTCCGGGGGCTGCTTCATGTCGAGGTAGTGCCATTGGCCGAACCCCAGCCCCTCGGCGATGACCTGACCCGCCTCGACGGGGGTCACCTGGCCCAGCCCCTCCGGCGCCAGGAAGAAGCCGAGGCTCGCCGCCCCGAGCGTGCGCGCCCGCTTGGCCGCCTGGGCGGCCGCCCGCCGCACCGCCCCCCGCCCCACCTCCCCGGGCTTGCCGAGCCCGATCAGGAGCACCCGGCTCGCCGGCCCCGCCGGGTGCAGCAGCGCCAGTTCGTCCTTCTTGCCGGCAAAGTCTCCCGAGGCCAGCAGCCGGCCGATGGCGCCGCCGGTCTGGGCATCGAGTGCCGTCAGCGAGGAAGGCAGCGCACCGGCGGGCAGCGCCACCGCCAGCAGCGGGGTGGCGTACCCGGCGGGGGCGGCGGCAAGGACGGAGGAGGTGAAGGGCATGGGGAATGTCGGTCGGTGAGATGGACGAACGGAGAATGGGCGCCTAGCGGCGCTTGCGGAGCGGCTTGTACTCCAGCGCGACCGGACCAATATACTCCGCCCGCGGACGCAGCAGCTTCTCGTCGCCGTACTGCTCCAGGATGTGCGCCACCCAGCCGCTCATCCGGCTCACCGCGAAGGTGGCGGTGAAGAGGTCAGTGGGGATGCCGAGTGCCCGGTAGAGTGGCGCCAGGTAGAAGTCCACGATCGGGCACTGACCGGTCTCCCGCAGCATCACGACCTCGAGCTCGCGGGCCGTGCGGAACACCGGCCACATCCCCGCGCGCTGGCACTCCGCCTCGGCCAGGCCACGCAGCAGCCCGGTCCGGGGGTCCTCGCCCTGGTACACCACGTGCCCGAAACCGGCGACCTTCCGCTTCTGGCCCAGCCGCTCCCGCACCCACTCCTCCACCCGCTCCGGCTGACCGATCTCCTCCAACGCCGCCATCACGTTCCGGGTGTGCCAGCCATGCCGGGGCCCCGCCAGCGCGGCCAGTCCGGCGATGACTCCGCCGAACACGTCGGCACCGGTCGCCGCGGTCACCCGCGCCGCGAAGGTGGAGGGGTTGAGTTCGTTGTCGGCGCGGAGAATGAGCGCGGTGTCGAACGCCCGGGCCGATTCGGCGGCTGGCGGGGCGCCGGTCAGCATGGCCAGGTAGTTGGCCGCGAACCCCAGGCTCTTCCGGGGCAGGACCGGCTTCTGGCCGGTGCGCAGGCGGTGGAACGCGGCCACGATCGTGGGGGTCGCCGCCAGCAGCCGGAGCCCCTGGGCCAGCGCGTCCGCGCGGGCGGGCGGCAGGGGCACCGGCTGCTCCAGCGCCGCGACCGCCAGCGCGGCCCGGAGCGCGCTCATCGGGTCGGCGCCTGCGGGGAGGGCCTTGAGCGCTCGCAGGACAATGGGGGACAGCTTCTGCTGATCCTTGAGCTCCCCCTGCCACCGCCGCAACTCCGCCGCGGTCGGCAGGTGTCCCTCGATCAGCAGGAAGGCCGTTTCCTCGGCGGTGGACTGCTCGCCGAGTTCGCGCACGTCGTAGCCGCGATAGGCCAGCCCGCCGTCGGCGGCGGAGAGCCGGCAGACGGCCGTGGTGAGGGCGATGACGTTGTCGAGACCGCGGACAGGTTCGGGCGTGATGCCGGCGCTCATGCGGGTTCGGGGCTAGGTGAACCGAACTCTAGCCACTCCCGATCAGCGCGGGAAGAGCCGGGCCGACTTCGGCTTCACATAGAGCTTCTCGCCCCGGCTCACCTGCAACTCGTCGAACCGGGCCCGGGTCACCTCCGCCTCGATCACCGTGCCGTCCTCCACCCGGTCCAGCTCCAGCCGGACCATCGGCCCGAAGCGGCGGAAATGGCGCAGCACGGTCTCGATGGCCGGGGTGCCATTGGGCGTCCGGGCCAGGTCCACGTCGTAGGTGCGCACGTAGGCCAGCGCGTCCCGGTCGGCGCCGAGGGCAGCCCAGTCGGGCGCCTCCCACTCCTGCCCAGCGATCTCCGCCCGCCCCGCCGTCACCCGGCCGTGAAACAGGTTCACGTTGCCGAGGAAGCTGTAGACGAAGGGCGTGGCCGGCTTGTCGTAGACCTCTTCCGGGCTCCCCACCTGCTCAATGCGGCCTTCGTTCATTACCACCACCCGGTCGGAGACTTCCATGGCCTCCTCCTGGTCATGGGTGACGAAGACCGTGGTCACCTGGACCTCCTCGTGCAGCCGGCGCAGCCAGCGGCGCAGTTCCTTCCGGACCTTGGCGTCGAGCGCGCCGAACGGTTCATCGAGGAGCAGCACCTTGGGCTTGACCGCCAGCGCCCGGGCCAGCGCCACCCGCTGGCGCTGCCCGCCCGAGAGCTGGGAGGGGAAGCGATCGGAAAGCCAGTCGAGCTGCACCAGCTTGAGCAGGTCCATCACGGTGGCCCGGATCTCCGCCTCGGCGGGACGCACCCTCCGGGGGCGCACCCGGAGCCCGAACGCCACGTTCTCGAACACGGTCATGTGGCGGAACAGGGCATAGTGCTGGAACACGAATCCGACCTGCCGCTCCCGGACGTCGCGCGTGGTGGCGTCCTGGCCGTGAAAGAGGATGCTGCCCGCGTCCGGCGTTTCCAGCCCCGCGATCAGGCGGAGCAGCGTGGTCTTTCCGGAGCCGGAGGGGCCGAGCAGCGCCACCAGCTCGCCGTCCGGCACCAGGAGGCTCACCTGCTTCAGGGCCTCGAAGGTTCCGAAGCGCTTGGCGAGGTCACGGACTTCGATGCTCATGCAGCCTCCATGGACTGGTCGGCGGCCGGGCGCAACAGCCGGGCCTGGCGCCACTCCACCGCCGACTTGGCGACCAGCGTCACCAGGGCCAGCAGGGTGAGGAGCGAGGCCACGGCGAACGCCGCGGCGAAGTTGTATTCGTTGTACAGGATCTCGATGTGGAGCGGCAGCGTGTTGGTCTCGCCGCGGATGTGTCCTGACACCACCGACACCGCGCCGAACTCGCCCATCGCGCGGGCGTTGCAGAGGATGATGCCGTAGAGCAGCCCCCACTTGATGTTGGGCAGCGTCACCCGGCGGAAGATCTGCCAGCCGCTGGCGCCCAGCACCCGCGCCGCCTCCTCCTCCTCCGGCCCCTGCTCCTGCATCAGCGGGATCAGCTCCCGCGCCACGAAGGGAAAGGTCACGAACGTGGTGGCCAGGATGATGCCCGGCACCGCGAAGACGATCTGGATGTCGTGGGCGTCCAGCCAGGGGCCGAACCACCCCTGCCCGCCGAACATCAGCACGAAGATCATCCCCGAGATCACCGGCGAGACCGCGAACGGCAGGTCGATCAGCGTGATCAGCAGGTTGCGCCCGGGGAAGCTGAACTTGGCGATGGCCCACGCCGCCGACAGGCCGAAGACCACATTGAGCGGCACACTGACCAGCGCCGCCACCAGCGTCAGCCGCACCGCGGCCAGGGTGTCCGGCTCCACCAGCGCCGCGAGGTACGCCTCGACCCCCTTCTTGAGCCCCTCCACCACCACCGCCGCCAGGGGCACCAGCAGGAAGAGCGACAGGAAGGCGAGGGCGACGCCAATGAGCGCCCAGCGGACCGGTCGCGGCTCGGTCAGCGCGGCGGACCGCGCCTGGGGCGACGCGACTGGAAGTCGAAGGGTGACGGTGCCAGCCATGTTGGGCCCCTACGCCGTCAGGCGCCGGCTCCACCACTGGAGCACGTTGATGGTGAGGAGGAGCAGGAACGACGCCATCAGCATCACCGACGCGATTGCCGTGGCGCCCGCGTAGTCGAACTGCTCCAGCTTGGTCATGATCAGGAGCGGCGCGATCTCGGTCTTCATCGGCATGTTGCCCGAGATGAACACCACCGACCCGTACTCCCCGATGGCCCGGGCGAACGCCAGCGCGAACCCCGTGAGCAGCGCCGGCCAGAGGGCCGGCACCAGGACCCGCTGGAAGGTCTGGAGCCGGGTGGCCCCGAGGCTCGCCGCCGCCTCCTCGATCTCGCTCTCCAGGTCCTGCAGCACCGGCTGCAGCGTCCGCACCACGAACGGCAGGCCGATGAAGGTGAGCGCCACGATGATGCCCAGCTCGGTGAACGCCACCTTGATGCCAAGCGGCGCCAGCCAGCTCCCGATCCAGCCGTGCTCGGAGTACAGCGTGGTGAGCGCGATGCCCGCCACCGCCGTCGGCAGCGCGAAGGGCAGGTCCACCAGCGCATCCACCAGCTTCCGCCCGGGGAAGCGATACCGCACCAGCACCCAGGCCACCAGCAGGCCGAACGCGGCGTTGATCGTGGCGGCCGAGAACGCGGTCAGCAGCGTCACCCGGTAGGACGCCATCACCCGCGGCGAAGTGGCCGCGGCCCAGAAGCCGTCCCAGCCGAGACCGGCGCTCCGCACGAACAGGGTGGAGAGCGGGATCAGCACCAGCAGGCTGAGGTACGCCAGGGTAAACCCGAGCGAGAGTCCGAAGCCCGGCAGCGTCCGGCGCCGTGCGCTCATCCGTGTACCTCCACCGCGACGCGGTGCCAGGCGTTGTTGGCGTACCCCTTGGCATTCCACACTTCGGCAATCGTCTCGGGCTGGCCCTGCCCCGCCTCGTTCCAGGCCCGCGCCACCAGCACCGCGTGGCCCGGCGGCAGCGTCACCTGCGCCGTCCAGCGCTGCCAGGTCCAGCGCCCCTCCGCCGTCGCGAGGTCGGCCCCGAACCAGGTCAGGCCCCCATCGGAGGAGACCTCCACCCGGCGGACGGGACATCGCCCATCCATGGCCCAGCCCCGCACCGTGACCTCCCCGGCCCGCAGGCGGCTCCCATGCTCCGGCGCCAGGATGACGGCGTTGAGTGGCACCTCGCCCAGCGCCTCCCCGGCCCGGACATCCCGCGGATCATCGGGGTTCGGCTCCCGCAGCACCCGGTAGGCCGCCGCCTGGAAGTAGTTGGCCGAGGGCTCCGGGAGCAGCTCGATCTCGGCCAGCCACTTGACGCTCCGGGCGCCGATGTAACCCGGGACCACCAGCCGGACCGGCCCGCCATGGAGCGCCGTGAGCGGCTGGCCGTTCATCTCATAGGCCAGCAGCACGTCGGGCTCCAAGGCCTTTTCGATTGGCACCGACCCCCCGAATCCGAACGTCTTTCCACCCCGTTCCACTTCATCGAGCCCGGTCAGGCCCACGTGCATTGCGGCGTCCCGGACCCCCGCCGCCATCAGCACGTCGCGGAGCGCCACCCCGCCCCAGACCGCCGTGCCGGCCGGCTCCAGGTCCCAGATCAGTTCTCCGGGCACCGGCCGGTGCCGCACCAGCTCGGCCCGGCGCAGGCCGGCACACACCAGCGTGGCCGGCACCTGGTGCCGCAGGAACCTCCGTTGCAGTTCCTCCAGCGACAGCGACGACTCCTGCCGCACGAGCCCGCGCACCGCCAGTCGCCACGCCTTTGGATCCACGCGCGGGATCGGCGCGTGATTCCGGGCGAAGAACCGGCCTACCGGGGTAAGCTCCCCCAGCCCGAGCTGGTCGGGTGGTGGTCCCCCGTTGAGCCCCTCCGCGTCAAGCACCCGATACCCCGGCTCCTTCTCCTTGAGCGGCTGGCTGGCGACTGCGCGGGCCATGCGACCTCCATCAGCGAGTGAGGTAGATCTGGTCGAACACGCCACCATCGGCGAAGTGGGTGGTCTGGGCCTTCTGCCAGCCGCCGAAGACCTCGTCAATGGTGATCAGGTTCACCTTCGGGAACTGCCCGGCGTACTTCGCCGCGATGGTGGCATTGCGCGGCCGGTAGTAGTGCTTGGCCGCCAGCTCCTGCCCCACGTCGGTGTACAGGTACTCGAGGTACGCCTTCGCGATATCGTAGGTCCCCCGCTTCCGTGCCACCTTGTCCACCACCGTCACCGGCGGCTCGGCCAGGATGCTGAGCGAGGGGAAGATGACCTCGAATTTATCAGGTCCCAGCTCCTTGATGGCGAGCAGGGCTTCGTTCTCCCAGGCCAGCAGCACGTCCCCGATCCCCCGCTCCACGAACGTGGTCGTGGAGCCCCGGGCGCCGGCATCGAGGACCGGGACGTTCTTGAACAGCCGGGTCACGTACTGCTTGGCGGTGGCCTCGTTCCCCCCGGGCTGTCGCAAAGCCCAGGCCCAGCCGGCCAGGTAGTTCCAGCGGGCGCCGCCCGAGGTCTTGGGGTTGGGGGTGATCACCGACACACCGGGACGGGTCAGGTCGCCCCAGTCGCTGATCTTCTTGGGATTGCCCTTCCGCACCAGGAACACGATCGTCGAGGTGTATGGGGCGCTGTTGCTGGGCAGGCGGGTCTGCCAGTTGGCCGGGAAGAGCCCGGCGCGGGTGCTGATCTCGTCGATGTCGTAGGCCAGCGCCAGGGTGACGACGTCGGCCTGGAGCCCGTCGATCACCGAGCGGGCCTGCCGCCCCGACCCCCCATGGGACTGGCGGAACGTCACCTCCTGACCGGTCTTCCCCTTCCAGTACGTCGTGAAGGCGGCGTTGAACTCCGCGTAGAACTCGCGGGTCGGGTCATAGGACACGTTGAGCAGCGTCACGGCCTTCTGGGCGTGGGCCGGGCCGCTCAGGCCCAGCGCCAGGCCGGCGGCCGCCGCGATGGAACGCAGGATTCGCATGGTGCACCTCCTCAAAAGGCAGTCTGGAAGCGGGCCGCGACGAACTTCTCATCCGGCCGGTCGCCGGTCGCCGCGCCGCCGCTGAACTGGGTCTGCTCGTAGTTGACGCCGACCTTCACGTTGCGGCCGAGGTGCCAGTTGAGGCCCACGGCAAAGGCCTTGGCCTCGTCCACCGACGCGGTGCTGTCGGCGTACCGCGGGAAGGCGTCCTGGTCGAACTCGAGGCGGCCGTAGCGCGCCACCAGCTCGACCGCGCCAAACCCGCCGTTGATGGGATCGAAGCCCTTCGTGGGGGTGACGCTGCGGAAGGAGTTCTTCTCCCCGGTCAGGAAGAAGGACCCGGCCACCTGCCAGGCCTTGTGCTCCAGCTTGTCGTCCGTCCGGCTGATCCCGGTGTCCCGGGCGACGGTCTGGCGGGCGATGGTGTACTCCGCCAGCAGGCCGAGGGCCCCGCGGTTGAGGTAGAGCTGCGGCGCGAGGCGGGTGTGGCGGCCGTCGGCGATCACCGTGCCGGTGACGGGCGTCGCCGTGCTGGTCCGGTAGCGGAACACCGTGGCCTGGCCCGGCGAGCGGTAGGACGGCAGCGAGGTGCCGGCGGTCGTGCCCTCTTCGTCCCCGGTGCTGACCGCGATGCCGATCCCGAGGTCCAGCGGCGCGTTCGCGCCCTGCTTGACGAAGGGAGTGAGGAAGAGGCGCCCCACCAGTTCCTTGCCGTCCGCCACGTCGTTGTTGCCGCTGGCCAGGTCCGGCGCGCCGTCGAACAGGCCGGCTTCGTAGCTCAGGATCCCCTGCCCGAGGAGCCCGCTCACCTGGATGCCGACGTCGCGGCTCGGCACCAGGTTGGTGGGCAGGCCGCGTTCCACGAACTTGATATCGGTCGCGGACTGCAGCCGCTCGAGCCCCACCGGCGGCTTGAACTTGCCGGCCCGGACGCCGAAGGAGGGCTTCCACCGGGCGTCGAAGTAGGCGTCGAAGATGGTCGGGGCGCTGCCGCCGAAGTCGGGCATCAGGCGGAAGCCGTAGTACTTGTAGACCGTGGCTTCGATGACGGGGCGGGCGCGGCGGATGATCAGGTCGTTGACCAGCACCTTGGCGTCATCCTCGAGGTAGATCCGGGCGTCGGACTGGAAATAGCCCCGGAGATTGAGCGCGAAGTTCCCGTCCGCGGAGCGGATGGCGAAGCCACCGGTGCCGGCGCTCACCGACGCCCGGGTGCGGGCGGCGGCGGCGACGCTGTCGCGGTAGAGCTCGAACTGCCGGGCCGCAATGCGGGCCTGCTGATCGACTTCCTGGATCCGCTCCTCGAGCCGGACCAGGGTGCTGTCCTGCTGGGCCGCCAGCTGTGGCGCCGCCGCGACGCTGAGCAGGGTCCCGGTCCACAGACCGGCCCGGCTGACCATGGTGCGTACCATCGGACCTACCTCCATGAAAAACGGGCCCTCCGGCGGTCCGGTCAGTCCCAGGGTGAACGGGGGCGTCCGCCGGTGCCGGCGGGCGCGAACGCTACTTGCGCGGCGGCGTAACCTCTGTCGCCATGCGGACTTTCTCGCGCCGCTCGAGCTGTACGATGCGGCCATCGTGCACCACGATTTCAACCGATCCGAACCGGAGCCCTTCGAGCGCGGCGAGGATCTGGCGGACGATGTCATTTCCGGCCATCGGGCCTCCGGCGTACTTAGTCTATCTGTTTGATAGGGTAACAAGGCAATTGACGTGCCACCGCGCCCGTCCCGGGCCCCTGTGCCGAATCCCGGACGTCCGGGGGTCCGGTCGGTCCGAGGCGGTCATACTACCTTTAGTCTATTGGGTTACTAGAGTACAAGCCGCGACCCGCCCGCGCAAGGGCGGGCTACCGGGCCCGTGGTCGTCCCCGGCCCGCGGCCGCCTGCTTCCGGCGCACCGCCGCCAGGCTGGTCTGGTCCAGGATCCGCGCCGTCGCGTCCCGCACTTCCTTCATGGCCAGCCGCACCCCGCAGGTGGCCTCGTCGGCGCAGTCGGCGCAGGGGACATAGGCCGTCTGGCTGGCGCAGGGCACCGGCGCCAGCGGCCCGTCGAACAGCCGCACCACCTGCCCCAGCATGATCCGCTCCGCCGGCCGGGCCAGGAGGTACCCTCCCCCCTTCCCCTTCCGGCTCTGGACCACCCCCGCGTTCCGCAGGTCGAGCAGGATCAGTTCCAGGAACTTCTGCGGCAGCGACTCCTGCCGAGCCAGGTCGGCGATCCGCATCGGCTCGTCCGAGCCGTGCTCCGCCAGCCCCAGCAGCGCCTTGATCGCGTACTTCGATTTCTTGGAGAGCATGCCCTAGTCTATGGAGGAACTAGACCTGGCGAAAGAGCCTCAGGGTGCCGGGGGCGCCGCGGCCGGGCCCGGGGCGGGAGGGGCGTGGCCCGCCAGGGGGGGATATTCCTCGCTGTACATCCGGATCAGCTCGAAGAAATAGGACAGCGCCAGCGGGCCGATCAGGATCCCCAGCAGTCCGAAGTAGCTCACCCCGGCAATCGCCCCGACCAGGGTCACCAGCGGGTGGATCTGGGCAAAACGCTTGTAGACCGCCGGCCGGATGACCACGTCCACATTCCCGACCAGCACCACCCCCACCACGATCAGCGCGATCCCCGCCCCGGGCCGGTCGCCCAGCAGCAGGGTGAGCGCCCCCGGGCCCCAGACCATTCCCGACCCCACCACCGGCAGGATGGCGAACACCACCGTCACCACCCCCCAGAAGAAGGCGTTGGAGAGCCCGGTGGCCCAGAAGGCGATCGCCACCATGATCCCCTGGATCACGGCAACCAGCCCGGTGCCGATCACCGTGGAGATGGTCACGTCGCGGAACCGGTCCCGCAGCAGGTCCGCGTTGCTCGGGCTGAAGGGGATGTAGGGCTTGACCGCCACCCAGGTATCCCGGGAGCGGAGCAGCAGGTAGTAGAGAATGAAGAGCGCGATGGTCAGGTTGAGCCCGATCCGGGTCGCGGTGCCCAGCAGGCCGAAGGCGCTGGAGCCGAGCCAGTTCACCAGCGACTCGCCGATGCCGGCGAGCCGGGGACCGATCGGCATGCCGCCGATCTCGAACTGGGCCAGCCGGTCGAGCAGGGGGCCCCGCATCACCCCGCCCGCGACCTGCTGCGCCTGGTCGAGGAGCATCCCGGTGAAGGTCACGGTGGGCACCACCAGCATCAGCAGCGCCACCAGGACCAGCAGGCCGGCGGAGAGCGCCGGGCGCACCCGCCGCGTCAGGAGCCCGTGGAGCGGCGCGAACACGACGAACAGCACCAGGCCGCCGATCAGGCCGCTCAGGTACGGCGCCAGGGCCATGAGGAGGCCGGCGCCGAGGAGCAGGATGAGCAGCGCGGCCCGCTGCTGGCTGGTGGCGAAGAGGGTCATGTCCGGCGAAGTATGCCGGCGGGGGGAAGCGCGCGGAAGTGGGCGAGGGGACTACGAGAGACGGCCGCCGGTCTGCCGGCGGCCGCGCCCCCTGCCCTGCCCATGCCCGAGGTGGGAATCGAACCCACATGAGATCGCTCTCGGCGGATTTTGAGTCCGCTGCGTCTGCCGTTTCGCCACTCGGGCCTGGGCGGGAGTATCGTGCCCGCCGAGTCAGGATGCAAGGAACCGCAGGAGGGTGCTAGTTTTCCCCCATGCCCTCCAGAGCCAAGAGCCGCGGCCTCCACCCGTGGCACGACATCGTGACCGGCCGGGAACCGCCGGCGATCGTGAACGCGATCATCGAGATCCCCACCAACACCCGCAACAAGTACGAGCTGGACAAGGACTACGGCATCTTCCGGCTGGACCGGGTCCTGGCCTCGGCGGTGCACTACCCCGGGGACTACGGCTTCTTCCCCCGCACCCTGGGCGATGACGGCGACCCGCTCGACGTCCTGGTCATCACCACGATCCCGGTCTTCACCGGCTGCCTGGTCGAATGCCGCCCCATCGGGCTCTTCCACCTGGTGGACCGGGGCAAGGCCGATGAGAAGGTGCTCGCCGTCCCGATCAGCGATCCCTACTCCGAGGGCGTGAACGAACTCGACGATATCCCCAAGCACACGCTCAAGGAGATCGAGCACTTCTTCCAGGTGTACAAGGATCTGGAGGGGGTGCAGACCAGGACCCGGGGCTTCGAGGGAGCCAAGGAGGCCCGGGAGGCCATCATCTACGGGATGAATCTCTACAAGAAGAAGGTCGGGCGAGCCCGGCGCTAGGCGCGCCGTTACTCCTCCAGCGCCTTGGGCGGCCCCAGGACCTCGCGCCAGATGAAGGCATCCCGGAGCCGCTGCGCCGGGAACCGCGCCACTTGCGCGGCCGCCTTGGTCTCCCCCTTCATCCGGCGCTGGTCGAAGGCCTCATGATCGGCCGCGTTGAGCGCGCGGTTCCGCGACTCCGCCGCCACGATCCGGCGCCGGACCACCTCCTCCGCTCCTTCATCCGCATCATACTCCACCCGCGGCGGGCGCAGGCGGGTCTCGTCCAGGATCTCCAGACTCTCTTCCACCTCCAGCGATCCCTGCTCATCCCACGACGTCCGGACCTCCACCTCTTCCGCCCCGGACAGCCCCGTCCGGCTGTGGCGCCCGAGGGGGCCGCGGTCGCTCTGGTCTACCGAGCCCCGCCGGGGGACCTCCCGCTGCCGGGCAACCGGCGCGGGCCGCTCCCGCGCCGCGGGGGCCATCCGGGGTGCCGGCGACTTGGCCCTGGTCTGCGGGAGCGGCCGTGGCGCCTGCGGCGTCGGCAGTGACCGGGTCGCGTCCGGCTGGTGCTGCGCCTTCACCCGCTCGATTTCCTTGAGAATGCTCTCGAGGCTGAGCGCCTCCTGCTGGGTCGCGCTCTCTCCTCCCGACGGATCCGGTGGCGGGGCGTCGGGCCGCGAGCGCGCGGCCTTCTGCCCCGCCTTCTGCAGGAGGTTCAGGATGAAGTAGATGACACCGAGGACGATGAGGCCCTCGATGCCGGCCGCGGCACGGAGGTCGGTCACTCAGCTCCCCTGCGGTCCACCGGTCTCCGTCCCACCGGCGATGGACTGACGCATCGAGGTATCCGCCTGCAGGTTCCGATAGCGCTGGTAGTCCATCACCCCGAGGTTCCCGCTTCGGAACGCATCCGCCATGGCCAGCGGAATCTGCGCCTCCGCGGCGATGACCAGCGCCCGCTGCTTCTGCGCCTCGGCCTTGAACTCCTGCTCCATGGCCACCGCCAGCGCCCGGCGCTCCTCGGCCTTGGCCTGGGCGATCCGCTTGTCGGCCTCCGCCTGGTCGGTCTGCAGCTCGGCGCCGATGTTCTTCCCCACGTCCACGTCGGCGATGTCGATCGAGAGGATCTCGAACGCCGTCCCGGCATCGAGCCCCTTGGCCAGCACCGTCTTGGAGATCATGTCCGGGTTCTCGAGCACCGCCTTGTGGGTGTCGGCCGAGCCGATGGTGCTCACGATGCCTTCGCCCACCCGGGCCAGGATGGTCTCTTCGCCGGCGCCGCCCACCAGCCGGTTGATGTTGGCCCGGACCGTCACCCGGGCCAGCGCCAGGAGCTGGATGCCATCCTTGGCCATGGCCGCGATCTTCGGGGTGGTGATCACCTTGGGATTGACGCTCACCTGCACCGCCTCGAAGACGTCGCGACCGGCCAGGTCAATCGCGGTGGCCTGCTTGAGGCTGAGCGGGATGCCGGCCTTGTCGGCCGAGATCAGCGCCCGTACCACCCGCTCCACGCTGCCGCCGGCCAGGAAGTGGCCTTCCAGGTCGTCGATCGGCACCGCGATGCCCGCCTTGTGGGCCATGATCAGCGGGTTGACGATCAGCGCGGGGTTCACCTTCCGGAAGCGCATCCCGAACAGGGTGAGGAACGAAACCCGCACCCCCGAGGCCCAGGCCGTGATCCAGAGCCCGATCGGGATGAACCGGAAGAAGATGACCAGGACGATGAAGCCGATGAACAGCAGGGCCAGCAGAAGCCCCGGGGCCAGCGAGCCAATCTCTTCCACGTTCGAATCTCCGAGTTAGTCCTGCGCGGAACGCACCACGTGCCGGTACCCTTCGGCGCGGGTCACCACGACCCGCGCGCCGGCCTTGATATACTCTCCGTCCGTGACGACGTCCACCTTTTCCCCGTCCACGGTGGCGACCCCGGAGGGCCGGAGGTCGGTGGTGGCCACGCCCGCCCGGCCCACCAGCTCCGCCCGTGGCAGCGCGGAGACGAAGCCCTCCGCCGCATGTGCCTGGCCCTGGTGGATCAGGCCGCTGAAGCGGCGGCTGTTCGGCAGGTGCCGCAACCAGGCGTACGCGATGGCCAGGGTGATGAAGATGCTGGCTCCGAGCACCGACATGGCCCGGACCACATCAGTGCCGGTGGGAAAATTCCCCAGCATGGCGAGGACCACGGCGGCGCCGATGAGCAGCGCCCCCAGGACGCCGGCGATGCCGAATCCGGGCAGCAGGAACACCTCCACCGCCACCGCCACCACGCCCAGGGCGAGCAGGATCACCTCTTCCATGCCGGCCAGCCCCAGCACCAGGCTGGAGCCGAAGAAGAGCCCCAGCGAGGCAAACCCCACCAGCAGGCCCACGCCGTGGGTGCCGGCCTTGATCTCCGCCAGCAGCGCCAGCACGCCGAGCGAGAGGAGCAAGGGGGAGACGATCGGACTGGTGAGGAACCGGACCACCATCTCGGCCCAGTTGATGTTCACGGTTTCGACCGGAGCGCCGGCCAGCCCCACCGCCGCGAGCAGCGCCGCCTGGTCCTGGACCTCGGCCTTGGCGTAGCCCACCCGGAGCGCCTCCACGGTGCTCAGGGTGACGAGCTGCCCCGGCTCCGCCAGCCCCGGCGCCCCGAGGCTCTCGTCCACCATGGCCTCGGCGATGCGGGGATCGAGCCCCTGCTCCTCCGCCAGGGCACGGAACTCCGCCCGCATGGCCGAGACGTACTTCTCCGACATCTTGGTGCCCTGGCCATCCACCGGCGTGGCGGCGCCGAGCACGCCACCCGCCCGCATGTAGATCCCGTCGGCGCTGAGCGCGATCAGGGCGCCGGCGCTGTACGCCCGCGGGTTCACGAACGCATAGACGGGAATCTTCGAGGCGCGCACCGCATCCGCGATCCGCTCCGCGGCATCCACCCGGCCGCCAGGGGTGTCGATGTCGAGGTAGATCGCGGCCGCGCCGGCGGCGTTCGCCTCCCGGACGCCACGGGCGATGTACGGCGCCAGTCCGTTCTCGATCGTGCCCTGGACTTCGAGCCGATAGACCGTGCCGGTCCGTTCCTGCGCCGCCAGCGGCGCAGTGGCGGCGACCGCCAGCACGACGGTGAACCAGCGGGTGGGACTCCGCATGTCCGACTCCTCCCCGGGATAGGGGGTGAAGGTAGCGGAGTAGCGGATACGGGGGAATGGCGGCTGAAGTGTCAGCCGCCACAGGACTTGCGACGACTACGGCCGGTTGAGCCGGCGGCGGAAGCCGGGCGCCGAATCGGTGCGGGCTTCCTGGGCCTGCTGGATGCGATCCAGCAGCCGCTCCCGCATGATCAGGAACTGGGCCCGCTGCACCGGATCGAGGAACCCGGACAGGTCTTTCACCTCTTCCCGGTAGCTCTGGACATAGCGGACCTTGAGCTCGAGCAGCTGGTCGGTCAGGCGCCCCACGTTGTCCTTGTTCGCGGCGACCCCCGGACGGAGTTCACCGGCCAGGCGCTGGCGGAGCTGCCGCTCCTCCTGCTCCATCACCCGCCGCTTCACGAAGTAGTTGCCCACCACCTCGGTCATCCGCCGCGACTGCTCATCCGTCAGTCCCAGCTCCTCCTGGACCCGGGCGGTGAACCGCTCCTCGATCATCCGGCGGAGCTCGAGGGCGCGTCCGGCCGGGTCGCCGCCACCGGCATCCTGGGCGGACAGCGGCACCACCAGGAGCGTCAGCCCCGCGAGCAGCGTCAGGATCTTGCGCATCACCCCTCCAGCGAGCGCAGCACGCGCTCCAATTGAGTGTCGTCCAGGTCGCCGAGGGCCGGGGGAGCGCCCCCGGCGCCCTCCGACAGCGGCACCTCGAGCCCGTCCAGGATCGCTTCCAGCTCCGCCTCGTTCAGCGACTCGAGCTCCGCCAGGCGCAGCTGGAGCCCGTCGCCTTCCACCACCGCCATGCTCCCCGCATTACCGCCCGACCCCCGCCGGTCGGCGGTGGAGACCATGATCGCCAGCGCCGCCGCCGCCGCCAGTCCGACCATCCCGCCGGCCCGGAGCCAGCGGCGCCGGCGGCGCTCCCCGGCGAGCGTGGCGAGCACCTGCCGGCTCACCCGGACGGCGTCGGTGCGCCGGGCCGCCTCGGAGCCGAGCCGCTGCGCCCCCTGGATCAGGCGCCACTCCTCCCGGCAATCCGCGCAGGTGGCCAGGTGTTCCGCTTCCGCGGCAGTCCAGTCGGCGGTCCCGTGCGATACCAGGACCATCCGGTCGCTCAGCAATTCACAGGGGCTCATGCCATCAGCTCCTTCAGCCGCTTCACCGCGTGGTGGTAGTGCACCCGGGCCGCCCCGGGGGTCGTGTCGAGGGTCGTGGCGATCGCGTCGTAGTCCATCCCCTGCTGGGCCCGGAGCAGGAACACCTCCCGCTGCAGGCGGGGGAGCGTCCCCAGGCCGGCCTGGAGCTGCCGTTCCGCTTCCCGCGCTTCCAGGGTGGCCGCCGGATCGTCATCGGCATGATGATCGTCGTCCATCAGGGTCAGCATGGTGCGCCCACCGCGGCGCCGGAACTGATCCTTGAGCAGGTTGCTTGCGATGCTGAACAGCCAGCTCCGGAACGCGGAGTCGCCCCGCCAGCCCTCCAGCGCCCGGAACGCCCGGATGAATGTTTCCTGGACCAGGTCGTCGATATCTCCAGGGTCCCCGCCCGCCCCCGCGAGGAACCGGGCCAGCACCGCC
The DNA here is from genome assembly GCA_964585655.1 of uncultured Gemmatimonadaceae bacterium. Lineage (GTDB taxonomy): Bacteria > Gemmatimonadota > Gemmatimonadetes > Gemmatimonadales > GWC2-71-9 > JADJOM01. The sequence goes on along the minus strand of CAZPER010000044.1, from coordinate 3,395 downwards.
GCATGCCGGGCGACCAGTTCGGTCGCGCCGCGCTCGTCCCCGCCCCGATAGGCGAGAACCAGTGCTGCATCCGTCAGGGGGGCGGTGAGCTCGGCAGCCGGCGCGCGCATCGTCAACGGGGGGACGGACCTCGGGTCTGGGTGTTAAGTTCTCGGCCCGCTGGAGGATGGACGGGCGCCCGTCCCCCCCGCAAGCGGCGGCCGTTACATTCCGGCACCCAGATTCCCGGACTCCCTTCGTGCGCGATGCCTTCATTACAGCAGCGGTCCGTACCCCGGTAGCCCGTGCGGCGGGGGCGCTGGCCGAGGTCCGCCCGGACGACCTGGCCGCCGTGGCCATCCGTGGGCTGGTGGAGCGCGGCCGGCTCCCCGTGGACCAGGTCGAGGACGTGATCTTCGGCTGCACCAACCAGGCGGGGGAGGACAACCGGAATGTGGCGCGCATGGCGGGGCTCCTGGCCGGACTCCCGGTCACGGTGCCCGGCCAGACGGTCAACCGGCTCTGCGGCTCCGGTCTCCAGGCGGTCATCACTGCGGCGCAGGCGGTGCGCTCGGGGGAGGGCGATCTGTTCATCGCGGGGGGAGTGGAGAGCATGACCCGCGCACCGTACGTGATGCTCAAGAGTGGCAGCGCCTGGAATCGGACCCCGCCTCCCGTCGCCGATACCACGGTGGGGTGGCGGTTCACCAATCCGAAGATGCCGAAGGACTGGACCATCGCGCTCGGGGAAACGGCGGAGCGGGTCGCGGCGCAGTATGCCGTGTCCCGGGCCGAACAGGATGCGTTCGCGGTGGAGAGCCAGGCCCGGGCGCAGGCCGCCATTGCCGGCAACGCCTTTCTCGACGAGCTGGTCCCGGTGGAACTGCCGGACGGCAAGGGGGGCACCACCCTCTTCACCCGGGACGAGCACCCTCGCGCCGGGGTGACCCTGGAAGCGCTGGGCAAGATGAAGCCCGCGTTCCTCAAGGAGGGCACCGTCACGGCCGGGACCTCGAGCGGGATCAACGACGGCGCCGCGGCGCTTGCCGTCATGAGCGAGGCGGGGCTCAACGCCACCGGATCGCGACCGCTGGCCCGCATCGTGGCAGGGGCCGTGGCGGGGGTGGACCCGTCGGTGATGGGGATCGGGCCGGTGCCGGCGGTGCGGAAGGTGCTCGCGCGCGTCGGCCTCCAGCCGGGGCAACTCGACCTGATCGAACTCAACGAAGCCTTCGCCGCCCAGGCTATCGCCTGTATCCGGGAGCTGGGGCTCGATCCGGCGCGGGTGAACATCTATGGCGGGGCGATCGCCCTGGGGCACCCGCTCGGCGCCAGCGGGGCGAAGATCCTGACCACCCTGGTGCACGCGCTCCACCGCACCGGCGGCCGTTACGGCCTGGCCGCCATGTGCATCGGCGTCGGCCAGGGCATCGCGCTCCTCGTGGAACGGGTGGACTGAGCCATGACCTCACGCGTGATCGGGCACCGCGGCGCATCCGGGCATGCCCTCGAGAATTCTCCCGCGGCGTTCCGGAAGGCGGTGGAGCTGGGCGCGGACGCCGTGGAGCTGGACATCCATGCCACCGCGGATGGGGTGCTGCTGGTGCACCACGACGCCCACGTCAACGGAGTCGGGGTGATCGCCGATCTCCCCGCGGCGGCATTCGCGGGGCACCGCCTGCCGAACGGCGAGGTCATTCCGACCCTGGCGGAGTCGCTGCAGCTGCTGCACGGCCTCGAAGTGTGGGTCGAGCTCAAGACCCTGCCCGCCGCCGTCGACGGGGTGCTGCTGGCCACGCTGGATGCCGGCCCCACGCCGGTGAACTACGCGGTGCATGCGTTCGATCACCGGATCATCGCCCGCCTCGGGGACCAGCGCCCCGAACTCCGGCGGGGGGTCCTGCTCGCCTCCTACCTGCTCGACAACCTCGCGGTGATGCGCGGTGCGGGGGCGGACACGCTCTGGATGGAGGCCCACCTGATCGATCCCGAACTGGTGACCGATGTGCACGACGCCGGGCTCGAGCTGGTGGCGTGGACGGCGAACGAGCCCGGGGAGATCCGGCGCCTCGTGGCCCTGGGAGTGGATGGCATCTGCGGCAACTACCCGGACCGGATCCGGGCCGCCCTCCCCTGACCCGGCGAGGAGTCGCGGGTGGCGGGACGAGCCGCTACCTTCACTCCTCCCATCCGGCCCCGCCGGACCCCGGCATCCCCTCTCGAACGGTCCCAGACTCCGCGTGCCAGTTTCCCTTGCCGTTTCTCCGCGTTTCCCCGCGCAACATCGAATGCTCAGCCTCCTCGTCCTCCTGGTCGCGGCGCCGCTCGCGGGCCAGGGCGTCGGGCGGATCGGCTTCAGCCGGTACACGCTGACCAACGGCCTGGAAGTGACCCTCTCGCCGGACCGCAGCACCCAGGTGGTCGGGGTGTCGGTCTGGTATGATGCCGGCTCCCGGCTGGAGCCGGTGGCCAAGGCGGGACTGGCGCGCCTCTTCGAGCGACTCATGTTCGCCGGATCCGCCAATGTGCCGCCGGGCGGCCATGCCACGCTGACTGGCGACCTCGGTGGCCGGGTCGGCGCCATCGTGGATGAGGAGTCGGCCCGGTTCTCGACGGTGCTCCCCTCCAGCCGCCTGGCGCTGGGACTGTGGCTCGAGGCCAACCGGATGGGATCGCTGACCATTTCCGACACGACGGTGGGCGAAGCGCGGCTCGAGCTGGTGGAACAGCTTCGCGACCAGCTGGACCGGGAGCCGTACGCCGCGGTGATCGCCTCCGCCGTCGCGTCGCTCTATGACACCCTCGCCTGCCCCGGCTATGCCCACGCCCCCCTGGGCCGGCTCCAGAGCATCACTGGGATCACGACGGCCGACGCACGGGAGTTCTTCCGCGCCCACTACGCCCCCAACCGGGCCCGGCTCACGCTGACCGGGGACTTCGACACCGCCCAGGCTCGCCAGCTGATCGCCGAGTACTTCGGGCCGCTGCCGCGGGGGCCGGAGGTGGCGCCGTTCGCCTGCGCGGACGCACCGCCGCCCGCCGCGCGCACCGCGCGGGTCACCGACCGGACCGCGCCGGCCATCGCGGTGGGCCAGTTCTTTCCGATTCCGCCCCACGCCCACCGCGACACGCCCGCGCTCGAGCTGCTCGAGGTGATCATGAGCCAGGGCCGAGCCAGCCGGCTGAACACCGCACTGGTCCGGGAGGCCCTCGCCCTCGGCACGCAGGGGGGCGTGCTCGGGCAGCGCCGCGGGCCGGGGGCCTTCGGGCTGTTCGCGATCGCGGCGCAGGGGGTGGCCGCGGATTCGCTCGCGGCGCTGGTGGGCGCCCAGGCGCGGTGGGCCGCCGGAGCGGGGCTGACCGAGGCGGAGGTGGCCCGGGCCAAGCGGATCTATCGCGCTACGGCCGTGAGCGGC
>CAZPER010000043.1:0-31721 GCA_964585655.1 uncultured Gemmatimonadaceae bacterium | reverse complement strand
CGCCGCTCGACGCCGAGGCGCCCGCGGCGCTGCCGCTGAGCCTCGCGGCCGCGGTGATGGAGGCGCTGGACCAGGGGCCCGAGTACCGCGCGGTCCGGGCCCGGGAGCGCGCCGCGCGGTCGGTGCTCAAGGCGCGGCGCGGGGCCTATCTCCCGACGCTGACGCTCGCCGCCTCGCACCAGCGCTTCGACATCCAGCTCTTTCCCAGCGCCAGCAACGTCAGCGCGATCTCGCTGGTGCTGGCGCTGCCCATCTGGAACAATGGCGAGCGGGAACTGGCCATCATCCGGGCCCGGTCCGACCAGGATGTGGCGCGGGCGGTGCGCGCCGACCTGGAGCGCGCCGCGCTCCGGGACGTGACCGAGGCGTACGACCGGTATGAGACCGCCCGGGCCGCGGTGGACCTCGCGGCGGAGGGCGTGGTGGTGGCACGGGAGAACTACCGGGTGCAGGAGGCGCGCTACCAGGCGGGCGCCACGACGGTGCTGGACCTCATCACAGCCCAGAATGACCTGAGCTTCGCCGACGCGGGGCTGGTCCAGGCCCGATACAATGCGCGGCTCGGCATCGCCCAGCTCGAGGCCATCCTTGGCCGGCGGATCGTGTCAATCAACGGAGGCGGTCAGTGATGTTCGCACGAGTCCTGGTGGTCGGTCTGCTGGCGCTCGCCGCCTGCGGCAAGAAAGAGGCAGCCGGCGGGGGCGGGGGTGGCGGCGAGGGCGGAGGGGGCTTCGCGCTGCCGGTGGAGGTGGCCGTGGCGCGGCAGGACACCGTCGCCGACGCGGTGCTCGCCACCGGGCAGGTGGAGGCCATCCAGGCCGCCCGGCTGCGCCCCGAGGTGGAAGGGCGGATCACCGAGATCGTGATGCGGGAAGGCGCGGAGGTCGGGAGCGGCGACGCACTGTTCCGGATCGACGACCAGGAGCTCAAGGCCCAGGTGGCCCGGGCCGAAGCGGAGCGGGACCTCGCCGAGCAGGCGCTCACCCGCACCCGGCAGCTGCTGGAGCAGAACGCGGCCTCCGCCTCGGACCTCGAGCGTGCGGAGGCCACCGCGCGGAGCAATCGCGCCAGCCTCGACCTGCTCAAGGTGCGCCTGGCCCGGACCACCGTGCGGGCGCCGTTCGCCGGGGTGGTGGGCCAGCGCTACGTGAGCCTGGGCGACTACGTGACCAGCAGCGACAGCCTGGTCACGCTGCAGACGGTGGACCCGGTGCGGGTGGCCTTCAACGTCCCGGAGCGGTACGCCGGGGTGGTGCGCCGGGGCCAGAAGGTCGGTTTCCGGGTGGCGGCTGTCACCGGCGAGGAGCTCACGGGGACGGTGGAGTTCGTGAGCCCCGAGGTGCAGCTGCCGGGCCGGACCCTGCTGGTCAAGGCGCTGGTGCCGAACGGGCGCCGTCAGCTGCATGCGGGGATGTTCGCCGAGGCCCGGCTGGCCACCGCGCTCCGCACCAGCGCGGTGGTGGTGCCCGAGGAGGCGGTGCTGGCGGAGCAGGGGAGCTACGTGGTGTGGGTGGTAGACAGCGGCAAGGTGGCGCGCCGTCCGGTGAGCCTCGGCGTCCGGGCGCCGGGCGAGGTGGAGATCGTCACCGGGGTGCAGCCGGGCGAGCAGGTGGTCGTGGGCGGGCTCGAGATGCTGCAGGACGGCGCCCCCGTCAGCGCCACGGTGGTGGAGCGCCATGCACCGGCACGACGGGAATAATTGATGGAGGGGCGGGGCAAAGCCCCGCCCCTCTACGGCCCCACGCTGAAGACCGGCAGGGTGAGTCCCCGCCAGATGGCCACCAGGCGCAGCGCGGCGATCAGGGCCATCCCGGCGAACGCGGGCAACGGATCGGCGACGCCTGCCCGCTCCAGCCCGGCGTAGAGCAGGGTGCCGGCGATCGCCGCGCTGGCATAGAGATTTCCCTTCCTCAGGACCAGCGGCACCTCGGCGCTCAGGATGTCGCGCACCATCCCCCCCGCCGCTCCCGTCACCGTCCCCAGCAGCACGCAGGAGGCCACCGGCAGCTCGCGGCCCATGGCGATCTGCGCGCCCGCTACGCTGAATAGCGCCAGGCCGAGGGCGTCCGCCACCTGCAACGCCATCTCCGGCACCCGCCACCGGCGCGCCCATGCCACCGTGGCCAGCGCCGAGACCAGGATGACCAGCAGGTAGGAGGGGTCGGTGAGCCAGAAGATGGGGAGCCGGCCAAGGAACAGGTCCCGGATGGTGCCACCACCCACAGCGGTCACGGTGGCGAGGACCAGGACCCCGAGCAGGTCCAGCGACTTCCGCCCCGCGGCGAGGGCGCCGCTGATGGCGAAGACCGCGATCCCGACCAGGTCGATGACGTAGCGGAGCATGGGGGAAAGAAACACCCCCGCTCCGGTGTTGTGGAGCGGGGGTGGGAACCCGGGATGGCGGCCCGCCAGGCGGCTATGGCCAGTTGATCTGGGCCCCGTTCACGGTCGTGCTGTTCGGCGGGTCGGACAGGGCGGGGCCGTTCCCGCCCACCTGCGGGCTCTGGTTGGAGCCTGGCATCGAGAGGATGAAGGCCTGCGCGTTGGTCGAGGTGAGCTTCACGTACAGGTTGCCCGCGCCGGTCGGGAGGGCGACGAAGTCCACGTTGCTGGGGTTGAACGCGGGGCGCAGCCCGACGTCGCTCCCCACCCCGGTGATGCTCATGACCTGGGCGCCGGAGGTCGGGAAGCCGGCGAAGGAGACGTTGTTGAAGGTGTGGGGGAAGATCGTCCCCTGTTCGTTCAGGATCATCGGGGCGTTGTCCACGTCCATTCCCTGTACCAACCACTGCCGCGCGGTGAGCGAGTTGCCGCCGCCCACGAGCTTGGGCGCGCTGGCCGCCACGTTCACCACCAGGGCGCTGTCCACGATGGCATTGCTGGTCAGCGTGAGGCCGCCGGAGGCCGGGGTGATGTCCAGCACCTGGAAGTGGGAGCCCGCCGCCCCTGCCCCCGGACTCGTGAAGCCGGCCGTTCGTGCCGCCGAGGCGCCCAGGCGGGTGCGATGGGTGCCGCTGGGTGCGAAGCTCGCCACGCTGGTGACGGCCGTCTGGTTGAAGTTGCCGCCGATTTGCAGGTACCCCGCCGTGAGCAGGCCAACGGTGCTGCCACCGCCAAAGGCGGCATCACCGGAGACGATGACCGAGTCGGCGGCGTTCTGCATCACCAGGAAGCCACGGGAGCCGCCGAGGGTCGCCACATCGAGCGCGGCCGTGGTGAGCGTGCCGCCGTCCAGGGTCAGCCGGCCGAAGACCTGGGTGGTGCCGCCGACGGTGAGCAGGGTGCGGGCCCCAAGGGTGTCACGGGCCCGGATGGTGCCGGCGTTGACGACCCGGGTGATCAGGCTTCCCGGAATGCTGAAGGTGCCGGGGTCGAAGAAAAAGTTGTTCCCCTGCTGCAGGACCAGGTGATTGTAGCTGATGGTGCTGGGCACCTGCAGTTGGAGCCCGGCCCCCTGGCTCCAGCCGGTGGTGTCCACCGTCCACGCCCCCTGGATCGTGCTGCCGGGGAAGAGCGAGACGAAGGGGCCGGCCATGGAGCTGCCGGAGACGGTCGAGGTGCCTCCGCTGAAGCTCAGGGCGCCGATCCCGCCACTGGCGTAGGTGACGGCGACGGGGGTCAGCACCCGGAGGAGGCCAGTGCCATCGAGGTTGAGCCCCCCGCTCGACAGGGTCACCGGGCCGCTGGTGGCGATTTCCAGCGTGTGGAAGACCGTGGTCAGGTTGCTGCCCACGGAGCTCAGGGCGGTGGTGCCGCCTACCAGCCGGACGACACTGGTGCCGGTCCCCACGAAGGCGGGGGCGGCCGGCGTGCCGCCCTGCACGAAATTCCCGCCGACTTGGATGATGCCGGACGTGATGAGCCCGGTCTGGTCCCCGCCGCCGAAGATCGCGTCGCCGCCGATATCGAGGGAGTCCGCGGCATTGGTCATGGTGATCGTCCCGGTCCCGCTGGTCCGGAAGGTGCCAAGGACACCGAGCGCCTGCCCGCCCACGATCAGGGTGCCGCTCTGGATCTCCAGCGCTCCCACGATGACGAGGCTGGTGAGCGTGGGTGTGAAAGCGGCGCTGACGATGACGGCGCTGTCGGAGCTGGTCGGGACGACCCCGCCACTCCAATTCCCGCCCTTGAACCAGTCGGAGTCAATCGCACCGGTCCAGGTGATGACCGGTCCGGCGGCGGGCCAGTTGATCACGGCGCCGTTCAGCGCCTGCGCGAACGGACCGGGGGTGGCCGGCGAGGGGTTCACCAGGTCGATGGTGAACGGCACCGCAGGGCCATCGGTGTCGGTGGCGGAGATATACAACCCGCCGGCGGTCGGCAGGGTGGTGAAGGTGGCGTTCGTCAGCGTGAGCGGGACGATGCTCCCCGGCTCCGAGATGGAGAGCTGCGTCGCGAGCGGGTTCATGTTCCGGAACCCGACCGAGCCGAGGAAGAGGGTGGAGCCGACCGCGGTGGCGTTCACCACCAGGCGGGTGTTGTCGAACACCACCGCGGAGCCGAAGAAGGCGCCGCCGACGCTGAAGGTCCGGTCGGAGGACTTGAAGAAGGTGGTGTCGGCGTTGGTCTGCTGCAGGTTCCCGTGGGCATACGCATCGCTGGCGAAGGTCACGGTGTCGAGGGCGCTGCCAGCGATGGCCAGCTCCTGGAAGTGACTGGTGCCGGGGACGGTGCCGGGGGTGGCGAACGAGATGACGGAATTCCCCGCGCTGTTGATCACCGTGATGTGCACGCCGGAGGGGTGGTAGCTGTCGCCGCTGTGGGTGGCGAGCTGGGTGAAGCTCCCGGCCACCGAGACCGCGCCGTTCGTCATGCTGCCGAGCTGATTGCCGCCCTCGAAGATCGCGTTGCCGAGGATGCTGAGCTGCGCCCCGGCCTGCACGCTGAGGATCAGCGCCGCGGAGCCGGTGGAGGTGAAGTCGCCGGAGGTGGCGAGCACCTGATTGGTGAGGTCCAGGGTATCGGTGAGGACGGTCGCGCCGAACACCTGCGTGATCCCGACCACGCTTGTCCTGCCGCTGATGAACAGGTCGGCGAACTGGATGATGCCCTGGAGGGTCGCCCCGTCCCCGGTGAGCTGCACCGCCTCGGCGGCGCCGCCGATGGGCGGACCCACGATCCCCCCCGCGGCGGCGTCGAGGCTGCCGTTCAGGGTCAGGACGGCGCTATTGGTCAGGTTGAGCGTGACCGCACTGGTGATCGTCAGGCTGTTGATGGTGGTGCTCGCGTTGAGCGTCGGGGCATTCGGTGTCACGGTCCCGATGGTCACGTCACTGGTGGCGCCCGGTACCAGCCCGCCGCTCCAGTTCCCGGCGGTGAACCAGTCGGTGCTGACCGCGCCGGTCCACGCGAAGGTCGGGGCCGCCGCCGGCCAGTTGATCACCGCGCCGCCCAGCGCTTGGCTGAACCCGCCGTCGCTGGCGGGAGTGGGGCTGGCGAGGTTGAGGGTGAGGACATCCGGCGCCCCGCCATCGGCGTCTGTCGCCTGCAGGTACAACCCGCTGCCTGGCACCGTGGAGAAGGTCAGGTTATTGAGCGAGAACGGCGAGGGCGCGCCGGGGTGGGTGATGGCGAGCTGGATCGCCGTCGTGGGCATGTTCTGGAAGGTCACCCCGTCGAACTGGAGCGGGCCGCCTCCCGCCAGGTCCGCCACGATCGGGACGGCGTCGACGATCAGCGCCGTCACCTGCGTGCCGCCCTGCACCGTCAGGATCTGACCGCCGCCGCCGCTGAGGAGCGGCGTGCCCGCGGAGGGCGCCGAGATGAAGGTGCCGAGCACCGCGACGTTGCTGTTGAGCGTCAGGCCGCCGGTCGCGCCGGTGATGTCCAGGTGGTTGAACTGGCTGGTGCCGGTGCCGAAGCCTGGGCTGGCGAAGGTCACCACCCGCACCGCCGCGGCGCCCAGCTCGGTCTTGTGATTCCCGCTCGCCGCGAAGCTCCCCGCCGTGGTGCCCGACGTCTGGCTGAAGCTGCCGCCGATCTTGAGGTAGCCCTCGGTCAGCTTCCCGCCGGTGAAGCCGCCGCCGAAGATGCCGGCGCCGGTCACCAGCACCGAGTCGAGCGGGTTGGTCATCGTGAGGGTGCCGGAGCCGGTGGTGTTGAGCGCGGCGCCCACCACGAGCGTGTTCCCGTTGGCGGCGAGGTCGCCGGTTCCGCTCACCGTGAGGTTTCCGATCACGGTGCGGGACGCCAGGCTGTAGGTCCCGGAGACATTGACCGGCAGCGCCCCGCTCAGCGTGCCGCCGATGGTCTTCGCCGCGCCCTGCAGGTTGAGGGTGCCGCCGCCCCCGATGAAGCTGGTGGCGCTGGGGGCGGAGACATCCCCGTTCACGTTGAGCGCGAAGCCGTTGAGGCTGAGCAGCGCGCCGGTCTGCACCGTGAGGTTCCGGGTGACACCGGCCGCCGACATGATCGGCTGGTTGGCGGTCACCGGGATCACCACGTCGTCGGTGGCCGTGGGGAGCCCCGCCGGGCTCCAGTTGGTGGTGGTGTGCCAGTCCTGGGTCAGGCCGAGCCAGGTCTTCGCCGGCGCCGCCGCGGGCCAGTTCACGGTGGCGCCGTTGGCGACCAGCACCAGGCCGCCGGAAGCGGCGGGAGAGCTGTTGGTCACGTCCACCACCACCAGGTTGCCGTCACCCGTGTTGGTGTCGTCCACGTCGAGATAGACGAACGGAGTGCTCGGCACGCTGGTGAAGGTGATCTGGTCCAGCGTGAGCTTGCCGCCGGCCGGGAGCCCGGGGTGCCGGATGTAGAGCTGGTTGACCCCCGATCCGACGGTGATGGTCAGGTTGCTGAGCGCCACCGGGACCGCCGCCGTGGTCTCGATCCAGAGCTGGGTGTTGAGGAGGGTGAGCGTGCCGGTGTTTGCCAGCTGCCCCACGTGCAGCGACTGGACGAAGGTCTGGCCGGCGATGGTGCCGGGGCCGGAGACCGTGAGTTGGCCCAGCGCGTAGGTCAGCGTGCTGAGGTTCATGGTGCCGCCGCCGGCCCACGTCACCTCCTGGAAGTGACTGGTGCCGGCGGTGTTGCCCGTGCCCTGGAAGAAGATGAGGGGCGTGGTGCCGGTCAGGACGGTGCGGTGGGAGCCGCTCGCATCGAAGGCGCCCGCATTGCTGCCGCCCTGGGTGATGCTCCCGCCGACCCGGAGGGTGCCCGCGGTCAGCAGCCCGGTTGTGATCCCGCCATTGAAGGTGGCCGTGCCGCCGACCAGCAGTGAGTCGAGCGCGCTGGTCATCGTGACCGTGCCGGCGGTCCGGGTGGTGAATCCGCCGGTCACCTCCAGGGTCCGTCCCGCGAGCGAAAGCAGGCCGTCGGTGATCACGCCCCCGCCAGCCACTGCGCGGCTGAGCAGCGACACCGAAGCCGCCGCATCCACCTCGAGGTCCTGGAACCGCGAGGCTGCCACTCCCGGGCTCTGGAAGCTCACCGTCCCGGGGGCGCCGAGGAGGCGGGTCAGGTGGGTGCCGCTCGCCGCGAAGCTGAGCGTGCTTCCGGCGGAGGTCTGCAGGAAGTTGCCGCTCACCTGCAGGGTGCCGGCCGTCAGCTTGCCGCTGTGGTCGGAGCCGCCGAAGGTGGCGTTGCCCGTGATGTCCAGCAGCCCCGCCGCGTTGGTCATGAACAGCGAACCGCCCGACCCGACGTTGAGCCCGGTGGCCGACAGGGTGAATCCGCCCAGCGTGAGGCCGGCGGTCCCGCCGCTGATGCTGAGCGTGCCGCTGACGCTGGAGCTGCCCGCCACCGTGTAGGTCCCGGTGACGGTTGCCCCAGTGGGGATGCTGCCGCGAACCGTGGCGGTGGTGCCCGCGAGGACGACGGTCGGCGTGCCGGTCCCGAGTGCCATCGTGCCGCTCACGTCCAGGTCCCCATTCACATTGAAGGTGAATGTGCCATTGAGGGTCAGGGTGGCGCCCGGCTGCACGGTCAGGTCCCGCACATTGCCGGTGGTCCCCAGCGTGGGCTGGTTGGGCGGCGCGGCGGGGATGGTCACGTCATCAGAGAAGATCGGCACCCCGGCGGGGTTCCAGTTCCCCGCGACGCTCCAGTCGGTGCTGATGGCCCCGGTCCACGTCTTCACCGCCGCCGGCGCCCAGTTGATCGTCGCGCCGCCCGACACCTGGGTGAAGGCGCCGGGGGTGGCGGGCGTCGGGTTCACCAGGTCGATCGCCAGGGCGTTCGGCGTGGGGCCGTCGGTGTCGCTGGCGCTCAGGTAGAACCCGGTGGTCGGGACCGTCGAGAAGACGAGGTTGCTCAGGGTCAGCGGGGTGGCGGCGCCGGGCCCCGAGACGGTGAGCTGGGTCGCCGCATTGTTCATGCTCTGGAAGGTGACGTTGTTGAACGTCACCGCACCGCCGGTGATCGCGAACGGCGCGTTGGTGAGGGTCAGGCCCGTGACCTGGGTGCCCCCCGCGGCGGTGAGCAGCCGGTTGCCGCCGTTGATCGCCGGTGCCGTGGCCGACGGGGTGGAGATGAAGAGCCCGTTCACCACGATCGGGGTGGCGAGCGAGAATCCCGGCGCCTGGGCCGAGATGTCGAGGATGTTGAAGTGCGAGCCGGTGCCCGGGGTGGAGAAGCTCAGGCTGAGGGTCGCGCCGGTGGCGAGCACCACCTTGTGCGTGCCCGAGGGGGCGTAGCTCGCGGCGTTGAAGGTGTTGTCCTGGGTGAAGCCGGTGAAGGCGCTCCCGTTCATGAGGATCACGCCGGCGGTGAGCGATCCGGCGGTGCTCGCCCCGTCGAACACGATGCTCGAATTGATCCCGCCGATGATCAGGGAGTCGAGGGCGCTGGTCATGACCAGCCGGCCGGCGTTGCTGGTCTGGAAATCGTCGCCCGCGCTCGACCCCACCAGCGCGGTGAAGCCGTTCAGGGTGAAGGTGCCGTTGACGGTGATCCCCGCCGCGACCAGCCGGCCGGAGAGGGTGTAGGTCCCGTTCACCGTGAGCCCGAAGAAGGTCCCGGGCACGTTGCCGCGCACCGTGCCGGTGCCGTTGAGCGACACCCCGGCGATGTTGCCGGTGAGGGTTCCCGGTGCGTCCAGCGAGCCCTGCAGCACCAGGCCGGCCGTGCCAACCGTGAGGGTGGCGCCGGCCGCCACCGTGAGGTCCCGGGCGTTGGCGGTCGGGGTAGTAATGAACGGCGCCCGGGGCGTCGCCGCGGGAATCACCACGTCGGTGGTATTGGTCGGGACGGCGCCGGTGCTCCAGTTGCCGGCGGTGGTCCACGCGGTATCCACCGCGCCGGTCCAGGTCGCTACCGGGCTGATGCTGGTGCCGGTGGCCGCGAAGACCACCGCGGTGAGCCCGGGGGCCGTGGCGGTGAAGCTCTGCGCCCCCACCGTGGCGCCGAGGGTGGCGCCCATCGTCGCCAGCCCGGCGCCATCACTCACCACCGTGGCGCTGTCCACGCTGCCGCCACCCGTGGTCGCCGCGAAGGTCACCGGCACTCCCGCCACCGGCAGGCCGTCGCTGCCGTCCACCCGCACCACCAGCGGCTGGGGCAGGGGAGAGCCTACCGGCGCGGTCTGGTTGTCGCCGCTCACCTTGACCAGCGTGGCCGGCGCCGCCGCCACGATCACCGTCGTCTGGTCCGTGATCCCGCTCGGCGTCGTCGCCGTCACCGTCACCGTGTCCCGCGCCGTCGGGGCCGTGAACTGCCCCGCCGCGTCGATCGTCCCGGCGCTCGCCGTCCACCCCACGTAGAACGACGCCACCGGCGCCGCCTGGCTGTCCACCGCCGTGGCGCCAAACAGGAAGCTCCCCCCGAACACCACCGTCGTGTCCCGCGGCCCGATGGTGATGGCCGCGATTGTGGCCCCGGGGCCCTGGTAGACCACCGGCACCGAGTCGGGGGCCGGGCTCAGGCCCTGGGAGACCCGTACGATCCGGGTGCCGCTGAAGAGGAGGGTGGTGCCGGCGTAGAGCTCGAGGGTGACCTCGAGGTCTTCGCTGGCGGCCTGGAGCTGGAGCGGGATGTTGAGGGTGAGCTGGCTGCTGCTGACGCTGAAGCTGCGGGCCACACGGGCCAGGGTGTCGCTGGGAGGCCGGACCACGATGACCCGGACGTTGTCGAGCGTGAGCGGCGCGTTGCGCGCAAAGGCGTTGAAGGTCGGCGCCACCCGCAGGCTGCCGAGGCCCGGCCGGCCCGGTCCCACCGGATTGTCGGTGCAGGTGATCACCAGCAGGGTGGCACCGGCGGTCAGGCACGCGCGCAGGGCGCGGGTCAGGAGCTTGCGCATGGTCTCAGGGGGAGCGGGATAGTCCCAATTGGCGGCCCAAACGGACGCCTGTCAATACCGATTGACGCATGGACCTGGCTTCGATTCTCGCCGGGGATGCCCCCCGAACGAACCCGCCCCCGTTCCGTGGGGAGCGGGGGCGGGGGAAGGCCAGGGCGACCAGCGGACTACGGCCAGTTGATGGTGACGCCGCCGACGGTGGTCTGGTTGGGCGGGTCGGAGAGCGTGGGGCCGTTCCCACCCACCTGCGGGCTCTGGTTGGAGCCGGTCATGGTGAGGGTGATGAAGCCCCCGTTGGTGGAGGTCACCTTGACGTACAGGTTGCCGGCGCCGACGCCGAGCGGATTGAAGTTCATGTTGGTGGTGGTGATCGGCGGCCGCGCCGCGAGCGTCCCGCCGGGGCCGGAGATCGTCAGGACCTGCGCGCCCGTCGGCCCGAAGCCCTGGAAGGTGATGTTGCTCAGGTTCTCCGCGGAGAATGCCCCTTGCTCGTCGAGGATGAGGGGAGCGTTGTTCACCGTGAGCCCGCTGATCTGGGCCCGCCGCATCGTCAGGGTGTTGCCGCCGCCGATCAGCAGCGCGCTCGGGTTGAAGGCGGTGACCGAGTCCGCGATGCTGTTGACCGTGAGCGTGACCCCGCCGGTGGCGTTGCTCAGATCCAGCACGTGGAAGTGGGACCCCGCCGCTCCCGCGCCCGGGGAGCCGAAGCTCGCCGTGGACGCGCTCGACGTGCCCAGGAACGTGGCGTGGGTGCCGCTCGGCGCGTAGCTCGTGGTGCTGGTGGTGGCGGTCTGGATGAAATTGCCGCCGATCGTGATCGACCCTGCGGTGAGCAGGCCGAGGGTGCTGCCGCCCGAGAAGGTCGCGTCGCCGCTCACGCTGATCAGGTCCGCCGGGTTGGTCATCGTGAGGGTGCCGGTGCCGGTGGTGGAGAACGTCCCGAACAGCGTCAGCGACCGCCCGTTGAGGACCATGCTGCCGCCGCTGACGGTCATCGAGTTCACCGAGGCGCTGAAGTTCACCAGCGTCGGGTTGTTGGCCGTGGCGGGAATGATCACGTTGTCGCCCGAGCCGGGCACGTTCTGGATGTCCCAGTTCTGGGGGATGTGCCAGTCGTTGCTCACCGCACCGGTCCAGGTGATCGGCGCGCCGGGCCAGAAGACGCTTGCGCCACCGCTGGTGGTGGTGAAGGAGGGGCCGTTCGCCACGCTGGTGGCGAACACATCCACGATCAGGAACGGCGCGGAGGCGTCGGTATCGACGGCATCGATGTAGCGGCCCGCGTCGCCGCCGGTGAGCGGCACGAAACTGAGGGTTCCGGTGCCGAAGTTGCCGGCGCTCACCCCCGGATGGCGGATGGTGAGCTGCACGACGTTGGTGGGCAGGTTGATGAACGTGACGCCGCTCATGCTGGTGCCCAGTCCGGCGGGATCGTCGATGACAAGCTGCACGCAGTCGAGGGTCGGGCTGCTGCCGAACAACTGGGTGATGGTGAACACCACCGGGCAGCTGGTGCCCTGCAGGTTGCCGCCGAAACCGTCGCCGCCGCTCAGGAAGCCCTTCACGACGACGTCGGAGTTGAGGACAAAGAGCGCCCCGAACCCGCTCTCGGCCAGGTCGCCGAAGTGCGAGGCATTCGGCCCCGGGGTGGCGAAGGTGATGTTGGCCGGATTGGCGCTGAGCTCGGTCAGGTGTCCCGGGTCCGCCGAGAAGCTGGCGGGGCTCGTGGTGGCGAGCTGGATGAAGTCGCCGCCGATCCGGAGGGTGCCGGCCGTGAGCAGTCCGGCGGTGCTGCCGCCGTCGAAGATCGCGTCGCCGGTCACATTGACCTGCCCGGGTCCCGTCATGACCAGGACGCCATTGCCGAACGTGGTCAGGGTGCCGATCACGCTGAGCACCAGGCTGCCGACGTCAAAGCTGCCCTGGATCGCGAGGTCCGCGAATTGCGTTGACGTGAAGAGGACGCAGTTCCCGGTCACCGCGGCGGTCACGTTGATGGCGGTGGCCCCCACCTGCTGGCCGCCGGTGCAGGTCAGGACCAGCCCGGCGCCGGGCTGGCCCTGGATGAACCCTCCGACGTTCAGGTTTCCGCCCACCACCAGCGTGTTGACGTCGAGGATGATGTTGCCGGACGCCTGGGTCAGGTCATTGACCGCCGCGTTCGCGGACAGGATCGGATCCGGGGTACCGAAGGGGATCGTGACGTTGTCAATCGCCCCGGGCACGCTGCCGAGGTCCCAGTTGCCGGGGGTGAACCAGTCCTGGCTCACCGCGCCGGTCCAGGTGAAGAGGCTGCCGGTCGGCGGCCAGTTGATCACCGCGCCGTTATTGGCCTGGCTGACGCCCGTGCCGGTGGCCGGGCTGGATGCGAGCACGTTGATCGTGAGCGAGTCGGGGCTCAGGCCGTCGAGGTCATTGGCCACCAGGTGGAACCCGCCGGCGCTCAGCGCGGTGGTGAAGGTCAGGTTGGAGAAGATGTACGCGGCCGGCGTGCCGACGTTGTTGACCGTCAGCGCCGTGCCGTTCGGGTTCTGGTTCTGGAACGTCACATGGCTGACGCCGGTGATGGCCCCGCCGGAGAGCACCAGCGGCACCCCGTCGAACGTCAGGGCCGTGTTGCCGCCGGTGGCGCCGATGTCGGCGCCGCCCGCGGTGAGGGTGAACCCGGCGCCGTTCACGACGGGCCCGGAGCCGGTGGGCAGCACCGCGACCAGCTGCCCCGCCACGGTCACGTTGGAGCCGAGCGTGAGGGAGGCGGAGACGCCACTGACATCCAGCTCCTGGAACCGGCTGGAGGCCGGGTTGGCGAAGCTCACCGCGCTGCTCGACGGTCCGCCCAGCACCACCCGGTGATTGCCTCCGGCGAAGAACGAGGCGGGGTGCTGCCCGCCGGCGCTGCCCTGGAAGAGGCTCTGGGTCTGGATGGTGCCGGCGGTGAGCCGGCCCGTCTCATCCCCGCCGCTGAAGTCCACGGAGCCGGCCATCAACACGTCCGCCGGGTTGGTCATGGTCAGCAGCCCGATGCCGCTGCCAAAGCTCACCGAGCCCTGCCCCACGTCGAGCGTGTTGCCGCCGAGGATCAGCTCCCCGGAGACCTGCACGCCGCTGTTGATCATGGTCGTGGCGCCGTTGAGTGTCACCACATTTCCAGTGGTCACCAGCAGCAGCACATCGGTGAAGTTGCCGCGCACCGTGCCCCGGGCATCAATCACGTCGCTGCAGCAGCCGGTGACGCTCCCTGCCGCGTCCAGCGCGCCGGTGACCGTGAGGCCGATGTCGTTCAGGGTGAGCACCGCCCCCGCCTGCACCGTCAGGCTGGCGACGGTGACGGAGCCGCTGAGTGACGGATCGTTCGGGGTGCCGGCCGGGATGACCACGTCGCTGGTGGCGACCGGCACCTGCGCCGGGTTCCAGTTGCTGGCGGTGCCCCAGTCGGTGCTGGTGGCGCCGGTCCAGGTGCGGAGCGGCGAGGCGCTCCAGTTGATCACCGCCCCGTTGTTGGCCTGGATGAACGTCCCCGGGTCGGCCGGGTTGGGGCTGGTCATGGTGATGGTGAGCGGGACGCCGTCGCTGGCGTTGGCGTCGGTCGCCACCAGGTAGAAGCCCGTCGTGGGCACGATGCCGAAGCCCACGCTGGGGAAGGTGAACTGGCCGTTGGGGTGGATCACCGTGAGCTGGGCCACCGTCGGGTTCTGATTGGAGAAGACGACGTTTTGCACCAGGGAGCTGGCGCCGGTGCCGGTGGCGTCGATGATCACCCGCACGCCGTCGAAGGTCGTGGTGCCGGACCCGAGCCCCAGCGAGCCGACCTGGAAGAACCGGTTGCTGCCGGTGATGCTGAGCGGCCCGGAGCCGTTGAGGCCCACCGAGCCGTGCGCGTACACGTCGGAGCCCAGGGTGATCGCCGCGCTGGTGGGCAGCACCACGTTCTGGAAGTGCGAGCTTCCGGGAATGTTGTTCGGGGTCGCAAAGCTGATCCCGAACGCCGTCCCCAGGAATTCGGTGGTGTGGTTGCCGCTCGGGTGATAGCTGTCGGCGCTGTTGGTAGCCAGCTGGGTGAGGCTGCCGCCGATCCGGGTGAGCCCCGTGGACATGAGGCCGAGCTCGTTCCCGCCCGCGAAGACCGCGTCGCCGCCGATCAACAGGTCGTCCGCCGGGTTGGTCATGGTGACCGTCCCCGTGCCCGTGGTGCGGAAGCTCCGGGCGACGGTCATCGGGCTGCCGTTGAGCGCCAGGGTCCCGCCCTGGATCTCCACCGCGCCCACGCTCACCGGCGCGGTCAGCACCGGCTGGTTGGTCGCCGTGACGATGACCACGCTGTCGCCGCTCGCCGGCACCAGGTTGTTGCTCCAGTTCCCGGCCACGTTCCACGCCGTGCTCACCGTGCCGGTCCAGGTGATCACCGGCGCCGCCCCCGACCAGTTGATCGTCGCGCCGCCCGCGGTCTGCACCCGGCCCGCCGGATCGGCGGGGGAGGGGCTGACCATGTCGATCACCAGCGGCACGCCGTCCGTCGGGTTGGTGTCGGTGGCGCTGATATAGAAGCCGCTCGTCGGCACCACCGAGAAGCTGACGTCGAGGAACGACAGCGGTGCCGCGGCGCCCGGATGGGCAATGGTGAGCGGCGTGGCCGTCGGGGCGTAGCCCTGGAAGGTGACGGTATCAAAGGTCACCACCGTGCTGCCGCTGAAGTTGAGCAGCAGGTTACTGAACGTGAAGTTGCTCACGTTGAGGATGGTGGTGAACAGGGTGCTGCCATTGCCGGAGAGCGTCCGCACCGCCGTGGGGGTGACGCCGGCCGTCCCGGTGGCGTAGAGATCGCTCGTCGCGGTGACCGCGCCGGCGCTGTTGGCGATGATCACGTTGTGGAACCGCGACGCCGCGAAGCCCGGTGAGGCAAAATTCAGTGTCTGCGCCCCGGCGCCGTTCAGGAACACCGTGTGCCCGCCGCTCCCGACGAAGCTGGTGCTCACCCCCGACTGGGTGAAGTTGCCGGTCACGAACAGCGCCCCCGCCGTGAGCGAGCCGGTCTCGTCCGCCCCGCCGAAGCTCACGTTGCCATTCACCCGCACCGTGTCGGTCGCCTGCAGCATCTCCAGCCGGCCGGAGCCGGTCAGGAGCAGGTTGCCGTTGATCGTGAATCCGAGGTCCGGCGTGTTGGGGATGAGCCGGCCGTCCGCGCCGCCCAGGAGGACGTCGCCGTTGAAGACGACGGCCGCTGGTCCCGCGCCGGTGGTGCTCAGGGACGCGGTCCCCTGCACCGAGGCCGCCGGCGAGCCGGAGACCGTCACCGGCCCGGTGGCTTCCCACAGTGCCGAACTGCTGAGGGAGATCGGTCCGGAGGTGCCGCCCCCGTGCTGGAGGAACGCCTGCGCGCCGCTGATCGTGACCGGCCCGAAGCTCTTGAGCCCCGCCCCGGACGCGTCCACGAAGGCGCGGTTGCCGGTAAGGGTTGTGGCACCGCTCACCGTCATGCCCCCGGCACTGGCATCCACGAAGGCCTGGAACCCGCCCAGGCTCACGCTGCCGGCCACCAGCGCGCCGCTGCTGACGCTGATGAAGCTGTTGCTGTCGGGCAGGCTCACCAGCGCGCTCACCGTCAGCGTGCCGGCGATGTCCAGGTTGCTGCCGTTGCCCAGCAGCACCAGGGTCCGGATGGTCGCGTTCCCGCTGAGCGCCGGAGCGTTCGGGGTCCCCGCCGGAATGGCCACGCTGTCGGTGGCGACCGGCACTGCCGCCGGGCTCCAGTTGCCGGCGGTGGTCCAGCTGCTGCTCACCGTGCCGGTCCAGGTCTTGACCGCGCCCCCGGTGCCGGTGGCCGCGAACACCACCGCGGCGAGCCCCGGCGCGGTGGCGGTGAAGGTCTGGGCCCCCACGGTGCCGCCGAGTGTGGCGCCCATCGTCGCCAGCCCCGCGCCATCGCTCACCACCGTGGCGCTGTCCACGCTCCCGCCGCCCGTCGTCGCCGCGAAGGTCACCGGCACTCCCGCCACCGGCAGCCCGTCGCTCCCGTCCACCCGTACCACCAGCGGCAGCGGCAGCCGGCTCCCGATGATGCCGGTCTGGTTGTCGCCGCTCACCTTGACCAGCGTGGCCGGTGCCGCCGCCACGATCACCGTGGTCTGGTCCGTAATCCCGCTCGGCGTCGTCGCCGTCACCGTCACCGTGTCCCGCACCGCCGGGGCCGTGAACTGCCCCGCCGCGTCGATCGTCCCCGCGCTCGCCGTCCACCCCACGTAGAACGACGCCACCGGCGCCGCCTGGCTGTCCACCGCCGTGGCGCCAAACAGGAAGCTCCCCCCGAACACCACCGTCGTGTCCCGCGGCCCGATGGTGATGGCCGCGATTGTGGCCCCGGGGCCCTGGTAGACCACCGGCACCGAGTCGGGGGCCGGGCTCAGGCCCTGGGAGACCCGTACGATCCGGGTGCCGCTGAAGAGGAGGGTGGTGCCGGCGTAGAGCTCGAGGGTGACCTCGAGGTCTTCGCTGGCGGCCTGGAGCTGGAGCGGGATGTTGAGGGTGAGCTGGCTGCTGCTGACGCTGAAGCTGCGGGCCACACGGGCCAGGGTGTCGCTGGGAGGCCGGACCACGATGACCCGGACGTTGTCGAGCGTGAGCGGCGCGTTGCGCGCAAAGGCGTTGAAGGTCGGCGCCACCCGCAGGCTGCCGAGGCCCGGCCGGCCCGGTCCCACCGGATTGTCGGTGCAGGTGATCACCAGCAGGGAGAGCAGCGCGGCGGCGGCGCACTTGATGACGCGCCGGGCTGCACCCGGGACGCGGAAGGCAGGCTGGGACATGGGCTCAGGGGCTCGAGGGATGACTCAATTGGCGTCCAATGACCGAGCCTGTCAATGGGACTAGAGCAGCCCGGATTTGGCCGCCTGCCAGAGCTTCACCAGCCGATCGAACCCATCCTGCAGGATCTCGACCTGCTGCGGGCTGGGGCTGGCCGACAGGGCCGTTTCCAGCTCCTCCACGATCCGGTTCATCTCCCGACGGTTCTGCCGCTCGCACTCGGCCCGGATTTCCACCAGTTTGCGGTCAATTTCCGCCCGGACATTCATGTCCATGGGAACTTGCCAGAGGTAGGCGGCGCTGTCCCGCCCGCTGATGCACAGCTCGCCGAGACGGTCCACCAGGGGGAATCCCGAACTCCGGGGCTGCTGCAAGGCTGCCTCCCGCATATGTTTGCCTCCTCCTGCTCGGGTTCGCCGCGACGGGCCCATGAGGCCCTGGCCGTGGTCGAACCGGGTGCCTGCTGCCGACTATCCTTAGCACGAAGCAGGCCCGCCCCCGGGGCGCGTGCGCCAGATCACCCCCACGCCGTGGTGCCCATCCACATGTCCCCACTCCGCGCCTCCGCCCTCGTCGCGCTGCTCGCCGTTGCCGGCGCCGGGATCCCCTTGGCCGCCCAGCAGACCAGGGCCGAGCGGACCGCCGGCGCGGAGACCAGCAGCTACGCCGACGTGATCGGGTTCCTCGATTCGCTCGCCCGGCGCACGCCGGAGATCCGGCTGGGGACGCTGGGGCAGAGCAGCGAGGGGCGGTGGCTCCCTTGGGTACTCGCCGCCCGGCCTATTGTCGATGACCCGGCCGCGGCGGCGCGGAGCGGCAAGCCGGTCATCTACCTCCAGGCCAACATCCACGCCGGCGAGGTCGAGGGGAAGGAAGCGGCGCTGATGCTGCTCCGGGACCTCACGGTGGGCCCCCTGGCGCCGCTCCTGGACAGCGTCATCCTGCTCGTGGTGCCGATCTACAACGCCGATGGCAACGAGCGATTCGGTCCCGGGGAGCGCCACCGCCCCGGCCAGAACGGACCCGCCATCGTGGGTCTCCGCGCCAATGGCCAGGGGCTCGACCTGAACCGGGACTACGTGAAGCTCGAGGCCCCGGAGTCCCGGGCGGCGCTGGCGCTGCTCGCGGCCTGGGATCCCGACCTGTTCATCGACCTCCACACCACCAACGGTTCCTACCACGGCTACGCCCTGACCTGGTCCCCCGGGCTCAACCCGAACTCGAGCCCCGCCAACGACTACGCCCGTGACCGCTTCCTGCCCACGCTCCGGGAACGAATGCGCCGGCGGCACCGGGTCGAGACCTTCCCCTATGGGAACTTCCGCAACCAGGAGCCCGACTCCCTGGTCCAGGGGTGGGAGACCTACGACGCGCGTCCCCGCTTCGGCACCAACGCCGCCGGGTTGCGCGGGCGCATCCCGATTCTCTCCGAGGCGTACAGCAACGACCCCTTCCCGGTCCGGATCCGCGCGACCTACCTCTTCGTGCGGGAGATCCTCTCGCTCGCCGCGGAGGAACGGACGGCGATCCGCCGGGTGGTGGCGGCCTCGGACCGGTGGCGCCCCGATTCGATAGCCCTGGGATCGGTCCTGGCCCCGCCTCGCATGGACGAGGTGATCGCGGAGCTCACTGCCGCCGACGGCGACGGCAGCCACGGCTTCGCCCGGCGGCGCCGCAGCGGAACGTTCCGGGCCATCCGGATGCCGGTATTCGACCGCTTTGCCGGCACCGAGCGGGTGAGCCGGCCGGCCGGCTACCTCCTTCCGCCGGCCTACACCCACCTCGTGACCCTGCTGCGCAGCCAGGGGGTGCAGGTGGCGCGGCTCCGGGGCCCCTGGTCCGGAGCGGCGGAGGCGTTCACCGTGGATAGCGTCCGGGCGGCGCCCTTCGTCTTCGAGGGACACCGCACCGTCGCGGTGCGGGGGGCGTGGCGATCTACCACGGCCGACGCGGCCCCCGGCTGGTACTTCGTCTCCACCGACCAGCGGCTGGGCGCCTTCGCCGTCGTGCTGCTGGAGCC
Organism: uncultured Gemmatimonadaceae bacterium; assembly: GCA_964585655.1. Classification (GTDB taxonomy): domain Bacteria; phylum Gemmatimonadota; class Gemmatimonadetes; order Gemmatimonadales; family GWC2-71-9; genus JADJOM01. The sequence continues at coordinate 12,675 of CAZPER010000043.1, read as the reverse complement.
TGCCTCCGAGGACGGCTTCGCCACCTGGAACCTGCTGGACCGCGACCTTCGCCGCGGCGCGGCATTGAACCTGTTCCGCCTTTCCGCTCCCCCCGACGCGTCGTTAGAACTGCTACCCTGACGGTCCGACTGCCGCCGGAACCGGAGTGGGATTCCGGGGTACCGGCAGTGGACTGCGGGGATCCGGCCGAGCCCTCGCCGACACCGGCGCGACGGGGCACTGTGACCTGCCTCACACTTGTCTAACGTGTTGCCGGCCGGATGGTTGACGGCCGCGTTGCGGTCCACTACTGTCGGCGGCAGTCGTAGGGGTACACTCACCTGCAGGAGGGGTACATGCGGTTCACACGTGGTCTGCTGCCGATGCTCGCGCTCCTCTCCGCCGCGCCGCTGGCGGCGCAGTCGGCGGGGACGATCGAGATCGGCGCCTTCGGGCGCTACACGAAGTATGACAAGGATCTCAACTTCGACGACCGGGTCGGGATCGGCGGCCGGCTGGGCGTCTTCGTGCTGCGGAACCTGGCCATCGAGGGTGACATCGCCTACGGGCCGACCTTCAGCTCCACCGAGGTGTTCGTCCGGAATATCCCGATCCACGGCCGGCTGGTGTACAACCTCCCCGTGGGCGAGCACGGCGCGCTGCTGCTGGGCGGCGGCTACGCCCACAACCTGTTCCGCAAGGGCTACACCGAGAGCAAGGGTGGGTTCGGCGGCCTCGTCGGCGTCCGGCTCGGCACCGGCGACGTGCTTTCCATCCGGCTCGACGGCACCCTCGACTACATCAGTTCCGCCGAGAGCAAGAACGGCCCCTTCCCGGCGCTGGGCATCGACCAGGCCGACAAGAACGTGCATCTGGGCGCGCAGGCCGGCCTGTCCCTGCTGCTCGGCGGCAAGCGGGACGGGGACCGGGACCGCGACGGCGTACTCAACTCGGTGGACCAGTGCCCCGATACCCCGATGGGTGACCGGGTGGACGCGACCGGCTGTTCGCTGCCCAAGGATGCCGACGGCGACGGCGTGACCGACAACCTGGACCGCTGCCCCGGGACCCCGGCCGGCGACCGCGTGGACGCCAATGGCTGCTCGCTGCCCAAGGATGCGGATGGCGACGGCGTGGTGGACGCGAACGACAAGTGCCCCAACACCCCCGCCGGCACCGCGGTGGATGCGACGGGCTGCCCGAAGGACACCGACGGCGATGGCGTGGCGGATGGCGCCGACCGCTGCCCCAACACCCCCGCCGGCACCCCGGTGGACGCCAACGGCTGCCCGCGTGACTCCGACGGCGACGGCGTTTCCGACACCCTCGACCGCTGCCCCAACACCCCGGCCGGCACCGCGGTGGACGCGACCGGCTGCCCCTCCGATTCCGACCGGGACGGGGTGATCAACGCCAACGACAAGTGCCCCGACACCCCCGCCGGCACCACCGTGGACGCCGTGGGCTGCGCCGCGCTGTTCCAGGCCGGACAGCCGCTGGTGCTGCAGGGCGTGAACTTCGAGACCGGCAAGTCGGTGCTGCTGCCGGAATCGCAGGAGATCCTGGACCGGGTGGCGCAGTCGCTGATCGACAACCCGGAGGTGACCGTCGAGGTGGGCGGGCACACCGACAACACCGGGCGGCGCGCCACCAACCTGCGGCTCTCCGAGGCGCGGGCCAACGCGGTGCGGGATTACCTGATCAGCAAGGGTGTCGATGGCGCCCGGATGACGGCCAAGGGCTACGGGCCGGACAACCCGACCGCCGAGAACACCACCCCGGCCGGCCGGCTGGCCAACCGCCGGGTGGAGCTGAGCAAGACCAACTGAGCACCGGCGCGCGGCGCCGGCCCCGGGGGCCGGCGTCGTGACCGCTGCCGGGGGAGGGTTCAGGGAAGGACGGCCGCCGGCCGCCCCTCCCTGCATCCTCCCCCGGCCCTTTTTCCTCCCCTCCACCCCACCCCGGCCCGCGGTTATTCTTCCACCCCTATGCGAATTCCGATCCTGTTCCTCGCCGGCCTCTCCCTGGCTCCCCTCGGGTGCACCCCCGGAGCGCCGGGCTCCCCGGCCTCGACCACCGTCGTTCCCGCCGAACCGGGCGAGCGGCATCTCGCGAACATCAGGCAGCTGACCTTCGGCGGCAACAACGCCGAGGCGTATTTCTCCCGGGATGGACGGAAGGTCACCTTCCAGCGGCAGGAGCGGGTGGACGCCGGTTGCGACCAGCAATACATCATGAACGCGGATGGCTCGGGGGTGCGGCGGGTGTCCAACGGGCTGGGGCGGACCACCTGCGGCTTCTTCTACGCCAATGACCAGCGCCTGCTGTACAGCTCCACCTTCAAGCATGCCCCCGAGTGCCCGCCCGTCCCCGACAAGTCCCACGGCTATGTCTGGCCGCTCGGCAACCTCGAGATCTATACCTCGAAGCTGGACGGCTCGGACCTGCGGCAGCTGACCAGCGACGGCTCCTACAACGCCGAGTCCACGGTGTCGCCGGACGGAAAGCGGATCATCTTCACCAGCACCCGGGACGGGGACATCGAGCTGTACACGATGAACGTGGACGGCTCCGGCGTGCGCCGGATCACCCACCGGGTCGGCTACGACGGCGGCGCCTGGTTCTCGCCCGATGGCACCCAGATCGTCTGGCGCGCCGGGTACCCGAAGACCGCCGCCGACACGGCGGACTACCTCAACCTGCTGCGCAACCGGATGGTGCGGCCGGCGCGGGTCGAGGTATGGGTGGCCGACGCCGACGGCGGCAATCCGCGCCAGGTCACCAACCTGGGCGGGGCCAACTTCGCCCCCGTGTTCACGCCGGATGGCCGGAAGATCATTTTCTCCTCCAACTTCGAGAAGCCGCGGAGCGGGGAGTTCGACCTGTTCCTGATCAACGTGGACGGCACCGGCCTCGAGAAGATCACCACCCATCCGGACTTCGATTCCTTCCCGATGTTCAGCTATGACGGGAAGCGGCTGATCTGGGCCTCCAACCGGAACCAGAAGGAAGTCGGCGAGACCAACCTGTTCATCGCGGACTGGGTGGAGTGACCGATCCGGAACCGGGCCGGAACACGCTGAAGGAGTGGGCCAAGAGCCTCGGCTTCGCGGTCGTGGCCTGGCTCATCCTGCGGACCTTCGTGGTGCAGGCGTTTCACATCACGTCGGAGAGCATGGACCCGACGCTGCTCACCGGGGACGTCCTCTGGGTGGCCCGCCCGACCTTCGGGGCCAAGATCCCCTTCACCCGTTCGCTCTTGCCGGCCTTTCGCGAGCCGCGCCACGCCGACATCGTGATCTTCGAGTCGGTGGAGACGGCGGGGCTCGACGTGGTGAAGCGGGTGATCGGGCTGCCCGGGGACACCCTGGCCATGGAGGCCGGCACCGTGCTCCGGAACGGGGTCGCGCTCGCCGAGCCGTATGTCCGGCGCGCCCGCCCGGACGATCCCGATCCCAACGGCAGCCGGGCCCAGATGCGGGCGTGGCAGGCCGCGCGGCTCGTGGGCAACCGGGCCGGCCCCTACCAGCCGGATCGCAACAACTGGGGCCCGCTGGTGGTGCCCCCCGAGTCCCTCTTCGTCATGGGGGACAACCGGGACTCCTCGTACGACGGCCGCTTCTGGGGCTTCCTCCCGCGTCGCAACCTTCGCGGCTCGCCGCTCATCATCTACTACAGCTTCGACCCGGCCAGCTGGCGGCCGCTTCCGCTCCTGACCGCGACCCGCTGGAACCGCCTCTTCACCGTTCCCCGATGACCGATGCCGCGGGCGCCGCGCCCCGCGAAGCCACGCTGGGCGAGGCCCTCCGCGAATGGACCAAGGCGATCCTGGTCGCCATCGCCGCCTGGCTGCTGCTCCGCACCTTCCTGCTCGAGGCGTTCCGGATCCCGTCCTCCAGCATGGAGAACACCCTCCGCCCCGGCGATCACCTGTTCGTCAACAAGGCCATCTACGGCCCGGAGATTCCGGGCCTGGGCCTCCGCCTTCCCGCCTGGCGGGAGCCGGCCCGGGGTGACGTGCTGGTGTTCGATTCGGTGGAAGAGCGGGACATGAAGGTGGTGAAGCGGGCCGTCGGCCTTCCCGGGGACACGCTGGAGATGCGGCGGAGCGTCCTGTACCGGAACGGCGCCCCGGTGGAGGAAGCCTTCGTGCGCCACGACGACCCGACACGGTCCGAGATGGTGGAGGCGCGGCACCGGATGTACGCCTGGCAGGTGCGGTATCTCGCCCGGGACACCACCGGCTATAGCCCCGACCTGCAGGACTGGGGGCCGCTCGTGGTGCCGGCGGGCTCGCTGTTCATGATGGGGGACAACCGGGACAACTCGTACGACAGCCGTTACTGGGGCTTCCTGCCGCGCCGCGCCGTGCGGGGCACCCCGCTGTTCATCTACTTCAGCTACGACCCCGCCAGCGAGCAGCCGCTGCGCCTGCTCACCACCATCCGCTGGCGCCGCTTCTTCACCCAGCCCCGGTAGTCGTCCGGCGCAGTTCCTTCCACCCCAGCAGCCCCGAGATTCCCGCCAGCCCCGCGGCGCCGCTCGCGGCAAGGAACGCGACGCGGGGGGAGAAGGCCGCCGCGAGGCTGCCGGCCGCAATCGGCCCCGCGATCCGCGCCACCGCGCCGACGCTCTGCAGCAATCCGAGCGCCCGTCCCTGCTCGTCCGCCGGCGCCACCCGGCTCACGTAGGCCGCGGCGCTGGGCGCGATCGTCGCCGACCCCGCGGCGACCAGCACCAGCGCCAGCAGGAGCGGCCCGAATCCCGAGCCCGGCGCCAGCGCGGCGGGGAGGAGGGCCAGGCCCGCCGCGAGGACCAGCCCCCCGGCGCCGATCAGCCCCCGTTCGCCGTACCGCGCCACCAGCCGCCCGATCAGGCCGCCCTGCACCACGGCGCTCACCAGTCCGATGAGCACGAAGAGATAGGCCGACTGGTGGCGATCGAGGCCGAGGGCGCGCTCCACCTGCAGCGGGAAGACCACGTAGAGCACGGTGAAGGCGATCGTGGAGAGCCCCACCGCGGCGAACGGCGCGAGGAATCTGCTCCAGTGGACCGGCACGGCGACTGCCGCCGGCGCCCCGCCCGGGCGCGACTCGGGCAGCCAGCGCCACGCCATGAGGAGATTGAGGCCGGTGAGTCCCGAGGCGATCAGGCCGGGACCGGCGTCCCCCCAGTGACTGGAGATGCCGCCGAGCGCAGGTCCCACCACGAAGCCGAGGCCGAAGGCGGCCCCGAGGAGCCCCATCGCGCTGGCGCGGCGCTCCGGTGCCGTGACGTCCGCGAGGTAGGCCTGGGCCACGTTGACCGTGGCCCCCATGGCGCCGGCAACCATGCGCGAGACCAGCAGCAGCCAGAAGCTGCCGGCCAGCGCGAAGACGAGGTAGGAGACGGCGCTCCCGGCGAGGCCCACCAGCAGCACCGGGCGGCGGCCGATCCGGTCGGAGAGGCGGCCCCACCAGTGGGCCAGCAGGAACTGCATGAGGGAGAAACTGGCGACCAGGAACCCGATGGCGGTGTCGCTCACCTGGAACGCCGCCGCGTAGCTCGGCAGCAGCGGGAGCACGATCCCGAACCCGATCAGGTCGATGAAGACCGTCAGGAAGATGAGCTGCTGCGGCGAGAGCATGGCGGAGGAATGTAGAACCGCCGCGGGGCGCCGCCTACTCTCAGCCGTGCCGGGGCTCCTCCGGCGAGCTCATCGAGGCCCGGACCAGATAGGAGGCGGTCCGGCTGCAGGTGCGGCAGGTCAGCGTGACCCGTCCGGCCGGCTCTTCGTTACGTTTGGGGCTGCGGTCGATGCTGGGGGTCGAGCAGGAGGGGCATACCAGCGGCCGGTGGTCGCGGTCGGCCGCGATCAGCAGCAGGGCCTCGGCGGCCCGGTATTCTTTGATCCCGCGACGTCCCACGGGTCGTCCTTCTGGCGGGAGGAACGCCGGGGTGAGAGTCCCCGGCCCGCCCGTACGTCAATCTAAAGTTGGCTGGGGGAGGGCGCAAACATGTCTCGCGCATGGATGCTCATTGTCGGCCTGCTGCTGGCGAGTCCGGCGCTCGCCGCGCAGCGGGTGCATGAGGTCCGGCTGGAGCACCCTGCGGAGGGGGAGTTCCGTTTTGCCCCGGACCGGCTGGTGGTGGCCGGAGGCGACGTCATCGAGTTCACCGTCCAGTCGGGCGGCCCGTACGTCGTCGCGTTCGTGGCGGCGGACATCCCCCCCGCGCTGCGCGGCCGGCTGCAGGCGGCCCTGCCGCCCGGCAGCACGGAACTCCGCGGGCCGGTGCTGGCCACGGCGGGGGCCAGCTTCCGGGTGACCCTGCCCGGCCTTCCGGCGGGCAAGTATCGCTTCGAAACTGTGACGCACGCCGCATATCGGATGCAGGGCACGCTGACGGTGCGGTAGCTCTTCGGCCCCCTCTTCCCAATCCAGTGGCGGCCGGTACATTGGAAAGTGACCCACCCCATCCCCCAGGGACCTATGCACCTGACGAGAAGGACGCTCGCCGCTGGCGTGGCCCTCCTGGCCGCCTGCGCGGGAGGCCAGGCCCCGCAGGCCCCGGCCCCCGCCGATCTCTCCGCCCTCGAGGCGGCGAGCCAGCAGCGTCCCCGTGACGCCGGCCTCATGACCCAGCTCGGCATCGGCTACTACGAGGCGAAGAACTTCGAACGCGCCCACGCCGTGCTGTCGAGCGCCCTGATCCTCAACCGGCAGAATTTCCCGGCCCACGTCTACCTCGGGCTGACCTTCGAGGAACTGGGCCGCTACGACTCGGCCCGCGTGGCCTACACCACTGCGTCGGCCCAGGCCAAGAATGCAGGGCAGCGGACCGAAATCGAGAACCGCCTCACCCTCCTCACCCGGGCCGAGCTGCGCGCCGCCGCCCGCGAGGCGATCGGCCGGGAACAGGCCCTCAGCGCCCAGCCGCCGACGGCGAACGCCGTGGCGGTGTTCCCCTTCCGCTACGTGGGCACCAACCCTGAATACGCGCCCCTCGGACGGGGCCTCACGCACCTGATGATCACCGACCTCTCCAAACTCAGCCGCCTGACCCTGCTGGAGCGGGAACGGGTGCAAGCGCTGGTGGAGGAGCTGGCCCTCAATGAGACCGGCCGGGTGGATCCGGGCACCGGGGCCCGCTCCGGCCGGCTGCTGCGCGCCGGGCGCGTCATCCAGGGTTCCGTAGGAGAGGCGCCGGGGAGCACCGACCTGCGACTCGATGCCGCGGTGGTGGACGCGACCAGCAGCTCGGTGGTTGCCACCGGCACCGGGAGCGATCAGCTGCAGCAGCTCTTCCAGCTGGAGAAGACGGTGCTGTTCCGGCTGCTGGATCAGATGGGGATGGTGCTGACGCCCTCCGAGCGGCGGGCCATCAGCGAACGCCCGACCGCCGACATGCAGGCCTTCCTGGCCTTCAGCGGTGGCCTCGAGGCGGAGGACCGCGGAGACTACGCCGCCGCCGAGGCGAGTTACGCCGCGGCGGTGGCCCGGGACCCGAACTTCGCCCAGGCCCGCGCCCGGCGGGCCAACAGCGCCCGCGCCGCCCAGGCCCAGCAGGTGACGCCCCGGGTCCTGGCCGGACTCCTCCCCGGCAGCGGCTTCGGCGGTGAGGAGACCGCCGACGCGGGACGGGACCGGTCGCCAGGCACCACCGGCCGGGGCCCGATCCTCCGCACCGGGATCCAGGTCACCACCCCCTCGGTCGGGACCACACTCACCACCCGGGTGGGCAGCAACGGACCGGTGTCCCAGGCTCCGACCACGCGGCCGACGCTGCCCGAGACCCTGAGCAGTGACAATCCCAGCACGCCCGGTGGGCTGCTCGGCACCATCATCATCATCATCACGCGCCCCTGATGCGGACTCCCACTTTCGCAGTCGCGCTGGCCGCCCTGGTGGCCGCCCTCCCCGCCGCAGCCGGGGCGCAGCAGAATCTCTATCCCCAGGCCGCGTTCGTCGGCGGCGTGGAGGCCCGGCAGTACTCCTTCGGGGAGAAGTTCGCGGTGGACAAGCTGCGTCAGGTGGCGTTCCCGATGGGCGTCATCGTGCCGGTCGGGCGGCGCTTCTCGTTCGACGTCGGCACCAACTACGCCATCACGACCGTCGTTCGCCCCGATTCCGCCGGCGGTAGCGATTCGTTCTCCAGTTTCACCGATACCCAGATCCGTGCCTCCTACGTCCTGGGGACCGATGCCGTCGTCGCCAGCGTGCTGGTGAACCTCCCCACCGGCAAGCAGACGACCACGCTCTCGCAGTTCAATGTCGCGTCGAGCGCCTCCTCCACCTTCCTGCTCTTCCCGGTCAATTCCTACGGCTCCGGGACGTCGGTCACCCCCGGGATCGCGGCGGCGACCAGCGCCGGGAACTGGAACCTCGGCCTGGCGGCCAGCCTGCGCTTCAGCGGCGAGTACGAACCCTTCAGCGACAGCGCCAGCAACTCGGTCAAGTACCAGCCCGGCGTCGAGACCCGGATTCGCGCCGGCGCCGATCGTCTGGTGGGCCAGAGCCGGCTCTCGCTCGGCTTCACCTTCTCCACCTTCAGCAACGACGAGCTGCGCGGTGGCGGCTTCGGCTCGGGCGCGTACGATCCGGGCAACCGCTTCATCGTGGATGCCGGGCTCCAGTCCCCGCTCGCCGGCGGCATCGTCTCGGTGTACGCCTGGAATTACCACCGCGCCGCCGGCGCCGCCGGAGACTCGGCCGGCTCCTCGATCGGCAACAAGGAAAACGTGTTCACCTTCGGGGTGAGCGGTGCGTTCCCGGTCGGCACCAGGATGTCCCTCGAGCCCCTCGCCGAGACCCGGATCTGGACCCCGGAAGACGGGAGCGGCTATCTGGTCGGGTTGGGGTCCGGGCTGCGGATCGACCTGAGCCCCTCCGTCGCGTTCGTCCCGGGCCTGCGGGTGGATTTCGGGTCCATCAAGGACGCGGCGGGGGTGAGCAACTCCATCACCGGCTGGGGGCTGACCGGCTTCCTCCGTTACGGCTTCTGAGCCGGAGTGTCCCTTAATAGGTAGTATTGGCTACTACTAGCCACTCGCGGCCGAGACCTTCGGGTTTCGGCCGCTTTCGTCGTGGAATTCTTGACCATCCCCTGCCCGGATGGTACGTTGCCGCTCGCTATGCGGGGGGGGTATTCGCCTCTGCCGCTCCCTGATCCCGCGAGGAGGGCCCGTTGGCCTCGGAACTTGGCGCTTCCCAGATTTCCACCCTCCTGGAAGCGCTGCCCGGCATCGCGAACGTGCTGCGGAGTCCGGTGGCCGACGCCCTGCTCAACGTGATCCGTTCGGCGGCCCGGCTGGCGGAGTTCCAGCAGGCGGACGCGGAGGAGTTGATCCGCTATGCCACGCGGCGCGGGCTGGTGGGGAACGACGAAGGCGAGCGGGTACTCGCTGAGGTGAAGGAGGCGGCGCTCCGCCGGGCCGAGCGGACGGCCGAGCGGGAGAAGGCGGCCAAGGCCAAGGTGAAGGCCAAGCCCAAATCCGCCGCGAAGAAACCCGCCCCCAAGAAGAAGAAGTAAGGGCGGCCCTAGGTCCGGAACTCCCCCACCAGCTTCGAGAGTCGGGTACTCGCGTCCAGGAGGGCGGTGGCGTTCGCCGCCATGTCCTCGGTGGACGCGCTCTGCTGTTCGGCGGCCGCGGAGACCTCTTCGCTGGCCGAGGCATGCTCCGAGGCGGCCCGCGCGACCAGCGCGGTGCGGCCGGCCAGCTCCCCCACCACATCCCGGTTCTGGCCCGCCTGCTGCGAGAGGGTCGTGGCCGCGGTCTGAACTTCCCCGATCGCGATCCCGATGGTGTCGAGGCCCTCGACCACGGCCTGCGCCACCGACTCGATTCCGCCCACCTTTGTGGTGCCCACCTGCATCGTCTCGGCGATCTGCCGGATCTGGCCCCGGAGGAACTCGACCGTCTTGGTCACCTCCCGCGCCGCGCGGGCGCTCGAATCGGCGAGCTGGCGCACTTCGTCCGCCACCACGGCGAACCCGCGGCCATGCTCGCCGGCCCGGGCCGCCTCGATCGCGGCATTGAGCGCGAGCAGGTTGGTCTGGGAGGAGATCTGCTTGATGAGGTCGATGAAGTCGGTGATGTACTCCGACTGGTCCACCAGCGCCCGGACCTGCTGCGAGCTGGTCTGGACGACCTCGCGGATGTCGAGCAGGGTGGAGCGGGCCGCTCCGACGTCGCTGCGGTAGCGAAGCGCGGTGCGGCGGATCTCCTCGGCCAGGCGCACCGCTTTCTGGGCGGCCTCCGCGTTCGAGGCCGAAGCCTCCCGCAGGCGGGCGAGGAGCTGATCCGCCTCGGTCATCCCCTGCACCTGGTGCTCGGCACCCTCGGAGATCCGGACCATGGCGGCCGAGATCTCGCCGCTTGAGGCGGCGATCTCCTCGCTCATGGCGGAGAAATCCCCGGCGTTGCCGGAGAGCTGATGGGACTCCTGGACCACCGCCTGCACCACCCGCCGCAGCCGGCCGGCCATGTCGTCCATGGCGCGGCCCAGCCGGGCCAGCTCGTCGGGCATGTGGCCGAGCTGCATGGGGCGGAGGTCGCCGGCGCCGAAGCGATCCGCCGCGGCGATCAGCCGGTTCATCTGGCGGTCCACCAGCCGGATCAGGGCCAGGCCGGCGGTGATCGCCAGCAGGAGTGCGAGGATGGCACAGGCAATGAGCAGCTTCTGGAAGAACCAGGCCCGGTCGCTCAGGGTGGCCGCGCGCTCCTGCGCATGGGCGCTCTGGGCATCGCTCAGGGTGCGCACCACCGCGACCAGGCTGTCGGTGGCGCCGCCGGCGCGGGCGGCGATCAGCAGGGCCTCGTCCCGGCGCCCCACGTCCGCCAGCGCGTGGGCGGTGGCATAGGCCACCTCGAGCTCCGCCTGGCTGGCCCCGACCAGGTTGATGAGGCGCCGGTCGCGGTTGTCGAGATTGGGGAGGGCGCGAAGCCGGGACTGAATGGTGTAGGCCGTGTCCCCGCTGCTGAGGAACTCGGACTTGGTGGCGCTGCTGGGCGTGAGCAGGTAGTGCTCGGCCGAGCGGATCTGGGTCAGGACGGCCGACACCAGGGAGCTGCTCAGCCGGGCGCCATCGCCGAGGGTCGCGATGTCCGCTTCCATCCGCCGGGTGACGGTGCGGAGCGCGAAGACGGCCACGAGCGCCATGCCCAGCACCAGCAGGATGGTGCTGGCGACGGTGACGGCGTTCAGGCGCCGCAGGCTGCGATAGAGGATGTTCACAGCTCCTCCACCGCGACCACGCGGCCACCCGTGACCCGCCCGATGATGACCCGCTGGCGGGGCACATCACCGGCCGCATCGAAGGCGATCTCGCCGGTGACGCCCTCGAAGGGGGGCGAGCCCTGGCCGATCGCCGCCACCGCGTTGCGGATGGCGCGCCGGTCGGTGCCCACCCGCGCGATCACGTCCCGCAGCATGAAGAGGATGTCGTAGGTCGCCGCCGCCGGCTGGTTGGGTGGGAGCGCGGCGGGGTACTTCCGCAGGTAGTCGAGCACGAAGGCACGGTTCTTCGGCGTATCGAAGCTCGCGAGGTAGGCGTTGGAGACGTAGACCCCTTCGGCCAGCGCGCCGCTTTCCTCGATGCCCTCGAGGGCGTCGCCGCCGAGGAACGGCAACTGCAGCCCGCGGGCGCGGGCGGCACGGAGCATCGCCTCCGCCTCGCTGCGGTTGCCGCCGGCGAAGATGAACTGGCTGCTCTTCCGCCGCACGATCCGGTCGAGGTACGGTCCGACGTCGGGGGCATCGCCGAGGTACGGCGCCTGGTCCTCGATCAGGCCGCCCTGGCGGGAGAATTCGCTGGCGAAGGTGGCGCGGATGCCGCGGCCGTACTCGTCGTTGAGGTAGAGGATGGTGCCGCGCGTGAGTCCGAGGCGGTTGGCGGCGAACTGCGCCAGCGCCGCGCCCATCTGGAGGTCGCTGGGGCAGGTGCGGAAGGTGTAGTCGCCGGCACCGGTCAGCGCGGGGGCGGAGGAACTGGGCGAGACCTGGAGCACCGGCCGCGCGGCGCCGTTGTAGACTGGCGCGGCGGCGAGGCTGGTGCCGGAGTAGACATGCCCGATCACCGCGACCACACCGGCCGCTTCGAGCGCGCTGGCGACGTTCACCGCCGAGTCGGGATCGCCGTAATCGTCGCGGACGATCAGTCGCACCGGCTGGCCGTTGATGCCGCCCACCGCATTGATCTGTTCCACCGCCATCTCGGCGGCTCGGCGCATCGGGGCGCCGACCGAGTCGGAAAATGGTCCCGCGAGGCCGATGACCACGGGCCCGGTGCGGGGGGAACAGGCGAGGAGTGATGCGACGACGGGAAGGACGACGAACGCGCTGGCGCAGAGCCGGCGCCTGAGACCTTTCACGGGCGACTCCAGAGGGATTGGAAAAGCCTTCGTACGGTAGCGGAGGGTACCCTCCCGGGCAATCCCGTCACGCTATCTTTACGGCATGCCGGACTGGACCGAGCGCGCGCCCGACATGGTGTTCGATCTGCACGGCCAGAGTGTCCTCGAGGCCGCGGCCAACGCCGAGCGCTTCCTGCGCGCCCAATGCCGGGCGCGGCGCGGCGGCGTGGTGCGCCTGATCACCGGCCGCGGCAGCGGCGGCGGTGGCGCGCCGATCCGCACCCGGGTGCGGACGCTGCTCCGGGCCCTGCGAGACCGGGGCGAGGTGGTACGGGACTTCGTCCTCGAGGGGGGCGAGGGA